>WRHF01000126.1 GCA_009783415.1 Clostridiales bacterium
TCAAAACAGAGATGACGTATATATTATGACTTTTCAACTCCTAACTCCTAACTCCACTCTCCACACTCCACTCTCCACTCTCATTCAACTGCTTTTTTCCTTCAGAAGGGAAAAGCTGATATTCAAGAGCAGGGTGAAGAAAAACAGTACCACCCCGGTTGCTACCAGGGCGGTGGCGGCGTCGCCTGATAGTTCGGTGGCGCCCATGGCAATATTGGCGGTCAGGGTCCTGACCGATTGAAAAAGACTGTTCGGCATGACAGGCGAACCGCCGATAACCATGATCACAGCCATTGTTTCGCCGATGGATCGCCCTATCGAAAGCACAACAGCGGCCAGGATCCCGCTTTTGGCGGCGGGAAGCATCACCCTAAAGACACTTTGTTCATCGGTGGCCCCCAAAGCTAGGGCGCCCTCGTGATAGCTTTTGGGGACGGCATTCATGGCATCAAGGCTGACACTGACAATAGTCGGCAAGATCATGATCGCCAACACAAGACTGGCAGCAAGGATGCCGTAACCGACGCCGCCGGGGGAAATATTATCCCTTAGAAAGGGGACAATCAGGATCATCCCGAACAATCCGTAAATAACCGAGGGGATGCCGGCCAAGAGGTTTATCATTTGCCTGATGGGGGCGACAGCCTTTGGCGGGCAGAATTTATAGAGACCGACTGCAGTTAATAACCCAATGCTGATGCCGATCAGGGTCGACAGCGCCGTAACATAGAGGGAAGCCACAATCATAGCCAGGATACCATAAGCGCTGCTTGCCAGGTTCCACTTGGCGCCAAAGAAATTAGCGGGGCCTATTTTGCCAATAAATGGTAATCCGTTGGCAAATAAGAAAACACAGATCAGGCTGAGGGCCAGAATAGAGAAAACAGCGCAAAACCAAAAGACAACCCGCATAATGTTGTCTCTTGCTTTGATAAAACGATAAGCTTTATTCATAGTAATGGCCATCCTCTTTGGAGATAAACCCGGCTGAAGTTTATGTATATCCTCCGCCAAAGGCGGAGGATATACATATTTTAAGGAGAAATCCCATGTAATACAGTTTGAGGGTACTCTTAGTTGATATCATTCCACTTGATTGGAGTAGTTACTTCTTCGTCGTAGATATTATTAAGCTGATCCATGGTTATGCTGCTAAGCGGATTGGCTTTATTGACAATTACGGCAATACCGTCTTTGCAGACCTCATAATAAGTGCATGAGGGAGCTTTTTCCGGGTTAAATTCTTCGCTGATCATCCCAAATTCCGATACGCCTTCATCGGCGTTTTTATAACCGGTGCCGCTGCCGCCGCCTGATACATTGATTTTGATATTAGGCTGGAGATTTTCAAAAGCCGCCGCCAGTTTTATCATTAGGGGCTGAAGTGAAGTCGAGCCGCTGACATCTATGCTGCCCGAGAGGGCGCCGTTGATCGTATAGTCCGCACTGTTGTCAAGAAGCGAAACATAGCCCTCTTCAGAGATGATTCTTTGGGCATTGCCTGATTGGAGAAAGGTAAAAAACGCCGCATTTATTTCATCGGTAATATTAGGTAATTGATAGATGATCGAGAGAGGACGGGAAATTTTATATGTTCCGTTTTTGATATTGGCGACCGTAGCCTCTACCCCTTCAACCTTGAGCATTTTTACATCATCGGTGACATAGCCAAGGCTTTCATAGGCGATTGCCGCCGGATTGCCTTTTACTTCGGCCAGGACACCGGCGGTTCCTGTTTGAATAATAACATTTACCGGATCAGCCTTGCCTTTATGGCCGATAATTTCCATAAATGCAGTTTTGGTCCCGCTGCCGTCCTCACGGGCCACAATAGAGATATTTTTCCCGGCATCAAATTTTCCGCTGCCGCCGCCGCAAGCGCTTAAAGTAAGTAAAGCAACAAGCATCAAGGTAAATATAAATATTTTTTTCATAGCCGTTCTCCTTATTATTAATTTATTTTTTAATTATAATTTAACAAAGAACGGCTATGTAAAATATCCGTAAAGTGTAAAAGGAATGTAAAATGTATGTAAAATAGAATAATAAAATTTGCGAAGTATTTTCAATCCCTTTATTGTGTTTTGGTTAAAATAATGGTATGATATTTCCAAACTAAAAAAGCACAGGGGGAATATATATGCGTAGTACAATCAACCCAAAACGCCTCTTAATAACTCTGGCTATTTGCTTGCTGCTGATCGTAGTGCTGACTGTCACGGCGGCAGCCACCACCGACGAAGAGGAAGCGTTAAGCAGCATGTACGGAACCATCTGGGCTCTGGTTGCGCCCGTAGTCGCTATCGCGCTGGCTCTTATTACCAAAGAAGTCTATAGTTCATTATTTGTCGGGATCCTGATAGGTGCGCTTTTCAATGCCGGCTTTAATCTGACCGGGGCCTGGGTGACTATGTTTAAGGACGGTTTTATTGCCAGCCTCTCCGATTCCTGGAATATGGGAATACTCATATTTCTGGTAATTATTGGAGTAATCGTTGTTCTGATCAACAAAGCCGGGGGCAGTATAGCCTATGGCGAGTGGGCGGCCAAAAGGATAAAGAGCCGGCGAGGCGCTATGCTTTCTGTTTTTGTCCTCGGCTTGCTTATTTTCATCGACGACTATTTCAACTGCCTTACCGTTGGCAATGTAATGCGGCCGGTCACGGATACTCATAAAATCTCCCGGGCCAAGCTTGCCTATCTGGTCGATGCCACAGCTGCCCCGGTCTGCATGATCGCCCCTATATCCTCATGGGCGGCAGCGGTCGCCGGCGTCGCCGGATTTGCCGGTTTGACCTTATTCGTCAGAGCCATACCCTATAATTTTTATTCCCTGCTGACCTTTGTCATGATCATCGGGCTGATCGCCCTGAACTTTGATTTCGGCCCTATGAAAAGGCATGAGAAAAACGCCCAGGAAAATGGCGACCTCTTCACCACCGGGGACCGGCCCTATACGGATGCTTCGGAGCAGGCCATTTCCTCAAAAGGCAAGGTTATTGACCTTGTTGTTCCTATTATTGTGCTTATCATTGCCTGCATCAGCGGTATGGTCTACACCGGCGGTTTCTTTGAAGGCGTTAATTTTATTGAAGCTTTTGCCGATTGTGACGCTTCGCTGGGATTGCCTTTGGGTTCTTTCATTGCTCTTCTTTTTACTTTTATCTACTTTCTCTGCCGCCGGGTCCTCAGTTTTAAGCAGTGCATGGAGGCCCTGCCTGCAGGCTTTGCGGCCATGGTGCCGGCTATTTTGATCCTTACTTTTGCCTGGACCCTCTCCGCTATGACCGGTATGCTCGGCGCGGATGTTTATGTAGCCGGTCTGATCGAGGGCAGCGCCGCCGGTTTTGTTTCTTTTTTGCCGGTGATCATTTTTATTATCGCCGCTTTTCTCAGCTTTGCGACCGGCACTTCTTGGGGGACTTTCGGAATTTTGATCCCGATCATTGTCGGCGTCTTCACTGCCTCCGACCCGCTGCTTGTTCTCTCTATTTCCGCTTGCCTGGCCGGCGCCATTTTCGGCGATCATTGCTCGCCCATCTCCGACACGACTATAATGTCCTCAACCGGCGCTCAATGCAGTCATATCAACCATATCTCGACCCAGCTGCCCTATGCTATCACGGTGGCAGTGCTCTCGATTATCAGTTATGTGATCGCCGGTTTATTTGCTCTTATCAATCCCAACCTAATAATCCTTGCCTTGCCCGTCGGTATAGTAATAACATTTCTTACCTTAATCCTTCTCAAGTCAATTACTAAAGCGGCTGCGCCGCAAGGGATTAGGAACTAAGCTCTAAAATTCGAACAAAAAAAGTCATAATATATGCGTCATCTCTTGACTGACCTGTAGAGATGCGGATTTAATAGGATGCATGAAATAATTAGACACGGATTTTAAGGATTTTAACGGATTTTCGCTGTTGTCTGATGATATGAGGAACTTTGGTGCTGTTGTTTGAGGAAAAATAAAAATTAATTCAATACTTTTTATAATAAAAAAAATCCGTGCTAATCCGTTTTTAATCCGTGCAAATCCGCGTCTAATTTTTAAATTCTTTTCCAGTTTATCTGGGGTAGGGATTAGGGATTAGGGATTTCTGAATCCTGAATACTTGCGGGCAAAGCCTGCTTTAGGCCTTCAAAATCCAGATAATCCTCTATAAATTGCTTGCGCAGAAGGTCAAAGGGGATGAATTCGTTGTATTTGCTTTCGATCTGGACTTTTTCGGGCAGGGGAAGGTCATAGAGGTCGAGATCCGACTGGAGGATATCTGTGATGATATTTTCCAGCTCCTCTTGGCTCCCGCTGAAAATCACTTCCAGATAAACACAGGTGATCCAGGGCAATTTGCTTTTGATTTGCAGGTTTAGCAGAGCATAATGAAGGGTCATCAGCTGGCGGGTCCCTACCCAGGGGAATATTGCATATTTTTTCTCGGAAAGCGGGGTCACCAGGTTGTCCAGGATGCCGCTGTTTCTGGTGATATATTGGATTTCGCTTAAGCGTTCCCGGCAGCGGGGGCTTAAATAGAGGTAGGCGCCGTTTGTTTTCAGGGTGCTGCGTATTTTGCGGACAAGCACGGTATGCAGCTCCATCGCAAAATTCACATTCCAGTCCACGACCGAGATCCCCGGTACCGGTTTGACGAAGATGACTTTGGATTTGATATTGACATCCACCGTCTCCCAGGCCAGCCCCGCCAGGGCAAAATGGGTGCCCACGGGATAGACCTTATCTACCGTACCGATAGTGCGGTTCTCATCCTTGACCAGAAAATAATCGGTGGACAAAAATACGGTGAGGAATTTGTGGCTGGAGACAATTTTTTCCCCTTCCCGTCCGATAATCAGTCCGCCGTTTTCGGTGCGCTGCAGCTGTTCTATATTTATCAAATGAAGCAGCAGATGCTTATAATCAGCTTGAGGAATATTTTTGAAACAGCCCAGGGAAAGAACTGCCTGGGCAAGTCCTGCCGGGGACATTTCCCCGTTGCTTTTGAGACAGCTCATGGTTTGATGATAGAGGAGATTATAGGCATGGTTTTGGGGCGGGATCGGTTCCAGCCAGTGTTCTTTGGTATAGAGCTCAATAATGGCAATAGTGCGGATAAATTCCCAGTTGACAGGGCCAAGGGTGTCGTCGGGATTTATTTTGATACTCTCTACAAAAGTAAAAAGCAGCTGGGGTATTTGTCCCCTCCGGCCGCAGCGGCCCAGGCGCTGGGCGAAGCTGGAAACAGTGAGGGGAGCGCCGATTTGCACAGCCTGATCCAGGGAGCCGATGTCGATACCCAGCTCCAGGGTTACGGTAGCGCCGGTGACGATTTTTTCATCCGCGGCTTTCATTTCATCCTCGGTGCTTTCCCGGATCAGGGCCGAAATATTGCCGTGATGGACCCGGTAAACATCGGGGGCTTTATTTGCCAGGGCGATTTGTTTTAAATTAGCCATGACCAGCTCGGTTTCTTCCCGGCTGTTGGTAAAGATAATGGTTTTTTTATCCAGGGTCTTTTGAAAAAGATATTCATAATGCTCCCGGTCGCCGCTATCACCGTTTGTACTTATTGTATTATCACCGGCATCATTATTTTCCGTATCCCGCTCATCGGCATAATTAACAAACCGCTCGACATGCAGTCCTATCCGCCTTTTGCCTTCGTTGGTGACGGGAGCGGCGCAAGGCCTGAATGTGCCGGTATTGAGCCAGTTTTGGGCCAGGGAAACATCTCCCAAGGTTGCGGAAAGGCCGATCCGGCGGGGGATGATCCCGGTCAATTGCTGCAGGCGCTCCAAAACGCAGAGCAGCTGCAGGCCCCTGGCATCCCGCATAAAATAATGAACTTCGTCAATGATCACATAACGTAAATCAGCAAACATCGTCAGGCAGGCGCCCCGCTTATTGGTGATCAGGCTCTCCAGGGATTCCGGGGTGATCTGGAGCAGCCCTTGGGGGTTTTTGATCAATTTATTCTTTTGCGTAAGCGAAGCATCCCCATGCCATTTGCAAACCGGGATATTAGAATCAAGCAGCAACTGCTCCAGCCGCTTGAACTGGTCATTGATCAAGGCTTTCAAAGGCGATATATAGATGATCCCCACCGAGTTTGACGGTCTGTTAAATAAATCAGTCAATACCGGCAAAAAAGCCGCCTCCGTCTTTCCGCTGGCCGTACCGGAAGAAAGCAGCAGGTTATCATCGCTGTCAAAAATAACCTCGCAAGCCGCAACCTGGATCCCCCGCAATTCCTCCCACTTATTTTGATAAATAAAATCCTGAATAAAAGGAGCAAGCCGGTTGAATAAGTCCATCATCTTTATACCTCAAACTCCCTAAACTCACTATGAATATCTTCATCAGACACCCCCCCTTTGGCCATTTCAAAGCTGTTGTCTCCCAATATGTCGGAGACGGTTTTTTGGGGGTTTTGGTGGAGGATATTGATCAGTTCGATAAAATCCCGGATGATTTCCCGGGGGGTGATATGGGTCCCGGCGCCTACCCGGTTATATTCCACGGTCAGGAAGTAGAGCAAATCATCATGGGATAAGGCCGGAGTGTAATTGTAGAGCCGGGCATGGATAAAAAGCAGTTTTTCCACCAGGATATACATTTCCTCCTGGGATAACATCGCCAGTCGGATAATGGGAGCAGAAAGATCCTTGATTTCGGCGCTTGCAAAATGCCCCTCCGCCAGGCGGGAGCGCAGGGCTTCGTAGCTGAATATTCCTTTGTATTTATCCTCGATACACTGGGGGGTTCCTCCCATTAGAAAACCGATATGCCTGGCCTTGCCTTGCAGCACATCATTATAGATAGTGAGGATTTTTTCGTAATTATTGGCCCGGGTGATGGAATTTGGTATTTTGAAGATATTAACCAGCTCGTCTATGAGGACTAAAAGGCCCTGATAGCCAGCCCCTACCAGGAAAGCGGCCAATATCTTGAGAAAGTCATACCAGGTTTCATCGCTGACAATAAAATTGATATCCAAATCGGCCTTGGCTTCCCTCCTGGATGGGTATTCCCCCCGGAACCATTTCAAGACCTGGGATTTTTTGGCCGGGTCATTTTGTCTATAGGCTTGCCAATATCTGACCACCGCTTTGGCAAACTCAAAGCCGTTGACCATTCCTTCCAGGGAGCCTGCTACCGCATAGATTTGCCTTTCTACCAGGTCGTCGAATTCAGTTCCGCTGCTACCTGTCTGAGCTTTAACACTTGCCTGGATTCCGGAGATCCATTTTTCCAGGATCAAAGGCAGTCCGCCGCCATCAGGCTTTGCCTTTGTGGAAAGATTTTGGATCAATTCCTTATAGGTGGCCAGCCCTTGCCCTTTGGTCCCGGCAAAGCGGCGTTCCGGCGAGAGATCTGCATCCACCACCACAAAACCCTTGGCGGTAGCATAGTTGCGGATCGTCTGAAGCAAAAAGCTCTTTCCGCTTCCATATTTTCCCACAATGAAACGGAAAGAGGCGCTGCCGTCTGCGATCATTTCAATATCGTGGAGGATAGCGGCAATTTCCTGGCTGCGGCCTACTGTAATATATTCGAGCCCCACCCGGGGGACGACGCCGCCCTTTAAGGCATTTATCAGAATATTCGCAATTCTTGTCGGTACTTGATTAGCTGTATTCACCCTATCAATTCCTTTACTTGATCTTTATAATCATCATATAAACTGAATTCCTCGTCCATCAGATTATCTCCGATAAAGTCCATAGCTTTTTCATTGATTCCCTCAATTAAAACCTCTACCATAACTCCGTTTTCATCGGCAAATTGCTTTAGATTCAGATTACCGGCCAAAATCAAGGCCAGCGCCTCTATTTCCAGGGTACTCAGGACATTTTTGAAATCATTCCAGATATCTGTTGGGCTGCTTTGCGGGCTGCTTTGCAGCCCGAGTTTTGAGTTTTGAGTTTTGAGTTTTGAGTTTTGAGTTTTGAGTTTTGAGATTGGGTCAAAACTCTCATTTTCTGTTAGTGTTTCATGTTCATAGGAGGTAAAGGATAGTGGCGAAAGGGGAGGTTCTTCTATGCCGGAAAGGGAAGGATCTGTTGGTAAAAGTTGTTCATTTTGCTCGGGTACAATCAGCTTTTCCTGAGTGATCAGGGCCTCCTGCCGGATCCTGGTCAGGGCTGAATGATCTACTTGGACAATGGTTTTTGTGAGTTCTTTATAAAACTCCGTAGTAGTCTCGCTTACAAATGCTTCCGGGCGCAGGCCCACCATATAGAACTTGTCTTTGGCTGCATGGCTGAGGTTGGTGATATCAGCGGTGAGCTTATACTTGTATCCCGTGAGCTTTCGTAAAACCGATTCCATCTGCTTTATGATATAGCTGACAAGCTGCCTGGCTGCCTCTGTTGTAATGCCATTGCTCCAATACCAGGTGTGTTTGCTGCAGATATAGATTTCATTTTCCGACAATACAACCTGTCTGTCCGGGGGTTTCAGCCAGTGATAAAAAAGCGCTTCTTTAAATGGCTGCCAATAGTACATTTTCTTGGCCGGCTGAAAGATCGTTTCATCAAAATCGCTGCGCTTATCTTGAAAAACTTGCCGGAGCCTTTCAATGATGAAGTGGAAACAATCTTTACTCAGGCGGATATTATCTCCGCTATAAAAAGAAGATTTTCCGATATCGTATCTGGAGATGGCAGCGAATAAATCAAAACTATCATCTGTATCCAGGATCGAAGGATAGTATCGGGTAAGATCCTTTTGGGTGATGAATTCTTTGAAGGAGCGGGGCAGCTGATAATAAATATGATAGTCTTTCAGCCAGGCTAATACATACTTATCAATGGCTTTATTATGTTTCCGGAAAGCCTTCCAGAAAAACATCAGCTTATCCAAGCCTTTTGCGGGATCCTCCACCCCTATATTATTTAGCAATTCGTAAATATAAAGAAAGGCATAGGCGATAGAAGTATCGGCAACATTTCCCTGCCTGACCTGGGTCCGCCAGGTAAAATAGGTTCGAAGCTGCTCATAGCCCATCATCTGATAGGAGGGAAAGGGGGATGAATAGGGGGCTTTTGCGGTATAGTGATCGACGAAGTCTTTCATAAACAGGGCTTGTTTATAAAAGATCCGCGAATTTTCCTGCCGGACCCTTCGGTCATAAGCGTTGGAATGGCTGAAAAACAAGGTCCTGTTAACCCTGGCTATCTCCCGCATCGCATAAAAAAGCTCCCGGATCTCATCTTTGGGCGGCGCTTCGATTTTCTGCGGCTTAGGCACAAATCTGCCAACGCCTTCCCAGGGAGATGAATTGTATTCTATCTCATAAAACAGGCCGCCATTGAGGGAATCAGGGCCATCAGTTTTTGCTATTGGCAATGCTTGAACAGCCCCGCCTTCCGCAGTTTGCTGCCGGGGGGGGATTTTAGCTGATTCGTACTTTTTGCCTGGATCATTTGCCTTCATACTTATATTATAAAGTATTTTTGTTAAAAAGCAATATAAACATGCGGAATAATATCCATCTCGTGCTGAACTGTAAGTTCTATTCCGCCAGATATGCCTTGATATAATCAGCTACTATAATCGCTGCCTGAGCTCTGGTGCAGGCTATTTGGGGTCTA
>WRHF01000127.1 GCA_009783415.1 Clostridiales bacterium
TCTTCTGTCTTCTGTCTTCTGTCTTCTGTCTTCTGTCCTCTGTCCTCTGTCTTCTGTCTTCTGTCTTCTGTCTTCTGTCTTCTAGCCTCTGACCTCTGCAAAAGCCAAACAAGCGTTGTGTCCGCCGAAGCCCATGGAATTTGACAAAGCGAAATCCGCCGTGAAAGTTCGTTTTTGATTGGGTACAATATCCAAATCACATTCCGGATCCGGTTCTTTGTAGCCTATTGTCGGCGGGACCTCATCCCGCTTCAAAGCCAGAATACAGGCTATGGCCTCGGCAGCTCCGGCTGCGCCTAACATATGTCCGATCATGGATTTGCTGGAGCTCACCAATAAATGATCCGATTGCTCCCGGCAAGCTTCCTTGATAACCAGAGTTTCCGCTTTATCATTAAGGGGAGTACCGGTACCGTGGGCATTGACATAAATTCTGCTCGCAGAGGTAACGCCCGCCTCTGCCATAGCCAGCTTCATGCAGCGGATCATAGAGCTGCCATCCGGAGCCGGGGCTGTCATGTGATAGGCATCACAGGTATTGGCATAACCCATGATCTCGGCATAAATTCTGGCGCCCCGCCCCCGGGCCCGGCTGTATTCCTCCAGGATCAGGATCGCCCCGCCTTCGCCCATTACAAAACCGTCCCGGCGCCTGTCAAAAGGAATGGAAGCACTTTCCGGCTCATTACAGGTGGTCAAAGCCAGACAATTGGTAAATCCCGCCATAGCCATAGGATTGATAGTAGCCTCCGCACCTCCGGCGATGATGGCGTCACTATAGCCCTCCCGGATATTGCGATAAGCCTCGCCCAAGGCATTGCTGGAGGTGGCACAAGCCGTTACCACCGGCAAGGTGCAGCCTTTGGCCTGATATTTGATAGCTATAAGACCGGAAGCCATATTGGCGATCATCATCGGCACATAAAAAGGGGAAACCTTACGAGGGCCAGATTGGAAAAATTTTCTATTTTCCTGCAAAGACGTTAACATCCCGCCAACCCCGGATCCGACATAAACTCCCAGGCGCTCCGGCTCTATACTGCCCGCCAAGGCAGAATCCTCCATAGCCTGGCCGGCAGCAGCCAAGGCATATTGAGCATAAAGATCAGTCCGCTTGATCTCACTTTTTTCCAAATAAAGTTCCGGCTGAAAACCCTTGACCTCGGCGGCGATCTTTACCTTAAAATCTGCAGTATCAAATTTACTAATAAGCCCGACACCGCAAACCCCGCCAAAGAGCCCCTCCTCATAGCTGGGGATATCCAAGCCTATGGGGGAGATTATTCCTAGGCCGGTTACTACTACTCGTCTAGGTAGACTGTTCATAGATTCACCTCTTACTTTTTAGTATGAATAGTGTGGAGTGTGGAGTGTGGAGTGTGGAGTTATTGAAAAAACGCTCTGCGTTTTATTTATTTTAGAAGTAAGAGATGTTGGGTGCGATTCACTTCTCTGCCAATGGCGGTCTTCGACCGCAAGGATTCAGGATTCAGTATTCAGTATTCAGAAATCAGAATGCGGATAACTTTTCGCTTCGCGAAAAATATTGAACAAAATTCTTGTTTTTTATTGACACTTTGTGTCTAATAGGTATTAATCACAATTAGAGGACAAAATGCACTTTTAATATTAGAAATTTTTGCGAAGCAAAAATAACAATAACTCCTAACTCCTAACTCCTAACTCCTAACTCCCAACTCCCAACCCCTAACTCCTAACTTTTAACAGGCAAATCCGCCATCGATCCTGATCACCTCGCCTGTGATATAAGCAGCGTTCTCGCTGGCTAGAAAAGCTGCCAGTTTTGCTACTTCATTGGGGTGGCCGGGGCGTTTGGCGGGGATTTGGGCTAAGAGCTGAGCTTTGGCTGCCTCGCTTAATACAGTTGTCATCTCTGTTTCTATGAAACCGGGAGCAATTGCATTACAGGTAATATTGCGCCCGGCTACCTCTTTGGCCAGGCTTTTGGTCAGGCCGATCAATCCGGCTTTGGCTGCGGCATAATTGGCCTGGCCGGCATTGCCTGTTAGTCCGACAATACTGGTGATATTGATGATCCGCCCCCAGCGCTTTTTCAGCATCAGGGGCAGTACCTGTTTTGTTAAATTAAAAGCGCCTTTCAGGCATACATCCGTCACCCGGTCAAAATCGGCTTCGCTCATTCTCAGCAGCAAATTATCACAGGTCAGACCTGCATTATTTACCAAAATATCTATCATGGGGGAACTTTTTCTTATTTGACCCACAATTTCTTTCATTTGGGCAAAGTCCGCCACATCTCCCTGATAGGAAACGCCCGCGGAGTTCAGATCCAAAGTAATGATTTCGGCTCCTTGGGTTTCCAGCTCCAGGGCAATAGCAGCGCCAATACCCCTGGCTCCTCCGCTGATCAGGGCGGTTTTTCCCTTTAGCATACCAGTCCTCCTCCCAAAGAAGGCCGGCGTAACCGGTAGGGGTGGTTCTCTTTGCTAGGAGGGAAGCAGGAAGAGTCGTCAGGGGAAGCAGCCGGAGGGGGTTCTATCTTCCGGGCATTCAAAGCCTCTACGATCTTTCCCAGATCATCATATTCGGACAGGTTGTATACCTCAGCTTGAGGCACGATTTTCTTGGCTAAATTACTGAGGGTTTTGCCCGGGCCCACCTCAATGAAAATATCAATTCCGGCTTGGTACATATTAACCATGGTATGCTGCCAGCGTACCGGGTTGATCATTTGCCGGGTCAGCAGCTCTTTGTAACGAAAACTGACATATGGACCGGCAGTATAATTGGAATAGGCCTCAGTTTGGAGATCACTCACATTTATGTCTTCCAGATAGTCCTTTAAATTGCGGGCGGCTTTTTCCATATGACGGCAATGAAATGCCCCGCTCACCGGCAGCATAATGGATTTCCCCCTGGCTTTTGTTATTTCCGTACAAACTCGCAGCACATCCTCCTTACCCCCGGCAATGACGGTTTGACTTTCACAATTATAGTTGACCGGCCAAACATCCTCATAATTGGCACAAATTTCCTCGATCAGCCGGCCTTGCACATTCAAAATGGCAGCCATTACCCCCCGGTTTTCCCGGGCGGCTTCATCCATAAACTGTGCCCTTTTGCACACCAATTTAAAGCCTTCTTCATAAGAAAGCATCCCGGCAAAAGTAACCGCGGAAAGCTCCCCCAGGCTAAAACCAGCCACGGCGCCGGGGCGTAAACCTTGCTCTTCCAAGGCGGCAGCTGCCGCCAAATCAACGGCAAAAACACAAGGCTGAGTATTGATGGTAGCCGAAAGCTGGGCTTTATCCCCACTGAAACATTGCTGACTGGTACCCGGACGCTCTTGATCCGCCATTTCAAAAACCTCCCGGGCTTTAGGAGAATTAGCCCAAAGACTTTGCCCCATCCCGGGATACTGAGCCCCCTGACCGGCAAACAAAAAAGCAATTTCTCTCATATTAATAAACCTCCCTTTTTCAACAATTGTGAATTGCGAATTGCGAATTACGCATTGCTTTTTCCGCTTCGGCCATAACCTCATCAATAATTTCCGCTGCGGTTTGCTCCTTTTTTATCAGGCCGGCAATTTGCCCTGCCAGCAGGCTGCCGCCGCCCAGATCTCCCTCTTTGGCTGCCCGGCGCAGGCTGTCGGCAGCCATGTTTTCCAGCTCTTGATTACTGATACTGCTGTCATATTCCTTGGCTAAAAGTTCCCGGGCAAAAGCATTTTTGAGCAGGCGGACAGGATGACCCAGCCGCCGTCCTGTCACCATGGTGCCGGTATCAGAAGCCTTGAGGATCTTTTCTTTATAGCCATGATCAATGGTGCATTCCCGGGCTACCATAAAACGGGTGCCCATTTGCACCGCCGCCGCCCCCAGGATCATGGCCGCAGCCAGACCCCGGCCATCGCCAATGCCCCCGGCGGCAATCACCGGGATATCCACCCCATCGCAAACTTGAGGCAGCAGGGCCATAGTAGTCAAGTCTCCAATATGCCCGCCGGATTCGCCGCCCTCGGCTACTACGGCAAAAGCTCCCATCCGGGCTACCCGTTTGGCCAAAGCTACAGAAGGGATCACCGGAATCACCTTGATCCCTGCCGCAAGCCAAGCTGCCATAAAAAGGCCCGGATCGCCGGCTCCGGTAGTAATAACCGGGATTTTTTCCTCGATCACCAGCCGGGCTACTTCCCCGGCATGAGGGCTCAGCAGCATCACATTGACACCAAAGGGTTTATCGGTAAGCGTCCGGGCTGCGGCAATCTCCTGACGCAGCTGCTCCTTATCGCAATTCATCCCGGCAATAAGGCCCAAACCTCCGGCATTGGAAACCGCCGCCGCCAGATTGGCATCGGAAACCCAAGCCATACCCCCTTGGATAATGGGATATCTAATTCCCAAAGCACGGCAAAATTCAACAGTATTCATAGGATCACAGCTGCTCTTCGATCTTAGCCACCAGTTCACTGACGGTGGTCATCTGGCTTTCAGCTTCCAGGGTTATATTGAATTCTTCCTCCACTTTCATCAGCAATTCCACAATATCCAAAGAATCCAGCTCCAGCTCTTCAAAAGTTGTTTCCGGGGTAATTTCCAAACCGGCATCATCCTTATATTCCGCCAAAATCTTTTTCACATTTTCCAAAACCATAAATCATTCCTCCTATGTGTAAATTATATCTATATTCATTCAAGCCTCAAAAGCTGAACAATTAGATAGCTATGCAGTTAATTAGTCCAGTGTGGTGAGTTGAGTGTGGAGTGTGGTGTATGGAGTGTGGAGTGTGGAGTGTGGTGTATGGAGTGTGGAGTGTGGTGCATGGAGTGTGGAGTGTGGAGTGTGGAGTGTGGAGTTATTGTAGCTTTGCTTCGCAAAGCATTTTATTAAATAATAGTTTTTGCGAAGCAAAAACAACCAAAAACTCCACACTCCACACTCCACACTCCACACTTTTACTCCCATACTAAAATGCAAACTCCGGAAGTCATGCCGCCGCCGAAAGATATTAGGGCTATTTTTTTTCCGGGGCTCAACAGTCCGGCTTCTTTGGCCTCCGTCATGGCCAGGGGGATGCTGGCGGCGGCAGTGTTGCCGTATTTATTGATATTGAGAAAAAACTTCTCATAAGGGATACCCAGGGCGCTTGCTGCCGTATAGATGATCCGGTTATTGGCCTGGTGAGGAATTATCAAATCCAATTCCTGGGGGATAATGCCCGCCTCCTGACAGGCTCTTTGCAAATCCCTTTTGATGGCATGCACAGCAAATTTAAAAACCTCTTTTCCGGCCATAGTCAGGGACATCAGCGGAGGCTCTACTGTCAAAAACGGGGAATGACCCCGGTCGGTTGGGATTTTGATCATACTGTCATCCCCGGCCGCCGTCACAAAAAGGGATTTTACCCCCTCACCTCTCTCCAATAGCGCAGCAGCAGCCCCATCACCAAAAAGGACACAGGTTTGCCGGTCAGTCCAGTCCAGCATTTCCGACATCAAGTCCACCCCGACAACCAGTATTTTCTGCAACCTGGGCCGGTAAAAATAGCTGGAGGCAATATCCAAGGCATAAACAAAGCCGGAGCAGGCGCCATTAACATCAAAAGCGGGACAGGAGGCGCCAATAGCTTTCTGCACCAGACAGGAAAGCGCCGGGCTGGTATTTTCCCCTTTGATAGTAGCACAAATGATCAAATCCAGATCCCTGGCGCTGACCCCGGCATCCATCAGGGCATTGGCGGCAGCCCCGGCAGCCAGTTCCAGCATAGTTTCATCGGTAATGATCCGCCGCTCTTTGATGCCGGTCATTTGAGAAATCCACTCATCGCTGCTATCCACCATCTGTCCCAGGGTTTGATTATCCAAAACAAACTTAGGCAAACACTTGCCTAGTCCTGTTATCTTAAATGGCATATCTTGACCTTCCTTTCCTCCAGCTGCAGAAACCCTTTTATATTACCTATTACCTATTACCTGTTCTTAACTCTTCTTCTTCCCTAACTTTTGCTGCGAAAAAGTCTCTTAGTTTGCGCAGGCCGAATAGGAGGACATGGCTGTCGTCCTCATTCATGTCTTGGAGCAATTCCCGTACCATTTTTAAATGAAAACGCCGGTACATCAGATAAACATAGCGGCCCTTGCGGGTCAGTTCGATCAGGACCATCCGCCGGTCTTGCTGGCTGCGCACCCGCTGGACATAGCCTTTGTGGCTAAGTTTGGTCATCATGGCAGTAGCGCTGGGAGGGCGGACTTTTAGCTGGGAGGCCACCCCGGAAAGGGTATTATTGGGCGGCAGCACCGAACCCACGGCTACGATGGCATGGATTTCACTGATTGAAAGATTATAATCGCTGCCAAAATCCACCAAAATGGATTCCATCTGGACTATGTTATCATAAAACTCCATCAAAGCCAGGCTCATTTCCTTTTGAACGGCGCTGACAGTAGGCATTACTTGATTATCTTCCACGGACTAACTCACCCTCGATTCAATTCACAATTCACAATTAAAAACCTAAAACTCATTCCGCACATTAGTCTTAATTCCTCATGGTCTTCATTTCTACATACTCTTTTGTTAGGAGGTTCATGCTTGCTTGATGCCACTTTTATTTCGTTAGGCAAACTAATTATATTACTTTATAAAATAATTGTCAAGAGTTTTTTCCAGTTTTTTTCTTACAAAATCCGCTAAACCGATTGACAAGATAGCTGAATTCGGGTATAATATTGTTATAAACGAAAAGGAGGCCCATTCAATATGCCAACTATTAGACCTAGTGCGTATCTGCGCAACAATTATAATGAAGTTTCTGAATTTTGCCATTCCCGAGTGGAGCCGGTGTTCATCACCAAGAATGGGCATGGCGACTTGGTTGTTTTGAGTATCGAAGCGTATGAAAAACTCTGCGGACGCACTGAGTTATATCATCTGCTGGATGAAGCCATCGAAGCCGAAAAAAACGGGGATTTCATGGACTACGATGAATTTATCTCCGATATGAGGAAGGATATGGCATGAAAGATGAATATAACTTGATTTACAGAATTCGAATCATGAAACCCGCTCAAGCTGATATGCATGGAATTTACCGGCATATAGCCGGCAATCTGCAAAATCCAGCCGCAGCGGCTCGCCGTATTTCGCTGATTGATGAAAAAATTCAATCACTGAAGGAAAATCCGGCTCGAATTCCTCTTGTCCGGGACGAGTATTTAGCATCAAAAGGCTATCGAATGATCATTGCCAAGAGTCACCTTATTTTCTTTATTATCCGCGAGAAAGCAGTAGTATCTGTCATGCGTGTATTATATGGGCGCAGGGATTGGATGCGGATACTGAGGGTTGAAGCGGAAAACTCACCTAAAGTATGACCATCTTCACTTTTCTTTCAGAAGCTTGTTGGCGCCAAAAACCACCAAAATCACAACAATAAACCTTAGAATGAAAATGGGGATAATATTAGCCCCAAGAGCCCAAAAAAGAGCATAGTCCTCTATCACCGAATGGCAAACTACCAAAAACAGGGTGAGCAGAAATAAATGCTTTTTCGTCAATTCACCCTGATTGGCTGATTCGATGATCAAGCCGGCGCCATAGAGCAAACCGACAAAGAGTCCCGTAAACAACGGGTATACGGCTTCTTGAGGTAAACCGATCTTTTTCAAGGGGGAAGCAAATACGGGGCCAATTTTTTCCATTATTTGGTAATGGCGCAAAAATTCCACCCCCACCATCAGCGGCACAACAATGATAGCCATACTCCAAAGACTCTTACCGCAACCCAGGCAAGTCTCCCAAAACCAGGTTAGCATCCTCTTTCTACCCCCCTTGAAAAACAGGTAATAGGAACTAAGCTCTCAAATTCGAACAAAAAAAGTCACAAAATATACCTCATCTCTTTATTGACCTGCAAGGATGCAGATTCAAAATGATGCATGAAATAATTAGACACTGATTTTCGCAGATTTTAACGGATTTTCGCTGTTGTCTTTAGAATATGAGAAACTTAGGTGCTATTGCTTTGAAGAAAAGATAAAAATAATTCAATACTTTTTATAATAAAAAAAAATCCGTGCTAATCCGTTTTTAATCCGCGTAAATCCGTGTCTAATTTGTTTTTGAATGCTTTTCCAGTTTATCTGGGGTAGGTAATAGGCACTTACTCCCGAAATCCTGCGTAAAATGGCAAAATTTTCGTGCCGTTGTATTCCTGCTCCTACTCAAAACTCCGGCTTGTCCGGGTTAGGTAATAGGTAACAATAACTGTTTCTTGTTACTTATTTGATTAGTTGATTGAATATTACTCCTACCAGAGCTGATAGAGTGATCCGTAGTATGGTGTGGAAAAAGGGGTTGGCTCCGGCTTTTTTTACTACTGCTCCTTCCATTATTAGAGAATGGGAAATCAGCAGCATTGAGGCTATAATGGTGATTTCTTTGGGAGTCAGGCTGATGGCGGCCATAGCTCCGATGGCGGAAAACAGGTTGACAAAATTGCCTATCACCAGGATCAGTGCGGCCTGGCCGGGCAAGCCAAAAAGAGCCATGAAAGGCTGCAGCCAGTCTGCCAGCACAGCCAAAATACCTGTCAGCTCCAAGAGACTAACCAGAAAATAAACCGGCGCCACCACTTTAGCCAGCGTCCAAAGTGTTTTAAGTCCGGATAACAACCCCTTTTTCGCGATCATCAAAACTTCCTGCATCTCGTTATTACTCCACAAAAACCTCAACAATTCTTAATTCTGCATTCTTAATTCTGCATTCTTAATTCCGCATCAGCGGCTTCGCTCCCCCCAGCAGGTGAGCCCAAAGCATTGTCTGGGCATAATGTTCCAGTAAGACCAGGCGGTCATAGGCTTGCCATAAATCATCGCCCACGGACACTGCTCCATGATTGGCCAGTAAAGCGGCATTCCCTTGAGCCAAAGCCTCCCGTACAGCCAGAGCCAAGGCTTCCGAGCCCGGCTCCGCATAAGCAGCCAGGCCGATTTTTCCCAGATTAAGGGCGATTTCCGGCAGGATATCTGCTTCCCCACCGGGGATAAGGTTGGCGGCAGCCCAAGCGGTAGCCTTGGGGGGATGAGCATGAATAACTGCCCGCACTTCGGGCCGGGCTTGATAAATCAGCAAATGGAGACCCGTTTCCATACTGGCCCCCGGGGGCGGCAATGCTCCAAACCGGGCCAAAAGCAAATCACCTGCCTGCATACGACCCTTATTCTTGCCCGTAGCAGTGATCAGTACGGTTGTTTCATCCAAACGCATACTGATATTTCCATTAGTAGCGGCAACCAGACCATCTTTAGCCAGCTCCCGGCCAATCTCCAAAATCGTCTTCCTGGCTACACCCAACTCCATAAAAACACCTCTTTGATCAATTCACAATTCACAATTCACGATTCACAATTCCTCACTGTAAAAGCCTCTTGGTTTCTATTATTCGTCATATATTTTCCAGCCCCTTCTTCTCTATCCTCTATCCTCTTTCCTCTTTCCTCTTTCCTCTTTCCTCCGTCCTCTTTCCTCT
>WRHF01000128.1 GCA_009783415.1 Clostridiales bacterium
TCATCGCCAAATTTCTCAAAGCAGTATGGGCAAACAATAACCCTTCCAGACATAACCATCCTATCCTTTCTGCTCACTTAAGTCCTATTTTTAGTAGCTTACGGCGTAGAGTCGTAAATAAAAAACAAGAATTTTGTTCAATAGTTTTCGCGAAGCGAAAAGTTACCCGCATTCTGATTTCTGAATACTGAATCCTGAATACTTGCGGTCGAAGACCGCCTTAGTCATTAATCACCGGATACTACCACATATCCATGATCTGGAGCAGCCTTGATCAGCGGCGCTTTATCATCCAGGGCAGGAATACTAAGGGGTTTATTCAACATTCTTTTGGTGACCGGGAACTGATAGGCATATCCGTCATAGGTATAATATAGCAGTCCGTCCGTATAATTCGGGATCAGGGGAATATTGATGATATATGATGTAGGGCCGCTGCCTTTTTTAGCCAAGCCCCAAAAACCTTTTTTTGCTTTTTCCTTTTCAATTGAGATCATTACAGAAGCTGCAACATTGCACTGATAAAGACAGGCTTCATTAGGAAGATAAAGCCTGCATATATCCGTGTCTTTGTCATATTCACAGCAAAAAACCCCGTAGGCGGCGGGACTAATCCTAAAGCGATAATTATTGAGATGACTCTTTGGCAGCATAAGGAAATAGTTTCCCTGATTATCGAAGCGTATTTCCTTTTGGGAAAAGATCCGGGCATTGTCAAACTTTTCGATCGTTGTTTTAGATTCCGCATCAAAGCTGATATTCGCCCCAAAATCAGCCCGGATGATCAGGTGATGGGTAGAGCCCCTGGTATCCCACCTCAGCATCTCTCCCGAGTTTTGGATATTTGCTGCATAATGGTCTTTATCAAAATCAACAAGTTCAAATCTCATAATTGTTACCTATCTCTGTAAATTATCTTCGGTTAAGATGTAAAACCAGATTGATTCTGCTTTATCGTTGTTGCAGGTGTTAAAGAAAGTGCGTTCAACTTCCGGAGGGATCTCCCGGTCATCCAGATATTTATATAAGAGGTTTTTATTTTCACCGGTTTTGGTATTGGTATTGAGGAAATAGGCTTCAAAAACCCGTTCCTGAAAAACGTTACGGGAATAAAAACTGATTCTTTCGCTCAGATTATTGATCAGCTCATTTCCAATAAATTCCTGCGCTTGAGTAGTATCCACTAAATGACCCAGCCGTTTGCTTAACTCATCAAAATAGGAAAGCTGATAATCATCATCATTGGCAAAACATGATTTCATTGCCTCAAGCAGTATATCCAGGATATCACTTCTTTGGTTGGAAAGCAAAAATATATTTCTGAATAAATTGTTCAATTTGTTCCCATCATTATAAAAACGCTGTACTTTAGGCAGATATGTTGATGTCAGATTTTTTCTGATCCCTTCTTCCCCGATCACATAGATCATATCCAAATCATCAATTACCGATTTGAAAGCGTTATAGCAGCCTTTGGCCTCTTCGATAGCATTTTCTAGCGCTTGGTTTATTATTTCTTTCATATATTCCGCGATTTTAGCCTTTACCTTTACCTCAATTGCCATGCGGACATTCAAGTTAGCGGCATCAAATAACCCTGTTTCGGCTCTTAAAAATACCGCTTCCAGGGTTTGTGCCGGCAAGCCCCGGCAAAGCCCGGCTGCGTTAAGGGCATCAGCCAACAGTTTTGCTATCTTATCGGATAAGGTTTCTTTACGGCTTGACAATTCGGATTTAAGTATTTGAAAATGGTTTGCTTCCAAAAATGCCTGCAAACAGCCATCTGAAATCTTATCTGCTTCCGGATAAGAAGAGGCAGCTGCTATTTTTCCCGGAAGATAAGACAGAAAATCCCCATCAGGCAAAAAGGGTTTTATCTCGGAATATAATTGCTCGTAAATATCCGAGCGCCCATTATTTATTTTCAAGGCCGCCGCCAGGACATCAACGCTGATCAATTGCGAGTCGATCATCTCTAAAATCCTTTTTGTGATACTTTTTAAAGTAATCAAAGCTATTTCATACATGGGCTTTTGCACATGCCCATAAGCTGCGGTCAGAGCCGGCTTATTATTGCCATAAAGCCGGGATCTGCGTTTCTGATGATCGCTGTCCGAGGAATTTGTCAGCAAAACCGTATCTCCGAATAAATTGTAATCATTATAGGCGTCCCCGCTTGGGTCAAGCATGACAAAAGCGCCATTCTTCAGCCTGTTTCCGAAGATAAAAACCGAATCATAGATATGGGAATCTACCTCTCCGATATCCTTGTTTTTATATAATTCAGCTATTTTTATTTTGATCTGCGCGGCATTTTCAGTATATTCGATCCCTTCATTTAATATCACCATCAGCATGCTGAGAATCGGAACCCCAATAATCGTTTTGATTCTTTCGAGCGCCAAATACCACGAGGCGAATTCCTCGCCCGATTTAAGATCCGTGGTATCGATAATGCAGTATAGAGCCAGGCGCGACATGTCTTCAAATATGTTTTGCTGCGACAACAACAATGTCAGCTGCTCTTGAAATGCTTGATTTGAGATCTCATTTAGCAAATCGGGGTCTTTAAAGCCTAGGGTATCCATATCTTTGATCACATAAAACCGCATCTGTTCGACCCCGCCGCCCCAGCCAAGCCTAATATCACTCAAAAGCTCCGGATGATAACGGGCAGCGGTTTTGCCGAAATAAAGAACACATACAGGATAATAGGGGCGGGAAAAATCCCGTCCCCGAATATCCTGATTCTTCAAAAAACCAACAGCCTGATGCAGCAATTCTCCAAGTTTTTCCACAAAACCATTCCTCCAGGATATAGATACAGATTAATATCGTTTTCCAGGGCAGACACAGGGGTCTGCCCCTACAATTTTGCTATTTTGCACAGAAGGAAGTTAACGCCCAACTCCTAACTCCTAACTCCCAAAATCAACCCTATACCTTCTCATAAAACGGGCCAGGGTTTCTCTCACTTCGGTCAAAAACTCACGCACAGCCTTTACTTCCTGGGGGAAAACAGCGGTTGCTTCCTCCAGTAAATATTTGAGGTTTTTGGCATCCAGCTCTTTATTCAGCTTCAGGCAGGAATCTTCAACAATAGCAGGCAGCGGCGAGTTTTTCAAAAGAGCCGTTGCATCTTCTTTTATTGTCTCTTTGTCTTTTTGCTCCAAATCCTTATAATTCTCAAAAGCCTGATAAAGCGGAACTCCCCCCTTTGGCAGGTCGGGACTCGACAGTACAGTTTTGACGCCGAATTCATCTTCATAAGAAAGAAAAGGAGCAATAAATGCTATTCTGCCTGTAAATAAGCCAAGTAAAAAATCATTAAAATCCCTATCTACTTTAGGCTCCAATTCCCTGATCCAAGATTCCATATTTCCAATTTTTTCCAATTCTTGACTGACAGTAATTTGCAGCTGCGGTGAAGCTGCAAAATGGTCGATACGAACCAAGCGTTTATTGATTTCCGGCAGGGCAGGCGAGCCATCATTGGCAATTTTCGGAACCGCATTCTCATATTCCGGATTATTTTTCATTTCCCTCAATTTATTTTGGGCTTCGATTTTATCTTCATTGGATTTAATTACAGCTTCATCATAAATTGACTTGGCTTGTTTGATAAATGGACCGGCTATGATTTTGATTCCGTATTCATTGGGCCCGACCTGCGTGATAACTCCCGCTTCTTCTGCCTTTATATACAATCCTTTGGCAGCTATGCCTTTTTCTTTGAGAATGGGGCTGTTATGATCATTCATTATGCTAAAAGGAGAAGGGGACGGCAATTCCCGCCAGTCCCGCCCCCGGCAGATTTCACCGCTATCATTTTGATAATTACGCCCTTCATATAAATGCTTGCCGACCGAGGTATCACTTATTGAGTTTTTCTCATATTGAAGCAGGCCTTGATAGCCATATATAGGCGCCCCGACCAAACATCTCATAATCGTAATCCGGTCCCTGATGCCTGTTTTCCTGACTGTAAGCTCTTGATTGGCTTCCTGAAGTCCTTCCGCGGCTTTAATAACCTCCTCGCAGGTATCGGGAACGGATACATATCCGATTTTAGAGGCATTGTCCAGGGGATAAAGCGGCGAAGTCCAAAACAGAGGAGTTGCATTACTATCCAGCCGGCTCATTATATCTTCCCGGATCATTCTGATGATTTGGGCAGGGTCGTTGGTATTGTACTTATCCTGCAAGTAAGCGGTCATGGTTTTTTGGGAATAATCATGGAACAGCTTGGTAAAATACTTGGTTATGGCTTTGGCAATTTCATTATCATTAAGGGAAATCCAAGCTTTTATCCCCTCTTGATCAAGCATAACAGTCATAAAATCCCTTATTTTATCCGGCATACTCATTGATTTGATCGTTTGATTCAGGTTATCCTTTAAATCCGCTATCCGCGCCAAAGGATACTCATAAGCCGCAGTATCATCTATCAGGTGTTCCAGATAATCCCTATTGGCAGCAAAGGTATTGATCAGGGAATTCATAACTTCTTTAAAGACATCCGTAAAATTATTGGCCAGTTCCGCCAGTTGCACCCGCAGTATTTCCAAAAGATCCACCATTTTGGCAAAAATCGTCATTTGGGTACGCAAAATAACCAGTTGACGGGTCAAATCACGGTATTTGGCATATTTCTTTGCCCCGTTAAGAATATTAGCATTCTCAAAGAAATCCCTTTGCGCCTGCTCTCTGGCTCTTTCTATCCGTCCTTCATTTTCAGCTTGAGCCTGAAATTTTGCCCTGGCTTCGGCTATATTACCGTCAACAAGCGCGATCAGATCACCGCCGGTTGTACTTCTTAAAACCCCCGCCGCAAAGAAAGGCCCTTTCTCAGGATCGATCATCAAGGCGCGCAAAGCGGTAAATACCTTGCTGATGACCGACCGCGGCGCATTATAATTGCTGTCCGCCACGGGGCTGTAATTCTCAAGGGCCCGGGTCAAGGCAGCAAAATTCCTGCCCATTGTCCCTTCTACTCTTGCCCTATGGTCATCAAACCAGGTTGTGGTTAATTTATCACTTCCTCTTGCATCCTGCCACCTGTTATCAGGTCTGGGAAAAGACATATCGCATCCTTGCACCAGTTGAGAAAACAAGGGGTCATAATGAAGCGCATTTCTTTTGACAAATTCCTCAACTTGGGCCTTGGCCGGGACAACCTTTTTTATGCTTTCAAATCTTTCAAACATTTTTGCCGCTAAGTATGTAAGCACTTCTTTGAAGGGAAGGGTGGCATTGGAAGCGCCAAGCACACAGTATTCATACCGGGCGCCATGCTCTTTGATCAAGCCTGCTTTTCTTTGGGTAAAATTAGCTATATGCGAGTTTAAGGTAAAAATCTCATCCGTTTTTACCAGAAAATCCATAAAATAATCGGTCACGACATTCATGGCATAATTATAGGAGTTGGGGATCAGATCCCCATGGGCATCCTTGGCCGTGATCAGATGGCAAATATCCACGGGAGGGTATTTGCTCTCCACCAGACCGATGCCTTTATATCTTTGCGACCATTTATCGCCATTGCTCTCAAAATTAGTGCAATAATCCAGTTCCGCCAGGGCCGCATATCCGTTTACCTGCACATAGCTGGCTGTTTCATTGTCCAGGTTTTTTGCAAGATTGACATCAGGCAAAAAGAAATAGCCGCAGACAAAGGCATTATCTCCTTCAAGCCTTAGGGCCTCGCGGACAAGATAACAGATATCCAGAAATATCCCTGCCCCGGTACCGCCGCTCAGGCCGGAAAAGATATGAACATAGACTTTGGGCAAAACAAGATCAGTTTTTGTCTGGATGATCAGACTGCGGATTTTGCTGACAAAGGCTTGAGCTTTTTCCATGATCAGATATCTGCCTAATTGGCGGACGCCGCCGGCGCCTGCCTTGACGGAAAGCACTTTGATATCTTCATATTTCAGCCACTCTTTATACTCCGGCTTGGCAGCCAAGGTATTGGCGCTTTCTTTGAGAAGGGCTGTAATATCCCCTGTATATGAGATATCAAAAAACTCCGTATCCATATTTATCCTGCTGATTTCCGAGGATTTGGTATTACTGCTTTCCAAACCGGTTTTATCTGTATCAAGAGCCAAAAATTTGATATGCGAATATACCGGAACAGCGGAATCCGGATTATCCGCCTTGACCCGGTTATAGATTTTTGCCTTGAGGTTTTTCAGGCAATCCACCCCCGTACCGCCCAGGCCTATAGCAACAACGGCACAATTATCCTGTTCATACTGCTGAGTAGCGTCAATAATACCACCCTCACAGTTCAATAAAAGCTTCTGATACATAAACAACCTCCTTGAGCAATTCACAATTATATGTCCCTAGGCCAGATCTTAGATCTTAAATCTTAGATCTTAGATCTGAATAGTCTGTCCACTTGTAGGGATCAGGTAGTTGGCTTTGGAATTTTACCCTGATTCCTTTGGCGCTTGATTCGTCTTTCATTATTGTTACGCCAAATCTGTCTCCGTCTATGTGGAATTTTTTGCCTATACTTCCATCGCCGTAAACGTATTCGTTCATGCAGAGAAAAATGTGTCTTTTGCCTGTTGCTTGGAAATAGCATTTATCTGTCCTAAAACCTATATTATCTATTTCAAATGTTGATAATTTGAGTCTCCCGCGCCCTTTGGTAAAGCTTTGTTCTTCATAGTAGTTTCCTTCGTTATCGAATTGCTGAACATAACAGGTCCCATAAAAGCGCTTTTGTAATAAGATCCAGGTCGACAAGGCAACTATGCCAAGGGCCAGCAAAGCTGCCAAAATCAGCAGCATCATTCCCCAAAAAGTCACATTTACCGTCTTGATCAAAACCTCAAAATTGCAATAGGCGCCATCCGAATCAATTGCCCTTATTTTGAATAAGCCTTTGCTCAGGCTATAGCCGGTCATTTTCAGGATGGCGCCGTCAATGGAATATTCGTCATTATTAAAAGCGCTTGATTCAACTTCATATCTCAAGACAGCATCCTGCTCATCTCTTGCAGCGGGAGTAAGGTCAATTTCCGTTTCATTTTTGGCAAACGGCCAGAGTTTAATAGTTTTTTCAATATTCTGAATAAAAGCCGGCGGAGTATTTTCCACATTGATGATAATACTCTCCGTCTCCAATAAATAACCCACCCCGGCAACCTCTGCCTCTAAAGTATAAGAGCCGCTTTTTGTTAATGCTAAATCATATGCAAAAGAGGAAATAGCAGTACGTCTAGCTAAATTCTCCGTGTTGACTTTTCTGTCATCTTGCACTAATGCTAAATAACCATTATTTACAATCTCCATACTAAATATCTGCGTTTCACCTTTTCCGTCAGTAACGGTAAGCGTTGCTTGAAAATCCTGATATTGCTCCTGAGTGATATTCTCGCCTGATTCCTCCAGCCTGACCTTTACTGTAATATTGTCATTCATCATATAGTTATAACTTTTGGGCTGATTCATATAGCTATAAATTTCGGGTTCAATAGATAGAACCGCGGCTAAGTTGGTATTATAGACGATGTTGATTTGGATACTATCCCCCGGGACACCTTTTAAATAATATTCCCACTTTCCGGGGAGAGGATCTATGATCTTGATTATGGTATAGGATTCCGCTATATAGGCAAATGAAGCAATCTCGTTTTTAGCATAGAAACGATCCGGAGATGTAAGCGTATAATCAGTCACATTGCTGGAAAGAACAATGTTGACTTCCTCCACCCCTACCGGAGGAATTTCAAAAGTCCCCTCTATCTCCCCCGAGGAAGAAAATGTTTTTGTCACATTTTGATAGTCGATAGCATTGTAGATCAGGAAATAATACAAGGCGAATACCGCATCCAAATCTGCCGCTTTTGTAACCTCTTCAAACTCCCCGGAAGTAGCATTGGCTATTTGCAAGAGTTCGGCGGAATTGGCCGAGCCGTCCGCGTTAAGGCTGATCGCAAAAACTTTATAGTCCGATTCCATCATCATCTGAACCGCGTCCGCTTTTTCCCTTAAGGACAAGGCTATCTCATCTTCTGTCGGCAAATCCGTATTGCCATCAGAGAGCAATAATACTATGGAAGGAAGATTCGGATCCTTATCTGTATTCAGCATATCGACCGCTGTTTGTAAGCCCCTCCCAATATTAGTATCACCGCGGGGAGAAATATTCCTGATATTCCCAATAAGGTATTTTTTCTCAGGAAAGTCATCCATATCCGTCATTTCCTGCTTAAAAACAATACCGTCATTGAAAACAACAGCGCCCACCCTATTCCCCCTATGGGCAAGCAGCGCCACAAATTTCCCAATAGCATCAAAGCGCAAACCGCTGCCATCAGTACTGCGCATAGAACCGCTGGCATCAACAACCAGGACAATATTATACCTATTGTAAGTAATTCTATCCGACAGATTGTAAGTATATCTAACCGACAAATCCGTAGCAAAACTAAAATCACAAAACAAAAACAAAATCCCCATTAAGAGCAAAATTGATTTTATAAGAATTCTTTTCATCTCACCACCCCTAATCAATCCACAATTGTCAATTGTCAATTGTCAATTGTCAATTGCCATCACACGCTTTGGGCTTGAAATAAAGTAGCTAATTGCTGGGAATTATAGGGCAGCACCTGCAAATCTTCCCCCTGGCAGAGCGCCATTTCCGGACCGGTGGCTGTTTTGCCTTTCGGTAAATAAGCGGTGATGTCGCCGATCCGCAGTTGGGAAGGGCCTAAAGCAAGCACTATAATATAGTTTTCCCGGTTGGCGGGAAAACCGGCATGAAGTATTCCCTGGCAACTGCCTGCCACTACGATACTGCCGCTTGAAATGATCTCGGCTCCATTATTGACATCTCCCAGGATGACCACATCACCCTCGGCCTGTATACTTTGTCCGGAACGGAAGGAGCGGGTGAAAAACAAAGCCTGACTGCCGGCAAGGCGGTAATAGGCTGTTTCGCTATTAGGCGGATCCTGCGGCTCTTTTTTGGCTGGTATTACCCCTTTATGTAAATTATATTTTTCCAATATTTGATATATGACGGCCTCTTCCTTGTCCGAAAAATCACTATCCTCGCTGATAAAGTACTTAGCTCCTTGAAAAAAATCGCCGCTTGACAATAATTTTTCTTCCAAAGCAACAGATAGCTCTTGGAAATTAGCCTCTTTTGTATTAAAATAGAAGACAAGGCCATGGCGATTGCCTTTGATATTAACCAATTTATCCAAACTATCCTGATTATTCATCAACCAAGCCCCATTTCCCTAATCTTTTACTCCTTCTTCCCCATAATTACATTTTTTCGCCATCACACCCCTTTTCCCCTGCCTGGCTTCAAAATTCTGACTAAAAGCAGGCTTCGCCTTCTTTTAGTCAGAATTTTGAAGCCAGAGGATAGAGGTTAGAAGTTAGTAGCTTACGAACTCGTTTCGTAAATAAAAAACAAGAATTTTGTTCAATAGTTTTCGCGAAGCGAAAAGTTACCCGCAT
>WRHF01000129.1 GCA_009783415.1 Clostridiales bacterium
CCAGGATACTTTGTGTCTGCTTAAGCTTGCTGGTTATAGCCATTTTAGTTGCTAGTGCCGGCGATCCTTTAGTCACTAAATCCTGGACGGATAAATATGTAGAAGAGAGTTTTAAAAAGCCTCAGGAGAAGTTGAGCCAGCTGCAAAACCAGATTGCTGCCTTGTCTGCCCGTCTGGGCCAGGGTTTCCGTATTATCATTTTTGTGGGACAGAAAAAAGCTCAGGTAAACAATGATCCGGCGGAACTGGACTCGCCGCCGCTTTTACGGGACAATAGGCTGCTCTTGCCGTTGCGTTTTATCGGTCAGGCTTTGCATGCCTCCTTTGACTGGCATAATCCCAGCAAAACCGTAACTTTTCGCAAAGGTGACAAGTTGGTGGTCATGACTGTCGGCAAAATGAATGCCAGTGTCAATGGGATAGCAAAACCCTTGCCAACGCCCCCTTACTTATCCCCGGAAGGCCGCATCCTGATCCCTGCCCGCTTTTTGGCCGAAACCCTGGGATGTAAGGTCGATTGGGATAATAAGCTGAAAAAAGCTGAAATATATTTATAGAGCTGAAATATATTTATAGAAAGGAAGAATTGACTTTATGGATGATAATGATAATAATATTCCTCTGCAGCCTTTTTGGGAAAAAAAGAGGAAAAGCTTCACTTCTTTGGCCTTGGAGCTGCGCTTTTGCTTTTTTTTGCTCTTGATTTTTATTATCGGCTGGGGTTTTTATACCGGTTTTTCTTATGTTGCGGCGGCAGCTCCGCCTTGGGACGGCTATCTGGTTACCGGAGCCGATTTGGTGGAAGATGATCCGCCCCCCCCCATAGTGCCGGTGGAAGTTGAGGAAGGCGTTGAAGTGATACTGATGGTAGGCGTGGACAAACGTCCGGGGGATATTGGCCGCACAGATACTATTATGCTGGCTTTTGTTAATAATGAAACTGAGGAAACCAAAATCCTTTCCATCCCCAGGGATACTTATGTAACCATTCCCCGCACCAAGGAAAGAACCAAGGTCAACCATGCCTATGCTTATGGCGGCATTCCTCTCAGTATTGCCACCATCGAAAACCTTACTAGAATTCAAATTGATAATTATGTAGAGATTGACTTTGATGGTTTCTCTCAAGCTATTGATGCTCTGGGCGGTCTTCCCTATGATGTGGAAAAAAGAATGATCAACCGCAGCGAGAATATTGATCTTTATCCCGGTATGCAGATGCTGGACGGCAAAAGTGCCCTGGCTTATGTCCGCTACCGTGATGCCATGGGGGATGTCGGCCGGGTAGAGCGCCAGCAAATGTTTCTAACTTCCCTGGTCAAAGAGGTTGCAAAGCCCTCCAACCTCACCCGCTTGCCCAAGCTGATCGGGATTTGCCTGAATAATGTTACAACAGATTTAAGCGCCGGACAGATTCTTTCTCTGGCAGGCAAGGTACTGGGGGAAAAAAGGGATCAGATCGAAATGCTGACCGTCCCCGGAGAAGGAATATATATTGACGGAATAAGCTATTGGCAGGTTTTTGAAAATAAGTTTGAGCGCCTACTACTTTACATTATGGGCGAAGCCGACTATATCCCGCAAGAAGAGCAAATAACAAGTAACGAGTAACAAGTACTTGCCATTAAGTGTGGGGTGAAGATTTGACTCAGCTTTTAGGCTTGAAAATAGACAAGGTAGATATGCCGCAGGCCCTTAGCCGGATCGAGGGTTTCCTTGCCGGGGGACAAGAAGAATGCTGCCAGGTGGTTACTCTTAATGCGGAAATTTTCTATCAGGCCCAGCATGATCCGGCTTTGCAAGATGTCATAAACCGGGCGGATCTGGTCACTGCCGATGGTAACGGTATCCTTTGGGCCGGACGGCAGCTGGGAGTGGATCTACCGGAGCGGGTAACAGGTATCGACTTGATGCTGGCCCTTTGCCGCCAGGCGCCCAGCAATGGCTGGCGGATTTTTTTACTGGGAGGGGCGCCGGGGGTAGCCCGGGAGGCGGCAGAATGCTTAAGCAAGGATTTTCCCGGCATTGAAATCTGCGGCCAAGAACATGGTTTTTTCCTCAAAGAGGAAGGAGGCCCCGACCGGGTACTGGATCAACTCCAAAAAGCCGGCCCGGACTTGTTATTTGTAGCCATGGGCGCTCCCTTGCAGGAATTTTGGATCAAGGAGCATCAGGCCGAATTAAAAGCCAAGGTAGCCATTGGCGTAGGCGGCAGCCTGGACGTTATCTCCGGTAAGGTACGCCGTGCCCCAGATATCTGGCAGCATTTACGCCTGGAATGGCTCTGGCGCAGCCTAAGCGATATAAGACGACTGGGAAGGCTGGTTAAATTGCTAAAGTTTACTTTGTTAATTAAAAAGGCAAAGAAGAAGTGAGGAAGCTAGTGGCTGCCAAAATCTATATCTCCACCTGCCACGATGTTTGGGATAATCAAGCTTTTGAAGAATATTTGCTGGAAGGGGAAGAGATGCCGGCTCTTCTTCTTTGGCAAAATGCTTTGGCTGTGGTGATTGGCCGCCATCAAAATGCCTGGAAGGAAGCAGATTGGCAAAGCTTGGAGCAGGAAGGGGGCCAGCTGGCCCGGCGTCTTTCCGGGGGCGGGGCGGTTTATCATGACCTGGGAAATTTGAATTTTACTTTTTTTGTAGCCAAAAAGGAGTATGATTTACCAAGGCAAGTGGGAATCATCCTCAAAGCAGTGCGGGCCTTGGGGGTGAACGCGGCTTTTGCCGGCCGCAATGATTTGGAAGTAAATGGCCGGAAATTTTCCGGCAATGCTTTTTGTTTCCGCCGTGAACGGGCCTTTCATCACGGTACTTTGCTGGTAAACAGCGACATGGGTGCTATGGATCGCTATTTGCAGGTTTCATTGGAAAAAATTACCAATAAAGGTGTTGATTCTCTGCCGGCCCGGGTAATAAATTTAGAGGAAATCTCTTCAAAAGTGAATGTATCCAGCCTGGTAGAAGCTATTTGCGACAGCTTTTGCTCTTACTATCCCGGGGCTTTTCCGGAGAAAGTAGATACATCCCAAGCTGCGCCTGTGTTTCTCAAGGAAAAATACGCCTCCTGGGATTGGCGTTTTGGCTCTTCTCCGGAGTTTGGAGTAAGATTGAGCAGGCGCTTTTCCTGGGGAAATCTGGATTTGACCTGTGTGAATCACCTGGGTCTGATCGAGCGGGCTCATATTTACTCGGATATTTTAAATGCAGACTTGGTGGATATTTTGACTGATGCCTTGATTCAGCAGCCTTTTAAGAGCCTGGCCATTCGAAGCGCCTGGCAGGAGGCAGCCCGCCGGCATCCGGATTTGAGCGGAAATGACCAAAAGATCATTGAGGATCTGCTCTCTTGGATAGCGGAAGCAAAATTCTAGGAAGTTTTGAAAAAATATTGCATATATGCTTTTTTTGTGCTAGAATGTTTTCAAAAGGAGTGCTGTTTATGCTTTGGGCCAAAAATAAAACTGCCGGACCGGCCCAAACGGAAAAGGGCGATCTTTGGCAAAAGGTAGAATCTTTAGCCGCTTTTTTGCGGAATACGGAAGAATACCGGGAGTATTCTCAATATCGCGAGGCGCTTTATCTTAGCGGCTATTTTGAACTGGTACAGGAATTACGCCAGCGGCAGGCACAGGTCCACCTGGCCCGGGCGGTAGGTGTGGAAAACCGGGAAAATGAGGACGAGCTGGAGTCTCTCTATGCTTATTTTGGGGCGGAACCGGTGCTGAGTAATTTTCTTTATGCAGAATCACGGTTTTTTACCCTTTTGCAGCAGATCCGCGATTCTTTTTCCGGCTGTCTGGGTTTGGGGATGGAAGAAAGCAAGAACTATGATAGAAACTTGAATTAGGGTGAGTATGATGCAATATAAAGTTTCCGGAAAACAAAGGCGGATGACCAAGCAGAAAAAAGCCATTTATAATATTTTACGCGGCACTACTACTCACCCCCCGGTTGAGTGGATTTTTTCGGAAGCCAGTAAAATAATGCCGGATATCAGCCTGGCTACGGTTTATAGAAATCTTTCTTCCCTTTGCCAGGACGGTTTAATAACGGAAATGCAATATACCAAACTCCAAACCCGCTTTGACGGCGACCCCAGGCCCCACTATCATTTTGTTTGCTTGAATTGCGGCAAAATCCTGGATGCAGAGCCGGAATTGGAAAAGCTGAGGCCGGGGATTGAAGAGCTGGCTCTGAACTCGCTCAGGGAGCATATTACCGGGCATCGTTTGGAATTTTATGGGTACTGCCGGGAATGCTCGCTTCGCGAATAAAAATTTATCATAATCAAATATTGACATTTTTGGTGATTATAATATAATATTACTGTTGTCTATATTAAAATCTGCTCTTCGGGGCAAATTATACAAGTAGGAGGTATAACAAAAGTGTTTATGGATTCTATTCGGCGCGGCCGGAAAAAATATCGGGTGGTTTTAATAATTGTTGTGGTCTTGCTGGTTTTCAGCTTGGTGGGCGCCTATGCCTTTATGGGCGGCAACAGAGGTAATGTAATGGGCGGCGGTGAGGAAAATACCATAGCCCAGGCCTTGCAATATGCCAGAGGGATGCAGTCGGCGGTAGATAACGCCAAAGCAAAGGCTGATGAAGAACCGGATTACACCACTTGCTCCCAGGCTGCCGATACCTATTATCAGCAGGCCAGTTATTATGCCCAGGCTGAAAACCCGGAAATGGCCAAAGTCCTTTATGATTGGGCCGGCTATTATTATGGTAAAACCATGGAAAATGCCCCGGAGGGTCTCAATGATTTGGGCCAGGATCAGATCATCCAAAAGCAGGCCGACGCCTATACTAAGGCTGAAAAAAACGATATGGTCAATAAAGTTTACCGGGATTTTGCCAGGAGTATCCAGCCGGCATCAAACAGCGCTGCAGCCAAAGCCGATGCCGAACCGGACCATGACAATTGTTTGCAGGCCGGCGACACTTTGTACCGGCAGGCTGCTTATTACGCCCAGGGCGGGGAAACCGGAACCGCCGCGCCTATCTATATCCGGGCCGGTGATTATTACGGTAAAGCCTTGGATTATCCTCCGGAAGATATGGATGATCTGAGGCATGCTCAGATTTTGACCACACAGGCTAATGCCTATTCGATGGCTGAAGAAAATGACAAGGCCAAAAGCGCCTATCAGCAGGCTGTTGCTCTGGTTCCTACTGATTATTCCATCAATGAGGCTTATGCCTATTTCCTTTGGGGAGCCGAAGGTATGGACGCAATGGAGGGGCATTTCAAGGATTTCAGAGAGAAGCTGCCGGAGGGTGAGGATCGCGATAAGGTGGATCAATGGCTGGAAAGCATTGCCGCTACCAATCAACAACTGCAAGAAGAATTTCAAATTGATGAGTCTGACTTTATTGTAGAATAAAAATTGCCTGATGCCTACCCCCGGCTAAAAGTAAAAGCCGGGGGTATTTTTTGGGGCTTAGCAGGAATTTACTCTCCTTAAAGGGAAGTTATTATGCAGAAGACGGAAGACGGAAGACAGAAGACGGAAGACGGAATGGGTAGGAAAACGGTTGGATAAACAACTTTCTGTCCTCTGACATCCGTTAAAGGGGAGATTTCAGCTTTGGTTAATGAGAGTGAGGCCGTTTTGGAGAGTACGAATATAACGAAAACCGGTATTGATAAGGAAAGCCTGGTGAAATGGCGCCGTATTTTGCATATGCATCCGGAGATTGCCGGTAAAGAAAGAGAGACCGCTGCTTATGTTGCTAAAAAACTGCGGCAGATGGGCTTGAAGGTGGAGGAAAATATTGCCGGTTTTGGCCTGATGGCTGTTTTGCCCGGCGACCCGCAAAAGAATTGTGTCGCTCTGCGGGCCGATATGGATGCCCTGCCTATAGATGAGATCAACAATACGGTTTATAAATCCCAGAGACCGGGCTGGATGCATGCCTGCGGTCATGATGCCCATATGGCCATGGTTTTGGGGGCGGCCCGGACCCTGACTCAAAATCCTCCCGGCGGCGCTTTGAAATTTATTTTTCAGCCCAGTGAAGAAAAGCCCCCCGGCGGGGCCAGGGAAATGGTTTGGGCCGGAGTGCTGCAAAATCCGGATGTGGACGCTATTTTTGCCACACATATTACCAATGCCTATCCTGTTGGCACGGTGGGCCTTTTCGACGGGGCGGTGATGGCGGTGGCCGATGATTTTAAACTGACGATCTGCGGCCGGGGCGGCCATGGGGCCAGCCCTCATCAAACCATAGATACTATCGCCGTAACGGCTCAGGCTATAGAAGCCATGCAAAACATTCACAGCCGCAGAATTGACCCCACAGAACCGGTAGTATTGACCATTGGTACCATTCACGGGGGCACGGCTCAAAATATTATCCCGGACCGGGTGGAAATGACCGGTACTGTACGCTGCAGCCGTACTCAGACCCGGGACCGGGTGCTGGAATATATGCATGAGGTTCTGGCCGGGGTCACCTATGCCTGGGGCGCCCATTATGAGCTGAATTATATTTATGGCTATCCCCCGGTGATCAATAATCCCCGCTTGCTGCATTTGGTAGAAGAAGTAGCCAGGGATATTCCCGGGCTGACTATCAAAAACATGGCCAAACCCTTGATGGCGGGGGAGGACTTTTCATATTTCAGCGCTGCGGTCCCGGCAGTATTTTTCCTCACGGGCTCCGGCAGCGAAAAACATCACCAGGCCTGGCATACCTGCGATTTTGATATCGATGAAAATGCCCTAACCTTCGGCGCCACCCTGCTAGCCCAAACCGTAACCCGGGTAGCAAGCCAGAACAAGGTAGATTACCGACAGGAAGGCAATTCGTAATTCATAATTCGCAATTCGTAATCGGAAAACCAGTAAAAACTACCTTAACCCGTCAAACAAGCGGCAAAAAAACGATATAGTCCGAGAATTCGTTGATTCCCAAGCAACATAGAGAAAGCACACAACTTTCTCTAAATAATTACGAATTACGAATTGCGCATTACGAATTATTTCTCATCATGTTCTACCCAGTCTTTGGCTTCTTTTACCTCGGAATTGGGGGTTTTGATATTTTCCGGTTGGATTTGGCTGAAATTATTGATGGCCATAATGGATGAAGGGCCTATAGGATCTTCGATGCCGGGGCTGTAGGGGATTTGAGAATTATTTTTGTGTTTCTTTTTGGACATAATGACCTCCTTTAGTAGCTATGGGACGCAAAGTGTCAATAAAAACAAGCTTTTTACTTCAATAAAATTTTCGAGAAGCGAAAATACACCCGTTCCAGTACCATGTGTCAACTAAATCTCTACAAAATCAACCCTAACCCGGACAAGCCGGAGTGTTGAGTGTTGAGTGGGAACAGGAATACGGCGGCATGAAAATTTTGCCATTTTGCACAGAATTTCGGGAGTAAGTGCCTAACGTCATCCCGGACTTGATCCGGGATCCCCTGCTTACCTCCGAGGGATTCCGAGTCAAGCCCGGAATGATGGGAAAGTGAAAGTGTATGGTTTTAGATGTCACAACCTACTTGACACTAGACACTAGATACAACAATAGTATTTGAAATATTGGTTGCTTTATATGTGTGATTATTTTAGAAAGTTATTCCATTTAAAAGAAGCAACCTCAAAGAAAGGAAACTGCTCATGGATTCCAGAAATTTCAGTCTCATGGATTTTATGAATAAGGGCCCCCAGGATATTATGGATTTGGCCGGGCGTTTTGAGGGTTTTCAGCAGGATCTATTTGAACGCCGCCATCTGAATTATCGCCGGGTCAGCTTGGATGGCTCCCAGCCGGTGATGAGGGTGCTGGATCCCTATGATGGGCGGGAGCGGGAAATGCTTTATTTTGCTTCCAACGATTATTTGAACCTGACCCGCCACCCCAAAATGATTGCCGCCGGCCAGGAGGCTTTGGAAAAATATGGGGCAGGGGCAGGCAGCGTACCTCTTCTGGGCGGTACCTTGGATATCCATGTTGAATTGGAAAAAAAGGTGGCGGCTTTTAAGGGTTGCCAGGCAGCCCTGGTTTTTTCCAGCGGTTTTGGCTCCAACTGCGGGGCTATTGCCGCCCTGTTGGGCGAGGAGGGCATCGCTATTTTGGATACGCTGGTTCATGCCAGCATTATAGATGGTTGCGACGGTAAAAAAACCAAATTCTTCCGCCATAATGATATGTCTTCTTTGGAATCCGTGCTAAAGCGTCTGGCCGGCCGGCCCGTTACCAAGTTGATTATTCTGGACGGCGTCTATTCTATGGATGGAGATATTGCCAAGCTGGATCAAATCGTCGATCTGGCCCATCAATACGGGGCTTTGGTAATGGTGGATGAGGCCCATGCCACCGGGGTTATCGGCGCCAACGGCCGGGGCACTCCGGAGCATTTCGGGATCGAAGGCAAAGTAGATATCGTTGCCGGTACTTGCAGCAAAGCCATTGGGGTGGTAGGGGGCTTTGTAGCATCTTCTCAGCCCATTATCGAGTACTTGTACTATTATGCCCGCAGCTATATGTTCTCCACCGCACCGACACCCCAAGCAGTGGCTTCTATTGCTGCTGCCCTGGATATAATTCAAGAGGAGCCCCGGTTGCGGCAAAAGCTCTGGCAAAATATTAATTATTTCCGTCAGGGCCTGCTGGATTTGGGAGTGAACCTGGGCAATGCGGAAACAGCTATTTTCCCTATCATCATCGGTGATGATTACAAAGTTAAAGAACTCTGCCGGGAGCTGCACGAAAATAATATTTATGTCAACCCGGTCTTTTATCCGGCAGTACCCTCCCGCCTGGCCCGGGTCCGTTTCAGCCTGATGCAGGGACATAGTAGGGAGCATTTGGATCAGGCCTTGAGTGTGTTGGAGCACTTGCTTAAGAAATACGAGTGCCTTAAGTAGAGTGTGGAGTGTGGAGAGTGGAGTGTGAAGTTGTTTTGACTAGCCGACTCAGCCCATGTCGCTTTGCTGGAGAGTTTTCTGTTGGCTTCGATGAATTCCTCCTGTCAGCTTTGCTGATGTCCCCCAGAGGTAAAACCAAAATCTCTGATTTTGAGTTTTACCCACGCGCAGTAACGGCGGTTTTGCTTTAGCAAAAGCCTGTTAATAGGGGGACTTAGGACTTCCTATTCTATGAAAACCCGTTTATTCCCTAAAAAGCAACAGCCAAAGCCTCCCTCACAGAGCAATGTCAACAACTTAAGAAAATTTATCATTCACAATTCATCATTCATCATTTTTCATTTTAATTTAGCCAAATAATACCTGCAAAGAATAATGAAAAATGATGAATGATAAGTGATAAAT
>WRHF01000130.1 GCA_009783415.1 Clostridiales bacterium
TTTGCTTACAATAAGGCAGGGGAGGCTTGCCCCGTATTTGATCTGGAGATAATTTTATTAAGGAGGCTAAATGGTTTTTTTGAGAAACTTTACCCCGCATCTTTTTTTAGACAGTATTTTCGCTTTACCCTTGGACAAACTGAAAAAGAGGGGCATTGCCCTCTTTATTTTTGATTTGGATAATACAATTGTTCCCTGGAAAAGTTTGGAAATTGATGAAGCAACCATAGCCTGGTTCCGGGGATTACCCCGGTATAATTTAAAGGCTTGTTTGCTTTCCAATAATAAGCAAGATAGAGTAGGGCAGGCTGCAAATAAATTGGAAATCCCCTTTGTTTGCAATGCTGCCAAGCCCTTTTCTCATGGCTTTAAACAGGTTTTTGATATGCTGGGGGTACCACCGCAGCAAACAGCGGTGGTAGGTGATCAGCTTTTTACTGATGTCTGGGGAGGACGCCGGGCCGGCTGTTTTACGGTATTAGTCAAACCCAGCAGCCAGCAGGATTTTTGGGGCACCAGAAATGTCTCCCGGCGGCTGGAAAGACTGTTTTGGCCACGTGTTGAGAAAAACATGAAACAACAATATTAGGGCTTTCCCTACTATTGTTTAGTTAGGAGTTAGGAGTTAGGAGTTGTTTAAAAAACGCTCTGCGTTTTGATTATTGAAAAGGTCTTTTATTCGATAAAGAAAAAGCTTTGCTTTTTTACCAGAACTCCTAACTCCTAACTTGTTCATAGACACAAAGTGCTTGATCAAAGCAGAATTTAAGTTACGGTTACAACCTGTTTCCTTCTACCTAACAAGGTGATTCAGGCTGACAATGTCAAAGGGGTCGCCGTGAAAGGGCAGCAAGAGGTTTGGTTGATGTTTGACAAGGGTATTTATCGACTCCCGGAGGGTTTCTACTTCCAATTCACTGACATCTTCCGGCATTTGCATGGGGATCCTGTGATTGCCGCTATTTACCAGATTGCCGGTCAGAATGGTGCCATCGCGAAAAGACAAGGCAATATTATTCTCTTCCCAGCTTGGGGCCTCAAAGGCTGTCAAGTCAAGGCCATATTTGCGCAAATCTATATCACCGTCGCTGAAATCCAACTTCAAATCGGCTTTGATTCCCAGTTCAGCCAGTTGTTTGGCGCTTTTTTTATTGATAGCGATTTTTACCCCATATTCCTTTTGCATTTGTTTTAAGCCGGCAATATTGTCCTGCCCGGCATGGCTGAGAATGACCAGGGAAATATCCTCAAGCTCTATGCCCAGGCTTTGCCTGGAGATATGAAAAACATCCTCATATTCCAAAGGCAAGGAATTAAAAAGAGCGGTTATCTTGCCCTGCAAAACATAGGAATTATAGCGGATATTGTCGGCGTCCGGGCAGAAGATATTATTGCAGGAGGTTTCAATCGGTTCTTCGATGTCAAATATTTCCAATGAAGATTTGCCGCAGGCAGAGAGGAAAAAAGCGGTAACTATGATCATGGTAAGCGAGAAAATTATTTTGATAAAATATCGCCGGGAATAGTTGTGTTTCATAAATAGGCATCCTTTCTCTAAATAATTATCTGGTATGAACATAATTATAAATAGCATGTACCATTTTGTCAACAAAATATCTGTTTATCTGTCAACTGTTTTAGCTTTGGGCCAACAAAAACGGCTTGACAAAATCCAAATGCTAGACTAAGATTAAAATAGCACTTCAGCAGCCCTAAATACAATAAAAAACTTTCGCGTAGCGAAAGCCACAAAAACTATTAATTATTCACTATTCACTATTCACTATTCACTATTCACTACTACTTGGGGTTTTGTTATGAAATTGCATCAATTGCATCCGGGTCAGAGCGGAGAGGTTTTGGCTATTGATTTGCCTCCGGCTACCAAGCAGCAAATTTTGGATATGGGTGTTACTCCCGGAGTTCAAGTACGGCTAAAACAAAAAGCGCCTCTAGGCGATCCTTTGTGGATCGAAATCCGAGGCTATGATTTGATTCTCCGCAAAAGCATTGCCGCTCAGATAGCTGTTAAAGTTTAGAGGTACTCTTTATAGGAGTTTACATAAAAATGACACAAAGGGAAAAAACCCTGAAAATAGCCCTGGCCGGCAACCCTAACAGCGGCAAAAGTACCCTGTTTAATTCTTTGACCGGAGACAGCCAAAATGTGGGTAATTGGTCCGGGGTGACGGTAGAAATAGCTTCCGGCCGCTTCTCCTGGCGGGATCACACCCTGGAGTTGGCGGATCTTCCCGGACTTTATTCCCTGTCTCCTCATACTCCGGAACAAATTTCCGCTTGTGAATTCCTGATCAACCCCGACCAATCCCAACTGCCGGATTTGATTATTGATGTGGTGGATGCCAATAATCTGGAGCGGGGTCTTTATCTGGCCAGTCAGCTCCTGGAAATCGGCTTGCCCTTATTTATTGCCCTCAATATGTGCGACGAGCTGGATGAAAAGGGTTTGGATCTGGATGCCGCCGCTCTCAGCAAGCTGCTGGGGGTTCCTTGTTATAAGATTTCCGCTACCAAAGAACAGGGTATAGAGGAATTGCTGGAAGCTGCTGTTTCCCATTATGACGATGCTGACCTTTTTGATTTTCAGCGTTTTAGCCGGGGCTATTACAAGCCGGAAATTGGCTTAAGCGAAGATAAACCATTTCCCTCCTGGCGCTGGACTCATCAGGAAGGCTTGAGAAAAGGCGATGATATTCAAGAAGAGAAAGATCGGGATCCGGGCTTAAGTGAATGGCGCTATCAAGTGATCGGCGATATTGTGGGCCAGGTGACGCGGCGGAAAAAGACGCAAAAACGGCAAGGTATCAGCCGGAAAATCGATGCAATTCTCTGTCATCCTCTTTTGGCTTATCCTTGCTTTCTTGTGATCATGCTGCTGGTTTTTTATATTTCTTTCGGTTCTTTGGGCCTAAAGCTGCAAGGCTGGATTTCCCGCGGTCTGGCAGAGGGTTTTGTGCCCGTAATCCGGTCTTTTCTGGAATTCTCCCATGCTCCTTTATGGCTGCAGGGGCTGCTGATCGACGGGGTGATTGCCGGGGTGGGGGGGATTATGATTTTCCTGCCCCAGCTGGCTTTTTTGTTTTTCTTTCTCAGCCTGCTGGAGGACAGCGGCTATATGGCCCGGGTGGCTTTTATAACCGACCGTCTATTAGCCCGTTTCGGTCTTTCCGGCAAGGCGTTTATTCCTATGATTTTGGGTTTTGGCTGCAGTGTTCCGGCTTTGATGGCCTGCCGGGGCTTGGACCGCCGTCAGCGCTTGGCTACAATGATCGTGGTGCCTTTTGTCAGCTGCGGGGGCCGGCTGCCCATCTATGCCCTCTTTGCCGCCGCCTTTTTTGCCCGAAATCAGGGTTTGGTGGTTTTTTCTCTATATTTGCTGGGGATAGTAGTGGGTCTTTGCTCTACTCTTTTGCTCCAGCCCTTCCTAACTCATAAACAGGAAAAGAAAACCCTCTTTATCATGGAAATGCCCCCCTATCGCTGGCCGGTCTGGCATTGCATCCGGCGGCGGCTCTGGCTGCGTTTAAAGGGTTTTATAGTTTCTGCCGGAAGTATAATACTGCTGGCATCGGTGGTGATTTGGTTTTTAAGCAATTATAATATCCGTCTGCAGGTAGTAGCCGAGGGCAGCATGCTGCAAAGCCTGGGCAAGGTCTTTGCCCCGGCCTTAAAGCCCTTGGGTTTCGGTCAGTGGCAAAGTACCGTAGCTTTGCTAAACGGTTTCCTGAACAAAGAGGGGGTGATTTCCAGCCTAAGTGTACTTTATGGGGATGTAGGCGGCCCGGGAGGCTTGAGCCTGGCCCTGCAAAGCATTTTTACGCCCTTAAGCGCCTATACCTTTATGGTTTTTGCTCTGCTCTATACCCCTTGTGTAGCTACAATAGCCGCCCTGCGCCGGGAAGCGGGCAGCACCTGGTTTGCTCTCTTTTGTGTTGTTTGGCAAATAGTGGTAGCATGGCTGCTTGCTTTCCTGGTTTATAATGGGGGTAGGCTTTTGGGGTTGGGATGAATTAGTCACTCTGTGGGGCAAAGCATCAATAATAGACACGAGAATGCTTGTGGTGCCAAGCATATGCTTGCAAGTGAATAGTGAATAATGAATAATGAATAGTTGTGGTAGTTTCGCTTCACGAAACATTTTATTTTAATAAAAACAAGAATACATAAACTTGTTTTTTTTGTTAATTTATAGTAAGATATTAAATAATAAGAGAGCCATGATTGATTGAAAGGACGATTTAAAATGAATCATTTACAGATTGAGAGGGCTGAAAAACTAGATGATATGCTGAGAGCATTTAGGCTTGAGCCGCTTGATGAGAGTGAGTTGTCGAGATTTTACTGTGACAAGACTATGGTTATTCGAACCGGCGATCAGTGGAGTTCACCTATGGATGATTTATTTGATGCTTGTACTACTCCTCTTGCCAGAAACGCTCATATTTTATTAGGCCATCGCGGATGTGGCAAAAGCACGGAGCTTTATAACTTGAAGAAACGGTTTGAGCAGGTTGGGCAACCAATGCAAATAATTGATGTTATAACTGATACGGACATATTCCAGATTACTTATTGGGACATCATAATATTGATTACGGACGGATTATTTAAGATTGCTAATGATAACTCTTTGATGCTTCCAGGCAAAATATTAGAAAGGGTGCATAATTATCTTAATAATATTTTAGTGAGAATTACAGAAAGCGGAGGTTCTACTTTTTTTAGCAAGGAAGGCAGGCTAGAAGTTGCAACCTCTTATAGATTATTAAATACTTTTGCTGCAATAAAGGGCGAGATGAAGTGTAGCCTAAGTTCGCGAAGGATAATAATAGAAGAGATGGAACGCCACGTTGCAGTATGGGTTTATTATGCTAAAGAAATTTCTGATCGGATTAGTGATTTGGTAAAACAACCGATCCTTATTTTTGAGAACACTGATAAGATTCAGCCATTAGAAAGAGTTTTTAATGTTTTTTGTCACTCTATTTTGGCCCAAATGCCATTCCCGGTTATTTATACTTTCCCTATCAGTTCATACAATGATTCGCAGTTTTCTTCTATCAAAGATTTATATAAGCCTCATATACTACCTATGATAAGGGTTAAAAATACTGATGGGTGTGAGTGCAAGGATGGTATTGATGTTATCTTGGAGATTGTAAATTTAAGAGCGGATAGTAGTCTCTTTGATAATACTGCTCTACACATGCTTATAAGGCAAACCGGGGGAGTATTGCGAGACCTTTTTACCTGCATAACCTCCGCTACCCGCCGTGCCAATAGAAGAGGTGCTAATAAAATTGAGGTAGAAGACGCTGAACAAGCGCTATTGGTGCTTAAATCAGAGCTGGCAAGACAAAATACGCGTATTGATGTTTTACCATCAAAATTGGATGTCAAAAATGAGAGGTAATCGGAGGGCAAAAATATATTTTTTACCTGCTCCGAAAGGAACCCGATGAACCGGAAAAATATGCTTATTTTGTGTTTGAAGAGGAAAAAATCAGAGAATCCGGGCTAATGATAGGGACTGACTATTCCATACTAAACACATAATAGCCCCTGTAAGCAGGCTCTATCCACGCTATTGCCGGAAAGATTTTATTGATTACGCATTACGCATTACGAATTACGAATTGAGATAAGTCTTGACTTATCTCCATCCCTGTCATATAATCAAGGTGAAAAAAGAGAATCTATTATTAAAGGAGTGTTGCGCATGATTTTAGAGAAAATTCAGAGTATTATTGCAGAAAAGTTGGAAATAGATAAAGATTCTATTACCGCAGGCAGTACTTTTGAGGAATTGAATGCGGATTCCCTCTATGTGGTGGAAATCATTATGGCCATAGAGGAAGAGTTCGAAATAGAAATCGATGACACCGAAGGCCTGAAAAAAGTCGGCGATTTGGCGGCTTTTGTCGAGGAACGGCTCCTATAGGTTAGGTACAGCGCAAAAGCTTAGAATCAGGCTGGTTGCTTTCAGCCTGATTTTTCTTGTTGTACCTACTTGTTGCCTATACTACGATAAAAATTTTGTTGTTATATATCGCTATTTTTGCTATAATTATTATTAGGTTAATTTCATAAGTTTGATACCGGAACCGAGAGTTGATATAGCTTCTTTTGATATCCGATAGGAAAGGGTGTGGTTTTATCCATTGGTATAGCTCTATTAATGAATTTATTTTTAATTTACTCTATACAATACCCCTGATCATTGTCGCCCTTTGCTTTCATGAACTTTCTCATGGTTGGGTAGCTTATCTTTTAGGGGATCCCACTGCAAAAAATCAAGGGCGGCTGACTTTAAATCCCTTAAAGCACTTAGATCCCATCGGCACTTTGATGATGATTTTTGCTCGGTTTGGCTGGGCAAAACCGGTACCGGTCAATCCTCTTTATTTTAAAGGAAATCGCCAGCGGGGGATGCTTTTGGTTGCCTTAGCTGGGCCTCTTAGCAATATAATACTTGCTTTTGTGGCGGGGGGAATTGTCGCTATCATTCAAGCCCTGATTGTGAAAACAGGTAATATTAGCGATTTGACGGGACAGATTTTGAATATAGTAATCTATTTTCTGATAATTAATATCAGCTTAGCCTCTTTTAATTTAATACCTTTGCCTCCTTTGGATGGCTCCAAGGTTTTGGCCAGCTTTTTACCCCGGGATCTTGCCGCCAAATTTTATGAATACGAACGCTATGCTGTTATAATCCTGCTTGTGCTGGTTTTTACCGGAGGCTTAAGCAAGGTTTTACTTACTATGATCCGTTTTGTGGCTCAGATAGTGACCGTTCCTCTGGGTATTCAGGAACTGTGCAGCTATTTTGGACTTTAACTCCACTCTTCACACTAAAGCGGGCTTTGCCCGCAAGAGGCCGGAAGTCAGAGGACAGAGTGTGTAGAAAAGCGCGAAAAAGACGCTTTTCATTTAATAAATTCTTGTTTTTTATTGACACTTTGCATCCCACAGGTACTAAAACAAGATTTCCATAAAAAGGAAAATTTCGATAAAGAGAAAGGATAATATCAGTGACTACAAAGAAAATTATCATGAGCGGTATGCGCCCTACCGGACAGATGCATTTGGGACATTTAAGTGTTTTGGAGAATTGGGCCAGATTGCAAAAAGAATATCATTGCTATTACAGCATTGTGGACTGGCATGCTCTGACCACCTCTTTTGATGATACGGAAGAGATCCGGGAAAATATCCGCCAAATGGCCATAGATTGGCTTTCAGTAGGTATTGACCCTGATGTAAGCGATATTTTTGTTCAGTCGGCAGTCAAGGAGCATGCAGAGCTGCATTTGCTCTTTTCCATGATCATTCCCGTTTCCTGGCTGGAGCGGGTGCCCACCTATAAGGACCAAATCCGTCAATTCGGCAGCCAGGGCAAGGATATTTCTACCTATGGGTTTTTAGGCTACCCCCTCTTGCAGGCCGCCGATGTCTTGGTCTACCGGGCGGATACGGTGCCGGTGGGCGAGGATCAGGTGCCTCATATCGAGTTGACCCGGGAAGTAGCCCGCCGTTTTAATCATATGTTCAGAACAGATATTATGCCGGAGCCGAAGGCCTTGCTGGCAAAGATCAAGATGTTGCCCGGTACTGATAATCGAAAAATGAGTAAAAGCTATAATAACTATATTTCACTTTCCTCGGGACCGGCTCAGGTGCTGGAAAAAGTTCAGCAAATGATTACCGACCCGGCCCGGATCAAAAAGAACGACCCGGGGCACCCCGATATTTGCACGGTTTATGCCTATCACGGTTTTTATAATCAGGAGGAAAAAGAAGAGATCGCCGCTTCCTGCAAGGCCGGAACTGTTGGTTGTTTTGCCTGCAAAAGGCGGTTGGCGGAAAGGATAGATCAGCGTCTGGCGCCAATTCTGGCAAAGAGAGCTGAATTGGAAAATAATCCTAATTTGATTAAGGATATTTTAGCTCAAGGAGAAAAAAACGCCGCCGCTGCCGCTGCCGAAACACTTGTCTTGGTCCGGGAGGCTATGAGAATATGAACCAGCCTGCTCATCAGCTGCGTCTGGAGGTTTTTGAAGGGCCCTTCGAATTGCTGATCCATCTGATCGATAAGAATCAGTTGGATATTTATGATATACCCATTGCGGAAATCACCCGCCAATATCTGGAATATCTGCAGGCTATGGAAGAACTGGATCTGGAAATTGCCAGCAGTTTTTTAGTGATGGCCGCCCGTTTATTATTGATCAAAGCCAGATTGCTGCTTCCGGTCCCGCCAGCCGATGAGCTGACGGCAGAAGATGATGGCCGCCAAGAACTGGTTCATGATCTGCTGGAATACTTGCGTTTTAAAGAAGCGGCCAAGATTTTGGATCAATGCTTCCGCCAAGAGGGGCAATATGTAGCCAGGCCCAATGAAGAAGCCCTTTATACTGAGCTTTTTGCCGAGGAAAACCCTCTGGACGGCAAAACTCTCCTGGATTTGGCCAATGCTTTTCAAGAGGCCCTCAATCGCTTGCCTCAAGCGGAAAGGGTTATGAACATTGTCCGGGAAGAAGTTACTATTAATGATAAGATCAAAGAAATCTCTAAAAAGCTGACCCAAGCAGAGCGCTCCTTGCCTTTTAGGGAGATTTTCACTCTCTGCCGCAGCAAAATAGAAATGGTGATAACTTTTTTGGCTCTGTTAGAACTGGCCCGGCAAAAAAGGATCCGGATCAGCCAGCGCAATGCCTTTGGGGAAATATATATAAGGCAGGTAACAGGTAACAGGTAACAGGTAACAGGTATGGAAGTTTCGCTTCGCGAAACGATTGTAGAAAAACTGAAGATTGGTTTGTTTTTTGAGGTGATTATTTATGGTAAAATTAATCAAAATTATGTCAGTTTTTCTTATCACAATAATCTCCTTTACTCTTTTGGGGTGCGAGAGTGTTGATGATTTGAGTAATATTGACTACTCCGAATTGGAGCAAGAGATAAGTGAGAGAGATGATATAATTGATATGTTGGAACTAAAAAACAATGATAATGAAAAGAGAAATTCAGTATTGGTATCGGAAAACACCAGCTATGGGCGTAAGATTGCTGAAATGGAGCAAAGGATCAGCCATCTTGAGGCTGCTTTTGACCGGAGTTCTCCGGAATCTGTTGCTGAT
>WRHF01000131.1 GCA_009783415.1 Clostridiales bacterium
ACAGCTACCAAACATAACATAGCGATTTTTACTAAATTCTTCATTTACTTTTCCTCCATAATTCTAAATTTTTTCAATTTTACCTAAATATGGTATATTTTAACAAACCATTCGCTATTATATAAAAACATTCACTACAATGCAATTCTAATATTTGGTAATTTTGCGCTTTTATCAGTTCGAAAATCCATATTTTTTCCATTTTCGCCATTTAATTTCTTTTTTCGCCAAATCTATTCAGTTTTTTTATCACAATGCTCTCCAATAACGACAAAACAGGATAATATTACCAAATATTATCCTCTGTGATAATTTTGACTATAATTTCACCCTTAAGAACCAAAAAGCCAAAACTTAAGAGAGCCTCCCGGCCCTCTTAAGTTTTGGCTTTTTGGTTTTTACAACAGCTGTTTTACTTCAGTACACCTTTGCTGGCAACCGACAGCTGCACTGAACCTTTTTCCTTTTTCAATTATCCTTTTTCAATTTATCCACCTACGACCATACGAAGGATCAAAGCCGCATCCGTGGTATCAATTGCGCCGTCCTTATTGACATCGCCCAGGAGCAGGGCTCTGGGGGTCCAATCGATCAGGCCTACGTACATTTGCAGCAATATCATGGCATCTTCCGGGGTTATCAGGCCGTCGCCGTTGATGTCTCCCAAAAGGCCGATGATCAAAAGGCCGGGTTCGATTTGCAAATAGATATCCTCGGCCTCATCCTCTATGACCCGCTTGGACAAAATAACCGTGCCTGTCAAAGGAATATCCAAAGCAAGGATGTCATTCTTTACCTCATAAGTAACGGTGAAGAGGAGCTCGTCGCCTGCTATCTGGCTGCTGCTGGCAAAGGCTACCTTCAGCAGATCGCCGCCATTGAAGCTGGGGTTGAAAACAAAGTAATTACCGCCTGTGGGATCGTTTAATTTGGCGGAAGGGGTGACGGTGACCGGCTTATAGAGACTGCTGTCATAGGGGAATTCCAGATCCAGCGTCGTGAAACCAAGCCCGTTATTCTTGATACTATAGGTCACACCAACACTGCCGCCGGGGGCTACTGCCACATTGGCTATTTCGATCGTAGGCGGCTGGGCGATTTCGAAACGGACAAAACCCCGTACCCGGGCCGAGCTTGCGGTCCCGTTGCCGTTTACGCCTTGTAATGACTGGCCTGCATTATAGGTGAAACCGTACCTGTCTGTCTCGGTATAGAGATATTGCTTGGCGCCATTTGGCAGATCGGCCTCGGCCCAGTAGAAACCCGGCTTGACCGGAGCAGCCGAAAGTAATGTGCCTACCCGGTGACCGTTATCGGTATAATACCTGATGGTAAAGGTATCCGCCGTCACCGCATTGGTCCGGAGCTGATGGCCGAAGGAATAGGCTTTGAAGGTCGCGGGAAGATCCCAATTCAATACTTTCTCGCCGTCGCTGATATATTTCTTTGTTGCGGCATCGCTGACAATGACGGGCCTTGGCAGGTTCAAATTGCCGCTGCCATACATTTCATGGCTGTAGCAGCTTTCGATCAGCCTTTCCATAGTTTCCTGGAAGGTCTTGTTTTGCTCGGGACCTTCCATCCATCTGTAGGTGTCCAGAAGATCCATATCCCTGTTCGATCTGACATGAGCAAACTGAGTCACTACGCTCTCGATCAGCCGCTTATAACCCTTATCGCTGATAGTGGCCAAGTGGGCGGCGCGGTTGGCTTCGGGATGACGCCAGTGATAGTTGGCCTGGACATCTTCCTCATTGATCAGGACAACTGTGGTGCCCCACTGAGCCCAGGTTTTGGTATTGGTATCGCGCCGCCAGACATCCTGGAAGATAACAAGATCCATGGGCAGATCTGTTCTGTAAGTCCCTAAAGTGCCGTCCGCATTGAGCTGGAAGCCATAATAAGTGTCTTTTTTGACTACTCCCTCTTTGGTGATCCCGGAATCCGTTGACATACCGTTGACTATAAAGAAGCAAAAACGCTCGCTTACCCGTTTGACCGGATCCGTATCCAGGAACTTGGTAATAAAGTCCTGAGCCGCCGCCTCGAATTTATCCTGCTCGTATTCGGTAAAGCCCTCGCCTACGATTGTAATGCCGCGGAAATCATTACTGACAAGCTCATGGGAATAGGTGCCGCCGGCGACAGTGTAGTGGTTGGAGGGATAAAAAGGCGTTGTAATATTAAAAGGATATTCGTTGGTCACACTATAACCGGCGATTGCGGCTGCGGCGGTGGCATTGGCCTTGGAATGTACCGCCAGCATATATTGACCTACCGCGGAAGGGCCGTCGACCGGGGTATCGGGATAAACTCCCAGGGAACCGATTTGGGTCCCTCTCGTGCCGTCAAAATTCCTCACATGCCAGGTATATGTAATATCAAACTCGCTGACAGCTGTTCCGCCCACCCGGGCCGGGTCGATCGAAAGTTCCGGAAGCTCAACAGGAGTATACCTTCTCCATTCACGGCCCAGGGTGTCTGTCTTGTCAGTGGAGTTCCAGGGTTCGGCATATTTACCTACTTTGGTGATGATAGTTTGCGGGTTGACCACAAACTGATTATTTGCACTGGAGCTGGAAAGGGTGAGGGTATAGGGGTTGCTTCTGTAGGCGCCTGTAAAAGTAGCTTCTACCTGATAGGTCCCGGCAGCTAAGGTCATAGGGGTATCCGCTGGAACATTGGTATATTCCGGGATCGGGGCGCCATCTTTTAAGATCGTCATTTTAAATTCGCCCAGGATATTCCTGACTGCGGTCGTTGGGTTTATTTGCTCACCGTACACTTTATAGACCAGGCTATTGCCGGCATCTTCGGGAACACGAAGCATGAAGTGTCTGTTGTTAAGTAAAACCGGAACATTGTCATAGAATTGGTCATTATAGGGTTGGAAATGAAGAACGGGAGTATTGGAGAGCCTTGCCATCCGATCCCGCCATTTTTCCTGGCACAATTCGCAGAAGCCGAATTCTTCTTTGCCGGTTATGTCCAGCATATCATTGGAGCCCACAAAACGCATTTTACAATTGGGAATGGGGCGGAAAAGATTGGCAAAATCCGCATCGGTAGTGAGGCCTTCCAGCCAGGGATCAAAGGTGGTACCGTTTTTACCCAGCAGGCGATACCAGGGGTTCCAATCCTGCCAGGCAGGATTATCGATCCAATTTCTGTGGACAACATTATACTGATTGGTGTAGCTGCCTCTGGGGCCGGTCAGCTGCCCCATTCCGGAATAGAGATACTCATCGGGCAGGCTGCCGGTGGCATGGCCGATCTCGTGGGTGGTAACATCGATAAAAGCCCAGCTCAACCCGGCATAGGAAAGAGCGCCGCCGGAGCCGCCATAGATCGAAGTATTAAATAGGATGGTCCTGTTGGTACTGGCAGTCGGGAAATAAGCGCCGGCCATGGTTGTGGCCATAGAGCCCCGGCTGGCCCCGCCCAAACGGGCCATACCCGAATTCCAGAGAGTTCCCCCGAAATATGTATCCTTGGGGTCGCCCGGCATATTACGGCCGTCCGGACTGTCGGAGCGGGTAACACCGCTGGCATTGGAGATAGCATCGATCCGGTAGATCTTGATAGCATCCTTGAATTCATCAAAAGGCTTTTGGGTGAGAAAATTTCTGGCGAAATATTGACAATAATACCGCCATTTGGCCTGTTCCGCCGCGGAAGATGTAAAACCGTCACCAAAAAGCACCAGAACAAGGCATTCGGCATCGAGACGGGCTGAGGCAGCCGGGGTGATCAATGAGTAAGGGAAGGGCCTGTTGGTACCGCCTGGCGCCGGGATTATAGCAGGTGCGGAGGTCAAGCCCATCTTGAGCCATTCCTGCTGAAACAAAACCTCCCAATCCGGGTCGGCAACGGATGTCACTTCAAGCGGCAGCGGCATTTCCTGGAAATCCGGCTGATCCGAAGCAGGAACAGCTAATTCCAAATCATGCCCCGTACCTGCAGAAACTGCCGCCCCGCCCAGGGACATCGCCAAAATGAGGCTCAACACAAAAACAACAGCAACACTTGAGATCCACACACGTTTCTTAACTTTCATAAATTTAAACCCTCCTATTAAAATAATATTTTATCTAGATTGCTTTCCACATTATATTGCCTAAATCCTGCAATATTTGACAATAAATATGTTAACATTTTATGGAGAGGAGCCCACTTGACAAAGCAGCCATTATTGTTTATATTAAAACAGTGATACTATTTTGACGGAGACTTATTATGAAACAATACCCCAGTATATTTAATGATGTGATCGGCCCTGTCATGATTGGACAATCCAGCTCGCATACGGCAGCATCGCTGAGGATCGGCCGGGTGATCAGGCAGCTGGCCGGTAACAGCGCTGTCAAAAGCATCAAGTTTTGCTTTGACAGCAAAAGCTCCCTGGCGACGACCCATAGCACTCAAGGCTCGGATATCGGGCTTCTTTCGGGGCTTTTGGGCTTTGAAACTTATGATAAAAGGATTCCGGATGCTGTTCTTTATGCCGATGAAGAGGGCATCGATTATTCTTTTGAAGTCAAGGATATCGGGCCCGGACATCCCAATGCCTATTATGTTGATTTTACCTGCTCTGACGGCAGGCGCTTGACTTTGACCGCCATATCGGCGGGAGGCGGCATGATGGAAATCACCGATTATGCGGGCTTTCCGGTCTCAATTGACGGCGGTTTTTTTGAAACCCTGATCAAATGCGCCAGCTCCCAATCTGAGGATTTGGCGGAAAGAACCCGGAAAATACTGCCAGCTAAACATCTGCTCAGTATTTCCGAAAATAACGGCTACTCCCTGATCAACATCAAAACAGAAAAAGAAATCAAGCTATATTCACCGAATACGGAAATCAGGCAAATCAAGCCGGTTCTGACTGTTATTTCCCAAGTTGCTCCTCAGGTTCCCTTCGTTAGCGCAAGAGGAATTCTAGAATTCTCCAAACATTACAATAAATCTTTCTGGGAGCTTGCTGTTTTATATGAAAGTAAAAGAAGCGGACTGTCGGCTCAAGCAGTTATGCGGGAAATGACCGGTATTGTTGATACGTTGCAGCAATCTCTGGCAGTTCCGGAATATAGGGAAGTAAAGGAGAGGATCCTTCAAAATCAGGCCCGGCTGATCGAAAGCAATGATAATGTTCTGGGAGGAAGCTTCAATAGAAATGTAATTAAATATGTGACCCGCTTTATGGATATCAAAACATCGATGGGGGTTTTTGTAGCCGCGCCGACTGCCGGGGCTTGCGGCTGCCTGAGCGGCTGCATTTTTGCCCTCGGTGAGGAACTGGGACTTGGCTATGATGATCTGGCCAAAGCTCTGCTCTCTGCCGGTTTGGTCGGAGTCATCATCGCCCGTCATTCCACCTTTGCGGCCGAGCTTTGCGGCTGCCAGGCCGAATGCGGAGCCGGATCGGCTATGGCTGCAGCGGCTTGCGCCGGGATTTTGGCCAGCCCGGTCAAAACCTGCCTTGCCGCAGCCTCGATGGCCCTGCAAAATATTTTGGGACTGGTCTGCGACCCCGTCGGCAACAAGGTCGAGGTACCCTGCCTGGGCAAAAATATTTTGGGCGCTTTTAATGCCATAGCCAGCGCCAATATGGCCGCATCGGGTTATGCCGAAGTGATACCCCTTGACGAAACCATTGCCGCTATGGATGCGGTCGGACGTTCAATTCCCCGGGAGTTGAGATGCACCGGGCTGGGAGGCTTGTCTACGACCAAGACAAGCATAAGGTATCTACGCTCTTACGAGCAAAATTAATCACAAAATGGCAAAAAATCGGACACGGCACGCCGTGTCCCTACAGAGGAACGATTTTGCAACCTAATAGAGATCTATATTCATACAGGTAGGGACACGGCGTGCCGTGTCCGGCTAACAGGGACAACACATTTTCCGGGTTATTTACCCCGGGGAATATGGAGCGGAGGGTTGTTATGCTGATATTAAATGAAAATGATATGAAACAAGCTGTAAATTATCATCAGGTGATGGATAAAGTGGAAGATGCTTATCGTATTTTTCATAGCGGTAATTTTTACATGCCCCGGCGGCCGGTTATTACCCACGGCGAAAACACCCTTTTATACATGCCCTGCTTCATGGCAGAGGGCTTCGGCACCAAGTTTTTGACCCTTTTCCCGGAAAACCCGGGCCGAGGATACCCCTATATTGACGGGCTGATGTTGCTTAATGACCCGGAAAACGGGAAAACAAAAGCTATCCTGGACGCCCGTTATTTAACGGCATTGCGGACCGGCGCGGCGGGAGGGGTGGGCATACGCAATTTCTCCCGGGCCGATTGCCAAAGCGCCGGCATAATCGGCGCCGGACAGCAAGGGTATTATCAGGCGATTTATGCAGCAGCGGCGAGAAATATCAAGGATATTTACTTATTTGATAAAGAGCCAAAGAATTCCGAGGCTTGTGCCAAGCGCCTGGTGCAGGAATTGGGCGAAGATGCCCCTTCTATCAAGATTTGTAGCACAGTCGGGGAATTACTGGAAAACAGTGAAATTGTAATCACCGCTACCCCGGCCACTTCTCCCGTTTTACCTGATGATCCGGATTCACTGCGCGGCAAATGCTTTATTGCCATAGGCTCATATAAGCAGGAGATGCGTGAACTGCCCGATGCAATCTGGGATTTGCTCGACCGTGTTTATACGGAATTACCTTTTGCTCTGGAAGAATGCGGGGATTTGTCTCAGCCTTTGCGGGATGGACTTTTACAGGAGGAGCAGGTAAAATATATTGGTGCATGGCTGAGCGGGGAGTATAGACCCTTGCCGCTGCCGGGGCATACAACTTATTTTAAATCCGTAGGCATGGGGCTTTTGGATCTTAATGTCGCCCAACTGATATACGAGAAAGCTCTGAAAATGGGATTGGGACAGAAAGTAGCGTTTTGATAAGGAGTTTTAGCCATGATCAATTTCAAGCATTATATCACCTGCATAGACGCCCATACCGGCGGGGAACCGCTGCGTATTATCACTTCCGGATTTCCTCCAATACCGGGTAATACTATTTTGGAAAAACGTGAATATGTTAATGAGCATTATGACGGCTTGCGCAAAATGCTGATGCTGGAGCCGCGGGGGCATTCCGGGATGTATGGCTGTATTCTGACGCCGCCTGTGACCCCCGACGGTGATTTCGGGGTACTCTTTACCCATAATGAAGGCTTATCCTCCATGTGCGGCCATGGCATTATCGCTGTCACCAAGGTAGTTTTGGAAACCGGGATCATTATTGCCAAAGAAGGGGTCAATATCCTGAAAATAGATTCCCCTGCCGGACGCATTACCGCTTTTGCGGATGTAGAAAATGAGCGGGTGCTGCGGGTACGTTTTCATAATGTGCCTTGCTTTGTTTACAAAGAAAATATCCGGGTCGAACTGGACGGTATCGGAGCTATCAATGCCGATATAGTTTATTGCGGCGCTTTTTATGTTTTTGCCGATGCCGAAAAAATGGGATTAAAAGTCGGTCCGGATCATGCCGATGATTTGGTAAGCCGCGGCAGAGAGATCAAGAGTAAGGTTTGGGCGGCAGAAGGAAGTTTTTGCCACCCTAGGGAAAAGGGGATCACCTGGCTCTACGGTACCATTATCTGCGACCCTGTGAGACGCGAGGGCAAAACATTGCTTTCCAATAATGTTTGTATTTTTGCCGAAGGGCAGATAGACCGCTCTCCCACCGGCACCGGCACCGGGGGGCGCACCGCTCTTTTGGTGCATAAGGGGATCATGCAAGATGATGATCTGCTGATCAATAAAAGCATTATTAATACGCCTTTTGAAAGCCGGGTGCTGGGACATATCCGGGAAGGAGACTACCCGGCGGTGCTGACCGAGGTAAGCGGTACTGCTTTTATAACCGGCTTCAATAATTTGGTTTTAGATCCGAATGACCCCCTGGCCGAAGGTTTTCGCATCTGCGGCTATTGAATTTGCAAGGGATTAGTAATTAAGCTCTTAAATTCGAAAAAAAAGGTGCAATATATACCTTATCTTTGGGTTTACCTGCATGGATGCAAATTTATAAGGGTGCATGAAATAATTAGACACGGATTTTTAGGATTTTAACGGATTTTCGCTGTTGTCTGATGATATGAGGAACTTTGGTGCTGTTGTTTGAGGAAAAATAAAAAATTAATTCAATACTTTTTATAATAAAAAAAATCCGTGATAATCCGTTTTTAATCCGTGCAAATCCGCGTCTAATTTTTTAAATTCTTTTCCAGTTTATCTGGGGTAGGGATTAGGGATTAGTGTGTTTTCTTGGCTGGATTATTTGAATTGGGTGATCTGATTGTGAATAAAATCTAAGGGTTTCCCTTGCTTTAATGGGAAACCCTTTTGTCTAATAGTTTCGAGATAAAATATGATTTGTTAAACGCTGCTTATCTGTGTTTTTTCTTGCCGGTATTTGGCTTTGCGGTGACTGACTTTTTCTCTTCCCACAAGCTGAACAAACCTACCGCAATAACCGCGCCGACCAGCGGAGCTACAATGAATATCCAGACATTGGCCAGGTTTTCTCCTCCTGCTAAAAGCGCGGGGCCGAGGCTTCTGGCCGGGTTTACCGAGGTTCCGGTCAGGGGTATGCCGACAATATGGACGAAAGCCAGGGTCAAGCCGATAACGATCCCGGCGACATTGCCTTTGTTTTTATCGGAGGTGACCCCCAAAACCGTCAGGACAAAAATTGCGGTCAAAATAACCTCGACCACCAGGGCGCCGGCTGTCCCTACATTGGCGGTCCCGTTTGAACCCAGGGCGCCGGTCTGATCGATCACGCCAAAGGAGACAATAAGTTTCAACAAAGCCGCCCCGGCAATGGCGCCCATAATTTGGGCAATGACATAACCGGCAAATTCGGAAAAGCTCATCCTCTTTTTCAGCAGCATGGCCAAAGAGATGGCCGGATTGATGTGGCAACCGGAAATTGACCCGATGACATAGGCAACGGCAACAATGGAAAGACCAAATGCCAACGCGACCGCCAGATGTCCTCCTCCAACGGCTGCACCCAACACAACCGCACTCCCGCATCCCATAAACACAAGAATCATCGTCCCAATGAGTTCC
>WRHF01000132.1 GCA_009783415.1 Clostridiales bacterium
TCCCGGCATCAGGATGCCTACGAGCAGCTATTGGGCTATATGGACAGTAAAAACGCAGCCGCAGGCTATCTCTTGACCTTTGATTTCCGCAAGGAGGTAAACAAGCAACGCTGCGCCAAATGGGTAGATTTCGACGATGGTAAGCGTATATTTGATGTTGTTTTATAATGTTTTTATCCAGGGAATCATTTAATCATTTAATTATGAATTACGAATTATAAATTGAAACGGGGGTATTGATATGCGAAGATTTAATGTAGCGGGGTTATGTATTGCCAATAAGCATTATATGGTCGATACAAGCAAAAAACTTGCCCAGATCAAAACCATGATTGACTACGGCTCATACTTCACGATCAACCGTGCCAGGCAATACGGCAAAACAACAACATTGCACCAGTTGGAAGAAACCCTAAAAGATGAATATATTGTAATTTCCATCAGCTTTGAGGGACTCAGTAATAGGAGCTTTGAGTCACCTGAATCCTTTTGCCCTATGTTTCTGAGAAAAATCACAAAGGCGCTGAGTTTTACCAGTGCGCCGCCCGAATATATCGCTGAATGGCTTAATAAGGAGATAACAGATTTCGAACCACTAAGTGAACATATCACAAAAATGGGCAAGGATAAAAAACTTGTATTGTTAATAGATGAAGTTGATAAAACCAGTAATAACCAAATATTCCTCCACTTTTTAGGCATGTTGCGTGATAAGTATTTGGAACGCGAAAAAGGTAAGGATTACACATTTCACAGTGTGATCCTGGCAGGGGTATATGATATCAAGAATATCAAATTGAAAATGATAAACGAGGGGACTCTTGCGCCGGCGCCTGATGAAAGCAAAATATATAACTCGCCCTGGAACATCGCTGTCAACTTTAATGTGGATATGTCATTTGATCCGCATGAGATAGCCACCATGCTCAGGGAATATGAAGCAGATCATAATACGGGCATGGATATAATGACAATATCTGATGAGATTTTTAAGTTTACCGGCGGGTATCCTTTTTTGGTGTCAAGAATCTGTCAAGCTATAGACGAGGAACTCGGCAAAGACTGGACACTTGCCGGTGTGCGGAAGGCAATATCGATCATCCTTGATGAAAAAAACACTCTGTTTGATGACATCTATAAAAACCTTGAAAACAATCCGGATTTATATAGCTTGATCTACGATACATTGATTCTTGGTGAAAGCTACGGTTTTAAAGTTGGTAATCCTGTATTGGACTTGGCTCATATGTACGGAATAATTAAAAATGTTAACGGCGCCGCGGTCATATCAAATCAGATTTTTGAAAAAATAATTTATGAGTATTTGATATCAACAGAACTGACAAATTCAAAAAAAGAAAAAAGCACAGGTATCCCAGTGTCCAGCATTGTCAAAAACGGGAGATTTGATATGCAGCTGTGTTTAGAAAAATTTGCCGCTCACTACTATAATGTGTCCAACAAAAAAGACCTTAAATTTCTGGAAAGGCAAGGACAGATGTTGTTTTTAACATTTTTGAGCCCGCTGTTAAATGGTCACGGTTATGCTCATGTTGAAAGCGAAACCAGAAATCAGCAACGCATGGACATTGTCCTGGATTACGGATGCGATCAGTTCATCATTGAATTAAAGATCTGGTACGGCGATTCCCGGCATCAGGATGCCTACGAGCAGCTATTGGGCTATATGGACAGTAAAAACGCAGCCGCAGGCTATCTCTTGACCTTTGATTTCCGCAAGGAGGTAAACAAGCAACGCTGCGCCAAATGGATAGATTTCGACGGCGGCAAGCGTATATTTGATGTTGTTTTATAAAATAATCCAATTCACAAAAAGCCAACACAAGCAGACAAAAAGTGAAAAGTCCCATTTTGAGACTCTTCACTTTTTGTTGTATTGGGAGTTCAATTTTTACATGTATGGTAAAAAATGGAAGTAATGTGTGTAAGAACCAATAGCTTGGAATTTTAGATTATATCCATTATTTACCAGGTATTATCTGATGAGCTGTTATTAAATTTCATTGACATTATTTTGGATAACTGCTAAAATTAAGTTAACTATAAGGAAAATATATACTTAAATTGACCATTTTTAGGGTATTTTCTAAATAGTAATTATTGAGACGGGAGGGATAGAAATATTTTAACCTGGAGGCCTTTTTATGCAAAATTTAAAAAAGGAGGAGTTAAATTAATGTCTAAAAAACACGTATTGCTTGTAGCACTTTTAGCAGCTCTTTTAGTACTGGCATCTTTCAGTACCGCCTATGCGGCGGATAGGGGATTGGATGAGTTTCCTGACCCTGTTGACCCCCAAAGCTGGCAAATGAACCGGGACAGAACCTGGGATAACTTTATTCCCAACCCGGTCATCGACTGGAAAAAGGAAGTTAACCCCGACGGATACTATAATGTCCGCAACAGCGCCAACAGAGTCAGTAAGATCCGCGGCGCTCTTTGCCTTTTTGAATACCTGGACCGCCCCTTCATCACCAGTCAGCCTGTAGGCAGCGATGTTTTAGGTTATTATATGTACAAACCCGAGGGCGGCGGCCTGGATTATGATGGCGGTATCATCAAAAACCCCATCATCAGCCAGCCCCGCACCCTGAAAGAAAGTGAATATGCCACCGATAATACCAACTTCGAAACTTTCCAGAAGGATCCGGCTTTTGCCAACTGGTGGAAAGATTTCCTGATCGGCGAGCACCCCGCCAATAATGGCTCCAGCCAGGAAGAATTCTATCTGGAAAATACTTACGGCAAATATCATTTGCAATTCGATGCTTACGGCCCCTGGGAAGTGAACTGCTTCGAATTTGAGATCCGCGACGGCTATCAAGGCACCACCGAGCTGCCCCCCAGCTTCCGCAGCCCCAGCACCGGCGCCCCCACTGCTGCCAACCCAGGCAACCTGCGCTCCTCCGGCACCATCGATACCTTTGCTTTTGCCCTCATGAGTTCCAAGTTGGGCAACAGCTTTATCGTCAATAACTATGATTTCTTCCATATCCTTCATGCCGGTTATGATGAGTCCGGTGTCTGGCAGGAGTTTGGCATGGGCCAATATCCCAGCCGCAAAGACCTTCCCGATGAGCTGACCCCCATCGGCAGAATGCATAAAGTAGAAGAAATCTTCAACGCCCGTCCCGAATTGCTTGCTATCTATGCCGACAGGTATAGAGGAACCAGCGCCCCCGGCAGAGACTTTTGGGCTGCCGAGCTGGCAAAGTATAATGCAATGGTGGTTTTGGGGATCGAAGATGAGTATGTATTCAAGCTTTCCCAGAACGACTGGGATTGGGCTAATAACTGGAGAGATCAAACCGCCAGAAATACCCGTTATGTGGCCTGGACTTCCTGGGAAGCAGGCGTGGGTGAATGGTCCCATATGAGCAGTACCAGCACCTTTGGTTCCTCACGGAACTATTCCACCCAAGGCGAATGCGATGCTATGGCTACCTTTGCCCATGAATTCGGTCATATCTCCAGCATCGGCGACAACTATGACAATCCTTATACATATAGGTCGCACCCCCGAACCGAGCCCTGGGAACTGATGAGCCGCGGCTCCTTCTCCGGTCCCTTCGGCGATCATGGCCGCTGGACCTGCCCCGGCATGGAGGGCGGTTCCGTACCTACCAACTTCATGGCTTTTAATAAATCGGCCAGTTCCAGCTATGATACCGCTGCAGCCAACCCCGACTATCTGACCATCACCAATCAGCAATTGGCTGCCCGCACCCCCTTGGTGGCGGAGATCGTGGCCCGTAATATTCCTCTCAATAACAATAAAACCACCGCCCGTCCCCAGGGCCTGTATCCCTGGCTGGAGACGGAATTCGATATCCCGCTGGCCGCCCCTCATGCCTATAAGGCCATCCGGATGAATTTCGGCAGCGGAACCTGGGCAGATGTGGCGCCCCTCAAAGCCAGCGGCTTTTCCTGGTATCCGGCCAGAGCCACAGTTGTCTGGGTAGAAGTAGTACAACGTACCGGCTACGATTCCTTTGCCCCTGACGACGGGGTAATTATCGGCCGCGGCGGCCGGGTAGTCGATGCCAATGTAGGTGATATCGGGCTGATCGACTATATGGTGGAAGATGGTATCACCTTAAGCGCTGCGGCAGGCGGGGGCAAGGTTGATGACTATTTCTCCTATACCTTGGGCCATATGGCGCAATTGTATGACGCCGCTTTCCACGCCGGTAAATCCTCTACCGACACCGGTTATTATAAGAGCGTCCTCGAACCTGGTAAATTTTACCAACAAACTGCCAACGGCAGCGGCATCTACAATGTTGTCGCCACCGCTCCGCAATCAACGGCTGATTACGGCGCCCGCTATTTCGCCAGCGAATCCAGTGGTATGTCCTGGCAGCAAGCCCTGATCAAGCCCGGCAGTATCGTTCAATGGGAACCCCAGGACGGCAGGCCTGTTGCTTCCGGAGATACTGTCAACGAATGGTATGATATTCCCAACAAGATGCATTACTACATCCTGGCCAAAAATATGCACGAGGGCAAATACGGCGACTTCCTCACCTATACCGTTGGTCTGCTCCATGATGACGGTGTGGCCGTAAACGGCGATCTGGTTGTTACCGCAGGTAAAATGGAAGCGGCTGATCCCGGCAGGGTGGCCACTCAGTGGTTCACAGTCAAAAATACCGGTTCTGCCACCGACATCATCCGTCTTAGTGCTGACTGCGGCCTGGAGGCCACTCTCTTGAATGACCTCTATGCTATCGAAGCCGGACAAACTATTGAAGTACCTGTTTATATCCTGATTCCCGATGGTAATTTTGATCTGGAATCCATAAAATTCACTGCTTCTTCGGAAAGTAATGCCACGAAATCCACTACCGTCACTGTTCCTGTCTTTTCCGCCAATATCAATGCTCCGGCCCAAATTTATATCAAAGACGGCAACAGGATCGACTATGTTGTTTCCGTTGTTAATGTCGCCAATGAAGGCGCCAATCTCTTTACGATCGAAGCCGGCTTTGACGCTGCAAACCTGAATTATCTGGGTTATACTTTTGCCCCGAGCGTACTTACCTATAGTCCCTCTCAGGGTAAATTCTCCTATGATGTGGCAAGCGGCAAATTGATCTTGGATATGTTCCTTGGCAAACCGGATACTCTCTTGAAAGCCGATACCGAAACTCCCCTGGTCACTTTCCATTTTGCCGTCAAGGACGGGGTACCTGCCGGGCCGGATCAGACAGTCGTTGACGGATTCCTCAGCAATGTCAAAGCTTACTGCTTTATAGCCGGCAAATCCAGCCCCGTTGACGCCATTGTGACCAAGCCGGGCGCTCCCACCAAAATCCTGGTTCATCCCCTGGGCTATGAAGGCGGGGACTTGGATGAGGCCACTATTTCCTGGCTGATCTACCACCATCTCTACAAAACCGGCGCCGCAACTGACTGGGATGAGATCAAGAGATATGACCTGAACGGCAATGGCATGATAGACCTGGCCGACATTGTCGCCCTTTGGTCATTGATCGGTAAGTAGGTACTAATCAATAACAGCTTTATAAAAATGGAGGGTGGCCACTGCCGCCCTCTATTTTTATAAAGGTGTTATATATTGACAATAAAAGGAATTATTGCTAAAATAAAATTGGTTTAATAGGTTTTTGGGGATCTGAGGAAGATAAGGAATGATGGCATAAAAGAGCTTTTGATTGTTTCCTGCCTCAAAAATCTATTAATCCATATAAATATTTTAAGCCGGAAAGGAGGGGGGTGTCAATTGACAATTGACAATTGACAATTGACAATTATGAAGAAAATTTAATTAGGAGGGAAAAACTATGTCGAAAAAACATATTTTGCTTGTAGCTGCTTTGGTTGCCTTGCTGACTTTGACCTCTTTCAGCATGGCCTGGGCGGCCCAACCCAAAGGCCTGGCTGATATGCCGGATCCTATTGATCCTCAAACCTGGAAATTGCAGGAGGATATGCTTTGGAGTGAGCTCAAACGCAACCCGGTCATTGACTGGACTACGGAATTGAACCCGGCCGGCCTTGCCAATCCGATGGGCAGGGGGGCGGCCCCGATCAAAGGGGCTTTGGTCCTGGTCGATTTCTGGGACAGGCCCTTCATTGCCACCCGGGAATTGAATACGGACTTGCTTGGCTATTACCTCTATGACGAATTCGGCAAATTTGAAGACCATATCACCAAAAACCCGGTGATCCATGTAGATGCGGAAGATTACAGGGAATGGATCAGGGATTATCTCAACAAAAATCAGGAAATCAACCATTACCGCAGCATCGACGAATTCTGGCGCGAGAACTCCTATGGCAAATGGGCGGTTGATCTTGATTCCTTCGGACCCTATCATTTGCCGGGATTTGAGTTTGAATTCGATTTAAGTTATACCAGCTGGTCGGATCTGCCGCCTATTTTCCGCCGGGCTACCTCCGGTTCCAGCAATTACCGCAACATGATGAACGAAGGTATAGATTGCGCTTTGCAGGACGGAGTATATCTGGGCGACTATGATTTCTTTTTCATCCTCCATTCCGGCTATGATGAATCCTCGGTCTGGCTGGAATTCGGCCAAATGCAGTGGGCTAGGCCGGAGGACGTTCCCTATGAGTACGGCCCCGGTGCTAAAATGGAAGAAGTAGAAGAAATGCTGACGGCCAACCCCGAATACTTATTGGAGCTGGAAACCACTATGACAAGTTTCAGCAGCACCACCCCTGTTATCAACGGCTATGTCCAAAGCTTTCTCCGCGACAAGATAGCGGAAATCAAGACCAGGAAAGCAGCCGGTACTTTAGACGGGTATGAGTTCAAATTCCCGGCGGCGGACTGGGCCTGGCAGGCTAGCTATAGCTATGGCAATGCCGGACCTACCCGTTATGTGCCTTGGGCCTCCTGGATCGCAACCGTATCCCGCTGGTCCAGTTCCGGCTCATCCACTGTACCGAGATCCGACGGTACCAGCCGCAGCATCCGTCAGTCCGGCCAGGGCGAAAGCGACGGCATGGGTGTTTTTGCCCATGAATTCGGCCATATCACCGGCCTCTCCGATAATTATGAATCAACTATGTGGACCCAAAATGTCAGCCCCAAAACCGAATACTGGGATCTGATGTCCCGCGGCGACCGGGTCGGCCCCGGGGGTTATCATTCCCGCTGGATGGTACCAGCCGGCCGGGAGGCAGGTACTTGCCCCGCTCACTATATGATCTACAGCAAACAACGGGGCGGTTATTATGATGCCGGCGACCTGCTTCAACTGACCGTAGCCCAGCTGAAGGCCCGGACTCCGGTGGTGGCCGAGGTAGCGGCGCGTAATATCCCCATGAATAATGCCGGCCTCTATCCGCAATTGGAAGAATATGGGCTTATTGCCCCCAATTTCTACAAGGGCATAGAATTGACCTTTGACAGCGCCAATCCGGATGCTTCCACGCTGGTGACCTCCGGTTATTCCAATACCCGCTATCGGGCCGGCCGCACAGCTATAGAGGTTGTGGATAGAACTGGTTATGATTCCTTTTGTGCCGACCACGGGGTTTTGCTCTCCAGGATCCAAAGCGGCTCGACCGATACTCATCGCTGGGTGATCGACTCCCACCTCTATAATATCAATTTGATCGACTATTACTTAAACGGGGTACCCACCTATTATTGCATCGGCCATTCCGATCAATTGGACGACGCCCTCTTCCATGCCGGCAAATCCTTTGTCGATAGCGGCTATTACAAAGGCGATTATACCGTCAATAATAACGGTACCTACGGCGGCAGCGGAACCAAACATGGCAGCGCCCGCCAGTGGGAAGAACGTAACGGCCGGGATATTATCTCCGGCGATACGGTCAACGAATGGTATGACGCGGCCAATAAGCTGCACTTTTACATATTGGCAAAACATGAGAATCCGGGCAAATACGGCGAATTCCTCAGCTATCAGGTAGGCATGCTGCATGATGACGGACCGGCAGTAGGCGGCGAGCTGATCGTCAGCGCCGGCAAACAGGAATCAGCCGATCCCGGCAGGGTGGCTACCCAGTGGTTCAAAGTTACCAATACCGGAGCTGCTACGGATATTATCCGGGCCGAAGCTGATTGCGGATTTGAGTTCACTCTCTTGAATGATCTCTATGCTATCGAGGCCGGGCAAACAATAGAGATCCCTGTTTATTTCCGGATCCCCCCGGGTGATTTTGATTCTAAATCTGTAACCTTAACTGTTTCTTCAGAAAGCAATCCCGCCAAAACCGGCGCTTTTTCCAGCACTGCCTTTGCTGCCAATATCAATGCTCCGGCCCAAATCTATCTCAGGGAAGGCAACAGGATCGACTATGTTGTTTCCGTGGTCAATATTGCCGATGAAGGCGCCAACCTCTTTACGATCGACGCTGCCTTTGATGCCCAAAACCTGATCTATACAGGTTATACTTTCGGCCCGAGCGTGCTTGCCTACAATCCTACTCAGGGTCCTTTTTCCTATGATGTGGCGGGCGGATATTTGACCCTGGATATGTACCTGGCCAGGCCGGGGGTCCTCCTTAAAGCCGAAAGCGAAACTCCCCTGGTCACTTTCCACTTCACCGTCAAGGACGGGGTTCCTGCCGGGCCGGATCAGACAGTTGTTGACAGCCTTCTTAGCAATGTCAGAGCTTACTGCTTTATCAGCGGCAAATCCAGCCCCGTTGACGCAATCGTGACCAAGCCGGGCGCTGCTACCAAGATCCTGCTCCACCCCCTGGGCTATGAAGGAGGAGAATTGGATGAGGCCACCATCTCCTGGCTGATCTACCACCACCTCTACAAAACCGGCGCCGCCGCTGACTGGAATGAGATCAAGAAATATGACTTAAATGGCAACGGTATGATTGATTTGGCCGATATTGTGGCCCTGTGGTCTTTGATCGGCAAGTAAAACAATATTGGCTAGTAGGCTGTGACATCTAAGGCGGTCTGCGACCGCAAGTATTCAGGATTCAGTATTCAGAAATCAGAATGCGGGTAACTTTTCGCTTCGCGAAAACTATTGAACAAAATT
>WRHF01000133.1 GCA_009783415.1 Clostridiales bacterium
CCGGACCTGTCGGACCTTCGGAGCCTGTCGGGCCTTCCGGTCCCATCGGTCCTTCCGGACCTGTCGGACCTTCGGAGCCTGTCGGGCCTTCCGGTCCCATCGAACCTTCCGGACCTGTCGGGCCTTGTTCCCCTTGGAGACCTTGAGGGCCTGCCGGACCTGTTGCCCCAGGTTCTCCCTGCATCCCTTGCGGACCTGCCGGGCCGGTCGCACCCTGTCCGCCTTGAGGACCTGCCGGACCGGTCGAACCTGCCGGACCGGCTTCTCCCCGCTCACCTTGGAGGCCTTGAGGGCCTATCGGGCCTGTTGCTCCCGGCGCTCCCTGCATCCCTTGAGGGCCTGCCGGACCTGTGTTGCCCGGCGCTCCCTGTATTCCTTGAGGGCCTGCCGGGCCAGCCGGACCTACCGGACCTACCGGACCCATCGGGCCTGTCGGGCCTGCCGGACCGCCGCAAAGAGAACAATTGCATACACAATTCTGTTTGCTTCCGCAACGGCTTTTACGGCTGCAATCGCAGCAGTCACAACCATGAAAAATATTTTCATTTGAGATTTCTCCAAAACAGGCAGAGCCGTTAGTTTTAGTTCCCATTTTCTCACCATACCTTCACAATGCAACACTAAATAATGTGGATATATCCACATGGCAACGGTCGCACTCATATTATTTCTCTACATTATATTCGAAAACAAGACAAGCGGTCCCTGATTTCCAGAGTTTTTCAGAAAACCTATTAATAACCAACAAAAAACTCGTTGACCACGCTTCCGGATTATGATACAATTTACTTAATTCAAAGAAATCAATCCAAGAAAGACCATTCTGTCATGAAAAAAAATAGACTTCTATATGTTGACAACATAAGATTATTGGTGATTATTTCCATAGTTGTGCATCACCTGGCAAATACCTACAGCGGTTTTGGTTATTGGTATTACACAGAACCGGGACAAATAGAGTTTATTCAGACTGCAGTTCTTGGTTTTTATCAAGCGTTTGTCCAAGGTCACACTATGGGGCTTTTGTTTTTGATTGCAGGGTATTTTATTCCCGTCACCTACGATAAAAAAGGGGCCGGAAAATTTATCAAAGATAAGCTCTTTCGGCTTGGCATACCAACAGCTATCTATATGCTCATAATACATCCTCTTGTTAACTTTATTTTATTGGGCAAGAGAATCGGCGGCGCTAATCTGCTAAATACTTTAATTGAATACATTACCAGTTTTCACTTTATCAATTGTTCAGGACCGCTCTGGTTTGCATTTGCATTATTAATATTTTCTCTTTTATATGCCGTCTTTAGGATATTTGCACCGGCAGTAAAAGAGAGCAACAAGGATATTCCAGCATTTACAAAAATCCTCATCTTTATTTTGCTGATTGGCGCTTGCTCTTTTCTCATCAGAATTGTTAAACCTATAGATTCGCCTCCGATATTAAATATGCGGTTAGCCCATTTTGCCCAGTATATATCATTTTTTATCGTTGGAATAATAAGCAGACGCAATAGCTGGTTTGAAAAACTTGATTATAAGACAGGCAAGGCTTGGTTGCTTTGGGGTATATTGCTCGGAATTGTTTCCTATGCAGCCATTATGATTGCAGGCGGGGCATTTTTTAGCTTTGCCCCATATAACGGAGGCTTAACCTGGCAAAACGCCGCATACTCTTTGTGGGAATCGTTTATTTTGCTATCCATGTCTGTCGGTCTGATTGCTGTGTTCAGAGAAAAATGTAACAAGCAAAATAAACTGATCAAAACGATGTCAGAGAACGCTTTCTCCGTTTATGTTTTCCACACGCCGATCATAATCATATTAACATTGCTTTTTGCGCCGCTTGACCTGATTCCTTTAGCAAAAACTATTCTGCTTTCCCTGATCAGCATCCCGGTTTGTTTTTTAAGTACAAATTATACCATTCAAAAAGTACCTTTGCTCCGAAAGATATTCCGGTAGGGATAAGATATTATTACATGGAATTATTGGGTTTTTTTGAAGAATTTTCAAAAAAACCCTTCTTTTTATTGACTAAATATGATATAGTACTAGAAAGGGGGAATACCCCGGATAAATTTTATTAAGAAAGGTGATGCGCATGAACAAGAAACTGATTGTATTCGTTTTGGTCCTAGCCCTGGGTATTAGTCTTGTTGCCTGCTTCGGAGCCACTGATGATTTTGCTTATGTAACTGACAAAGGCAACCTGATTATCGGTTACACGGTTTTTGAGCCTATGAACTTCACGGATGCCAGCGGAAACTTTACTGGGTTCGACACCGAACTCGCAAGAGCTGTATGCGCTAAATTGGGATTGCAACCGGATTTTGTCTTAATCAACTGGGACACAAAAGAAGTTGAACTGAAAGCCAAAAGTATCGACTGTATTTGGAACGGATTGACTATTACAGCTGACCGCAAGAAAAACATGTCCATCACCAAACCCTATGTTAAAAATGCTCAGGTAGTGGTGATGAAAGCTGATGCTGCTTATACCGATACTTCGTCACTTATCGGTAAAACTGTCTGTGCCGAAGCAGGTTCTGCCGGGGAAGATGCAATCAAAGACGATGATAATTTGAAACAAGCAAATTATGTAATCAAAGATGTGCAGACATCCTGCCTGATGGAAGTTGCCGCTGGAACTTCTGATGCTGCCATTTTAGACCTCACTTTGGCTAAATCTATGATCGGTGAAGGCACGGATTATGCGAATCTTGCTATTTTTGACCGCTTAGCCGTGGAAGACTATGGAATCGCCTTCCGTAAGGGCTCCGACTTAACCGAAAGGGTAAATGAAATATTAACAGGGTTTGCTGCCGATGGTACATTGAAGACTTTAGCTGAAACATTTGGCCTTGATTTATCCGAATAAATACATGAATTTAACATATACGGAGGGGAAACCCTCCGTATATGCTTGGAGCTAACATATGGATGAAATCTTAGTAATTATAGAAATTTTGGCGAAAGGTTTTTTAGTTAATAGCCGGCTCTTCCTGCTTACCCTTCTTTTCGCCTTGCCCTTGGGACTAGTAATATCATTCGGTTCCATGAGCAAAGTAAAGTCTGTTTCAGCTGTTACAAAGACTATTGTCTGGGTTGTCCGCGGTATTCCTTTATTGCTCCTACTTCTCATTATATATTTTGCTCCGGGCTTGTTGTGGGGTATTTCTCCATGGGGAACGGGCAATAGCGGTAGATTTAATGCAGCAGTTATAGCCTTCGTTATCAACTATGCATGCTATTTTTCAGAAATTTTCCGCGGAGGTATTCAAAGCATACCGATAGGTCAAACTGAAGCCGGACAAGTCTTGGGTATGACCAAGGGACAGATTTTCTTCAAGATCACTTTACTGCAAGTAATTAAAAGAATTGTGCCTCCTATGTCAAATGAAATAATTACTTTGATTAAAGATACTTCACTGGCACGTCTAATCTCAGTTTATGAAATTCTGATGCGGGCACAGGAATATGCTCCCAGAGGCTTGATTTGGCCGCTTTTTTCTACCGGCCTCTTCTTCCTGGCTTTTGTGGGATTTCTCTCCCTGCTGTTTGGTTGGTTCGAAAGGAAGCTGGATTATTTCAAGGTATAGGGAGGTACAGCATGGCTATTCTGGAAGCGGAAAATATCAGTAAAAGTTTTGGGAAAGCTGAGGTCTTAAAAGACGTTACCTTTTCTCTGGAGCAGGGACATGCGCTGGCTATAATCGGTTCTTCCGGTTCCGGTAAAACTACCCTCTTACGTTGCCTTAATTTTCTGGAGCGTCCGGATGGCGGTGTTATCCGGGTCAAGGGCGAGGTTCTTTTTGATACTAACGACCCCTCTACCCAAAGTGAGGCTCAAATCCGCAAGAAGCGCCTCCATTTCGGCCTTGTCTTCCAGTCGTTTAATCTTTTTCCCCAATACACAGCCCTGCAAAATATCACCCTGGCCAGCGAGTTACTAGCCAAGGAACAAAATAAAAAAGATCCGGGTAAGGACAATAAGCGCATTGACCTAAAGGAAATCAAGGAAAAAGCCCTGGTTTTGCTTGATCAGATGGGGCTTGCCGATAAAGCCGGTCTTCACCCCTACCAGCTTTCGGGCGGACAGCAGCAGCGGGTTGCCATTGCCCGGGCTTTGGCCCTGGAGCCCGATATCCTTTGTTTTGATGAACCTACATCGGCCCTGGATCCGGAACTTACAGGTGAAGTATTGCGGGTGATCCGCAGCCTGGCTGAGAAAAAAACCACTATGACTATTGTTACCCATGAAATGGCCTTTGCCCGCGATGTGGCAGATGAGGTGATTTTTCTTGATGACGGCGTGATCGTGGAGCGGGGCAAGGCTGTTGATGTGATTGAAAATCCCCAGCAAGAACGTACCAGGCAGTTTTTATCCAGGTTCTCTCAGGACTGACTTTTTTTAGTGTGGAGTGTGGAGAGTGGAGTGTGGAGTTTTTTATTATAAGTTATACTGATTAATTAATATAAATCAGCTGTTGGATATTGTTTATTGGGGCGGCTGTTTTTGGGGTCGTTTCTGCAATTTTTATTGGTAATAAATTGTACTTATTGAATATTTATCCATCTTTGCAGATTTGTGTTTATCAGTATTTACTTACGGGAAGGAGGGACGAGCAGTAAAAAACTCTCTCCGGGACACCTGTAAAGCTCCAAATCAATAACAGGTAAAATAGATTAGTTGTGAAAAAGAAGAAATTGGAGGTAATTTGATGAAAGCGAAATTGTTTGTTCTTTTTGCCGTTGCGGCAATGCTGCTGGTATTTGTTGTTCCGCAAGCCCTCACGGCCGAAACGGTCGGGCTTACTCCCCATGAGGAACAGTTCCTGGCTGCCTTGGATTATGATCATGTTGATTATTTGGCTCATTATATCAGCGAGGATATCGGCAACAGGATCACCTTTTCTCCCAGGCGGGATATGTGTGTGGATTGGATCATGGATGAATTGGAGTCTTATGGTTATGACCCTTATATCCAGGAATTTACCTGGACCAGCACCCCTACCAGTAATGGTATAATTTGGATCGATGGCAAACATTATGTCTATTATGGCCCGACCTGGGCTGCTACCAGCGTCTATAGATATGACAGCCGTGAGGAGCTGAAAATCACAGGCACGGCAGTTGTCAACTGGGCCAATTCCGCCAATGCTTTCGTGTTGCCGGACGGTGATTATAGCGGAAAAGCGGTTTTCGTTACCTTGAACGGCTCCTTTCCCAGCGGCGCCAATGCCTATAACGCCGCCCTGGCCCTGCAAACTGCCGGCGCGGCGGCAGTAATGTTTCAAACCCTGCCCATGGCGGCTAACGGCAATACTACCTATAGCCGTTTGGGCAGCATCACCTCCGGAACCAATATCACTATCCCCGTAGGCACCACCCTCAACTATGAAACCGCCGGTATGCTGGCTTCTTTGAACGCGAGTACTGCAGTTACGATAAAATTATTCAGCAACAATGTGGGCAAAAACGTGATCGCAGAATTGCCCTCGGCCAGCGGCAGTGACAAGACTGTCTACATAACCTCGCATCACGACACCACCGGCAGCGGCCCCGGCCTAAACGATAATGGCTCCGGGACGATCATGACCCTGGAAATGGCCCGGGCTTTTAGGGACTGGAATTTTGAGTACAATATTGTTTTTATCATCTTTGATGCTGAAGAAAGCGGCTTGCGGGGAGCTTATGCCTACTGTGCCGAAATGAGTCAACAGGAACGCGCAGATTTTGTGGCCAACTATAATATGGATATGATAGCCACCAGCCAAGCCAATTGCGAATGGATGTTCATGAATATCAGCGATACCCGGCTGCAAACCCTGCAAAACCAGATCACCAACAATAATGTCGCCCTGGCCGACAATCCGGCAGCCGTCGCCATTGCCAAGGAATATGACGTTTATAATACGACCATGCTGGCAGCCGAAAAATTGGATTTCACCGGGAATATCCTCTTTTGCTATGATACCACCACCGACCATTATGCCTTTGTCCGCTACGGCAACGGCAATTATGACAACCATAGAAACATGATGAATGCGGTGGAATATGACTGGCGCTCCAACCGCAGAGGCACCGGTTTTGAGACCCTTTATCACCGGGCCGGGGATAACTATGCCCTGAACTTCAGCCTTCAAAGATGCCAAAGACAATCCGATATTATTTCCCTGGCTATTTATTATGGGGCAAAAGGTGATTACGACCTGCAATGCCGGGGCATAGTAGAGGATGTGGCCGTTGCCCCCGGCGGAACTGTAAATGTCAGGTACAGCATTGAAAACAATACTCTTGGCTTCAGCACCCTGGCTTTTGATTTACCTTATGATAAAAATATTTATGAGCCTGTCGCCGTGACCGCTTCCGGCGCCTTGACAGGAACAGACCGTTACCTGGTTTACAACCTGGCCTTTGAGGGAAATGATATTTTAAGGGTCGCTTTCTCATCCGGAGAAAATGTTACAGGCGACACCATTCTCTTCACCGTCTCCTATAAAGTCAAGGAGGATGCTCCTCCGCTTGATATGCCCTTAGCTGTCAATGTAGTACAGGCCAAGACGGATCTGGAAACCGGCTTTAACGACCTGGATCTCAAGTTTAATACAGCCACCCTGGTTATCGGCATCCTGGGTGATGTTGACGGCGACGGCAAAATCACTCCGGAAGATGCCATAGTGTTGCTGCAAATGTATGTCGGCATAGTAGAGTGGACCCCCAGAGCGCTGCTTTTGGGTGATGTCAATAAAGACGGAGTCGTTGATCCCGTTGACGCCGCCTTGATTTTGCGGATGGTCGTAGGAGGCTGATGGCAATTGACAATTGACAATTGACGATTGACAATTATTGTTGGTTTTGCTTCGCAAAACATTGAAGTAAAAACCTAAAATTTAAAACTATAGAGGGCCGGGAGGCCCTCTATAGTTTTGTTTATTAGATAAAATTTCTCTTTGTTCATCATTCTACTGTCATTCTGCGCGAAGTCGCAGAATCCATTTTCCATTCATAACATTATATATCGTGTGACGAACAACTTAGAAATCGCAGAAAACCTAAACCGGCCTGATTTAAGCGATGATTTTCTGGATTCTGCGGCTACGCGCAGAATGACGTGAGATGAGGAGTATAGCTATGCTATTGCTTCCAATAAACGCACAAAAAAAACAAGATTATTGCCTTAAAGCAAGCTATAGCATGTGATTTTCAAGTAGTCAGAATTCAGAAGTCAGTAGTCAGAATGTAGGTAGTTTCGCTTCGCGAAACGATTGAAGTAAAAAGAAAGAGCTTATTTTTATTGGGAAGTGTACTCTTATAGCATGTTTTATTTTTTATTCTGAATTCTGACTCCTGACTTCTGACTACTTGCGGTCGAAGGCCGCTTTATGTATTGGCCTGAAGAAGAGGGTTTTATTCAATCCATTTCGCGGAGTGAAGGCTACTCGTTCTGAGAACTGACTACTGAGCACTGACCACTTGCAATGAGGTACTAATATTCCTTCGCTTATCATAATAATAAGTTATTAGCAAAAATCTTAACTTTAATAGCAGGTGGATAATTGATGTTTATTATTCTGAAAAAGACTAAATTGATTGCTGTTATTCTTGGCCTTGTTCTGCTTTGTGCTATAATTTCTCTTTTGCATATCAGCTACAGTCAGGCTACATCTTCAGAGCTGGAAAAAAAATATATCAAATGGGTGGATTTTGATATTCCTGCCGGATTGATGAAAGAGGCTATCAAGCTGGATGTTACTTCCTATCAGGAAAAGGGAAGTGAACATACCGGCTGGATAGAGCTTTTGGCTTATTTGGGAACAAAATATGGCGGTGATTTTAAAAAATACAAGCCTTCCCATCTCAAAACCCTTTTGAAGGAAATCAATGAAGGTAAAACCATGACGGTAATGGCAGCTAAACTAAAGAATTACCCCTATTATTTAGAAGCCTATCAGGCGGTGCTGGGGGGTCTTGTCGGTGAATTTGAAGCAGAAGTAGAGGAGGAAAATGGTAAAATTTGGCAAAAAAAATACGGCCTCAAAGCCTATTCCCCCATTGCCAAAGGCTATGCCTACGACGATTATGATGATTTTGGGGCCAGGCGTGATTATGGTTACCGCCGCAAACATCTGGGTCATGATATGATGGCTCTGGTCGGCACCCCGGTAATAGCCGTGGAATCCGGTGTGGTGGAAGTATTGGGCTGGAATCAGTTCGGGGGCTGGCGGATCGGCATCCGCAGTTTTGACGGCCACCGCTACTATTATTATGCCCATTTACGCAAAAACCGGCCCTTTGCGGCGGGCCTTGAGGAAGGGCAAATAGTTATGGCGGGAAATGTGATCGGCTATGTAGGGCGAACCGGTTACAGCGCCACCGAAAATGTCAACGGGATCGAAAACAGCCATCTTCATTTTGGCCTGCAGCTGATTTTTGATGAAAGCCAAAAAGAAGGCAAAAACCAGATCTGGATCGACCTTTATGAACTGACCAAATTGCTGAGCAATAACAGAAGCACCACCCTCCGGGATGATGCCACCAAAGAACACAGCAGAGCTTTAGGCTTCAAGGAAGCAATACCAAAAAATCACTTTACACCCAAACCGGGTGATAAAATTGAGGAAAAGCTGGAAAGTGACAACTAATCCAACCGCTTGCCGTTTATCAGATTTTCAAAAAAAGCCTTCTCCTCTTCATTTCCGGCTGCGCCGGATACCACCGCTAAAAATTTATCGTTGACAAGAGCCAGATTGGATCCGGAAGCATTGATATTTTCAGCATAAGCAAAAGCTGCAGCTTTATCCCTCATTTCATAAACCGGAATATAGGCATCACTGTTTTTGCGGGGATAAATAACAGAAAACCCGTCTGTAATATCATCATTGGATTTGAAAAAATCATCCTCCGCCTTATAGCCCGCATCACTGACAGCCTTTTTC
>WRHF01000134.1 GCA_009783415.1 Clostridiales bacterium
ACAATAGAAAGACCAAAGGCTAAAGCAATAGTTAAATATCCGATACCTTCAATCGTCCAAAACAAAACCGCGCTGCCGCATCCCATAAAGACCAGAATCATAGTGCCAATAAGCTCCGCCAGGTATTTCCTAATCATAAAATTACTCATATTTTTCCTCCTTTTAGAATCCGTCGCCCCAAAAGCGGTATTGACAGTTCAGTAGTTTTATTGTATTATATCAGTAAGGGCAGAACCAAAACGGTTTGCCAATAGTGTTGATTATTTTAAGAGAAAATAACCGCATCATTGACGTGGGGCGGTTATTTTCTTTTGTCTATGTAGTCAAGGAGTTTAACAATAAGCGCCGTAAAAGCGATAGTAATCGTTAACGCCTCAAACACCGACATCGGCCTCACCCCCTTTCGGGGTTTGGCAAACCGTCCCGCTGCCCTCAAAAGTATTTTACTCTATCACTAAATACTTGTCAATCTTAATTTTATAAAAATCTTGCTTTCTCTGAATCAGGTATTGAATATCTGTTTCGTTATGCTAGTCATCATCATATACTAAATCAAAACAAAACCAAAAGGAGTATATCTTTATGAAAACTGCTGATTTTTCACCGGTTAAGCCGGGTGGGCATATCCTGCCTCCGCTCCCTTATCCTTACAATGCTCTTGAACCTGTAATAGACGCTAAGACTTTGGAGATCCATCATAATAAACATCATAAAAAATATGTGGAGGACTTGAACAAGACAGAGCTTGCCCTTGTAGATGCCAGAAGCAAAGGGGATTTTACCAATATTAAGTGCCTGGAAAACGAGCTGGCTTTTAACGGATCCGGTCATATTCTGCACAGTATCTACTGGACAATTATGACATATCCCGAAACCGGCGGTTCGCCCGGAGAAATAACCACAAATTGGCTCAACTGGTATTTCGGCAGCTTTGACGCCTTCAAAGCCCAGTTCACAGCCGCAACGATAGGTGTAGAGGGCTCCGGATGGGGTATTTTAGGCTATAACCCTGCCTTTTTTCATTTGGAGATCCTCCAAGCCGGAAAGCATCAGAATCTGACCCAATGGGGCCTTATTCCCATCCTTGTCTGCGATGTCTGGGAACATGCTTATTATTTGAAGTATCAAAATCTGCGCAATGATTATGTGGATGCCTGGTGGAAGCTTGTCAATTGGCCTGAGGTAGAGCAGCGTCTAATTAATGCCTATCAAGGCAGGCTGCCGATTCTTATCTAATCGTCAACGCCTCAAATACCGACATAAGCCTCACCCCCTTTTGGGGTTTGGCGAACCGTCCCGCTGCCCTCAAAAGCATTTTACTCTATCAGGAAACACTTGTCAATTGAAACATTTTACATCAAGACATTTCTTCTGCTTTCTTTGTGTTTCATAAACAAAAGCCCCCCAAAATAGACTGTGGGGGGGCTTCATGGAGCCGATGAGCGGATTTGAACCGCTGACCTGCTGATTACGAATCAGCTGCTCTGCCAACTGAGCTACATCGGCGTACAATGACTAAATAGATATCTAACCACCGCTTATTATTTTAACCGCTCAAAGCCTAATAGTCAAGCTTATTTTGCAGGAATAGCAACCTTTTTCGTCGAAAAGTACTTTAACTTCAATTTTCTAATTTCTATCCTCTATTTTCTACCCTCTATTTTCTACCCTCTAAAAAAAGGAGTATTTCCCTTGTTGATTTTAGGAATCGATCCGGGTACCGCTACTACCGGCTATGGTCTGGTGCAAGTTCAGGGCAGCCGTTATACCCTGGCAGATTATGGCTGCATCCGTACCCGCGCTCATATTGCCCCGGCCTTGCGCCTGGAAATGATTTATCAAGGAGCCCATCAGCTATTGGCTCAGCACAAACCCCAGGCAGTAGCTATTGAACAGCTGTTTTTTAACCGTAACACCACCAATGCCCTCAGCGTAGCCCAAGCCCGGGGGGTTTTACTGCTGGCTTTTGCCAAAGCCAACCTTCCCATCAGCGAATATACACCCTTGCAAGTCAAACAGGCTGTAGTGGGCTATGGCCGGGCCGAAAAAGAACAGGTCAAATATATGGTCAGCCGGATTTTAGGGTTGAAAACACCTTTAAAATCCGATGATGCAGCAGACGCCTTAGCCATAGCCATCTGCCATGGCCAACAACGCGGCTCCGCCTTGCTGTTGGCCGGAGGTCAGAGGCCAGAAGACAGAGACCGGAATTAGTGAGTTTTTGCATCGCAAAAAACTTCAAATCTTCTCCATAATTGTGAATTGTGAATTGTGAATTGTGAATTGGTAAAAGGGGTTACTATGTTTGCTTTTATTAAGGGCCTTGTGGCTACCGTTGAAGAAAATTCCCTGGTTATCGAGTTGGCTGGTTTGGGGATCCGGGTTTTGGCGCCACTTAGCCGGCTGCAGGTTCAAACCGGGCAGGAGGTTTTTCTCCATACTCATATGCAGATCCGGGAAGATAGCTGGCTGCTTTTTGGTTTTGGCGAACCGGAACAGCTGGAGGTTTTTAAGCAACTATTGGCTATTAGCGGGATTGGGGCAAAAACTGCTTTGTCTATAGTTAATCAGCTGGGGGTGGAGCAACTGGCGGCGGCTGTTCAGCAGGAAGATGCGGTGGCTATCAGCGCCGTGCCCGGTATTGGCAAAAAAACCGCCCAACGCCTGCTCTTGGAACTGAAAGGCAAACTTGCCCCCATCATTTTGCCAACAAAAGCCAGCCCCACTCTAGGGGGATTGTCCTCCTTGCCTCATAACGACCTTCTGGCAGCCCTGCAGCAACTGGGCTTCTCTGCCATAGAATCCAGAAGCCTGGCAGCAGCAGCCATGGAAAAAGCAGGAGATGAGGCTGATACCTCCATTTTGATCAAAGAAGCACTAAAAATAGCAGGCAACATGTAAGAAGGTAATAGGTAATAGGTAATACTTATTACCTCTTTCCAATTAGGAGACGAGAATGAACTACTACGATAACAGCCCAGAAACAGCAGATTCCCGCCTCATCTCCTCCCAGCTCCGGCCCGAGGATCGGGAGAGCGAGCCGGGGATCCGGCCTGCTACTTTGGCTGAGTATATGGGGCAGGAAAAGATCAAGGCTAATTTGACGGTTTTTATTCAGGCTGCCCTGGCCCGGGGTGAGGCCCTGGATCATGTGCTGCTTTATGGACCCCCCGGCCTTGGCAAAACTACCCTGGCCAATATTATTGCCAATGAAATGCGGGTCAATATCCGGACAACTTCCGGGCCGGCTATTGAACGACCGGGGGATCTGGCGGCTATTATTACCAGCCTGGAGCCTCGGGATATCCTTTTCATCGACGAGATCCACCGCCTTAACCGGGCTGTGGAAGAGGTGCTTTATCCGGCAATGGAGGATTTTGGCCTGGATATTATTTTGGGCAAAGGCCCCAGCGCCCGCACCTTGCGCCTGGATTTGCCCCCCTTTACCCTGATCGGCGCCACCACCCGGGCGGGAATGCTTTCTTCTCCTATGCGGGATCGTTTTGGAATCAGTTTTCGTTTGGAATATTACGAAGAATCGGAATTACGCAATATAGCAGAGCGAGCCGCCCGTTTACTGAACCTGGCCCTGGAACCGGAAGGCGCGGCGGAAATTGCCCGCTGTTCCCGAGGCACCCCGCGGATAGCCAACCGGCTTTTGCGCCGCCTGCGGGACTTTGCCCAGGTCAGGGGACAGGGCGTGGTCAGCCGGGAAGTGGCTAAATCCGGCCTGGCCCTGCTGGAAGTAGACAGCCTGGGCCTGGACAAAATGGACCGGCGGGTGATGGATGCTATTATGAGGAAATTCGACGGTGGACCGGTGGGCCTGGACACCATTGCCGCCAGCATCGGCGAATCCGTAGATACGATCGAAGACGTCTGTGAACCCTATCTGCTGCAACTGGGCTTTATTCAACGCACCCCCAGAGGCAGAACAGCCACCCCGGGAGCTTATCGCTATTTTGCTATGGACTTACCCGCACGCTTGGTCCAAACCAACCTGCAGGAGACTCTATTTCCTGCCGGAGAAGAGGAACAGCAAAATAGCAAGTAACAGGAGGTATATATGGATATACTGCTTCATTGCTGCTGCGCTCCTTGCTCGCTGGCTGTCAGCGAGGATTTGCTGGCCAAAGGGCACAGCCTTAAAGCCTATTTTTTTAACCCCAATATTCATCCTTATCAGGAATTTAAGGCCCGGATGGAGGCTTTTTCCGCTTGGGTGGAGGGACAGCCTTTCCCTGCCCAAATTGCTGCCGAATACCCTCTGGAAATGTGGCTGCGCCAGGTGGCTTTGGAACCGGAAGCCCGTTGCGGTTTTTGTTATCAAAGCCGGCTGATTGCCACAGCCCGCCTGGCCCAGGCTCAAGGCTATAAAGCTTTCAGCACCACCCTGCTGATCAGCCCCTACCAGGATCACCAAGCCATTATAGCCGCCGGAGAACTGGCAGCAGCCCAAACCGGCATAAATTTCTACTATCACGATTTCCGTCCCCTATTCCGCCAAGGACAAGCAAAAGCGAGGGAGCTGGATCTGTATATACAGAAATATTGCGGCTGTATCTACAGCGAAAAAGACAGACACTTTAAGGGCAGGTAATAGGTAATAGGTAATAGGTAATAGGTAACAAGTAACAAGTAACAGGTATGGAAATTTTCGCTTCGTGAAAAGTTGAAATTTCACAAATCTTTTATTCAATAAAACGTTTTGCAGAGCAAAACCTCCACAATTGTTACCTATTACCTATTACTTATTACATAGCAAAAGGGGGGGCTTCAGCAATGAAAAAACTCTTACTTGCAATTTTAATAATCATCCTCGCCTTGCTCGCTTGGCCCGGCGTTGTCTTGGCTGAGACTAATATCAGGGCTTTGCTTTCTACCGCTAACAGGCAAAGTTGCACTGTTGCAAACGGTAGCTATATTTTGCGGGATAATGGCTTGGCGGGGCGGGATTTGCTTAGTCTTTCTTTTGGGGATACGCTGGAAATCGACCTTTCCGGCAGCATTATCACAGTCAAACATAATGGCGCTAAGCTGGCCGAAAGCAGCGGGCCTATTACTTTGCTGCCCCAAGGGGATACCTCCCGGTTCCGTCTTGAGGGCAAGGAATACCGGGGCTTATTAACACTGGAAAGAAATGGAATTAACCTCTTTGCTATCAATGTTCTGGATCTGGAATTGTATCTTTATGGAGTTTTGGGACCGGAAATGGGCGCCGGCGCTCCGGCGGAAGCCTTGAAAGCCCAGGCTGTGGCCAGCCGTTCCATTGCCCTGGCCATGCGCTCCGGCGCAAAAGCCTATGATGTGACCAATGATACCCGCACTCAGGTTTACCAAGGATACAGTGCGGAGTCGGCCGCGGTTCTGGCTGCCGTGGATGCTACTTTTGGCCAGATACTCTGCTATCCGGGTACGAACGGGCAAAGACAGTTTCTGACCGCCTATTATCATGCCAACAGCGGCGGCCAAACGGAAAAACCGGAAAATGTCTGGGGCTTTGCAGGCAGCGAACCTTTGGCCCCGGCGCCCTCTCCCGGCGACAGCCAGGATACGGCAAACTATCAATGGAAACTAAGCCTGACTCCCTCCCAGGCGGTATCTTTGGCCAATAAATACAGCGGCACGGATATTGGGGATTTCCGGGAAATTGTGCTGGACAAAACCGGTCTGGACGGCAAACCAACTGTTTCGGGGAGGGCTACCAGGATGGAAATCATTGGCAGCAAGGGTAAAGCTACCGCTACATATAATAATATCCGCACCCTGCTGGGGGGCATCAAAAGCAATCTGATCGAAATCACCGGCAGTCTGGCGATTTTTATCCGGGACGCCGGCGGACAGAACCAAGGGGTGGGAGATGTGTCCGGGCTGCGGGTCATTGACGGTAATGGCAAAATCAGCGCCGTTAACGGCAATGGTGAAAGTTATTATTTGCGTACTGCCGGCGGGCTGCAGGAAGTCAGCAAAAAAGCCCCTACCGGAGATATAATGATCAGCGGACGGGGCTGGGGTCATGGCCTGGGCATGAGCCAGGCCGGGGCTATTGCTATGGCCAAGGCCGGTAGCAGCTATAAAGAGATTTTGGCTCATTATTATTGTCAAAACCCGACAGTTTATCTGGGGGATTTATAGCCGCTCACACATGTTCAGAATAACCGTTATCTATATTTTCCAAGCACATTCTTTCCACATAACCCAGAATTTTATGCTTACTGTTTTCAGAAAACATTCTATACATTGCCAGAAGCTGTTCTTCCAGGGGATTTTCCAATTCCAAATCATTTTTATATAATTGAGAATCCTCTGCCATACTGTTGATACCCTTCCGTCCGGAAAGCAACCAATCTAATTCTACCCCGTAAAATCCAGCTATAGCAGCCAGGTTTACTTTGCGGGGAACAGATACATTATGTTCCCAACGATAGATTGTGTTAACGGATACTTCCAAACCTTCGCTTAGTTCTTGCATGGTTTTTCGTGCATTTAAGCGCAAATCCCGCAAACGGTTAGCCAAAGTCATATTTTTTCACCTCCCGGTTTGATTTCCGAATTTAGCCATTGTTGATTTAATTGATCTTAACAATCATAGCTTAAAGTATAAAGCAGCTTTAATGTCAATACAGTTTTTTGAAGTAAAATTTTCCATATGTCAAAAAATATCATTATTTAGTTAGCATAATAAAATAAACCACTGCTTTAAACAGTGATTTAGCAATTCTAGTGATAAAACCATTAAATATTATTAGCAAAAACCATTATTTGCTAATAATTTAAGGTTTGCTATAAAGACAGCGAATAATTAAGATAATTCCGCAAATATTATAACCTTAAAAGGGCTTTCTACCAAGAGATTCGAACTGGAGGTTCTAGGTTTTGGACAATTCTGATTTATTATCAATCAAAGAGTTTGCCGAATTCGCCGGGATCAAGCAATCAGCATTACGATATTATGACGAAATCGGCGTTTTTTCTCCGGCTTCCCGGGGAGAAAACAATTACCGCTACTATTCCCCCATTCAAATTACCACCATAAAGCTAATCAATGTCCTAACGGAATTAGGCATTCCTTTATCACAGATAAAAGAAATGGGCAAAGGACGAACCCCCAAAAGAGCTATGGAACTTCTGGCACAGCAGGAACAGAACTTGGACACCCAGCTTTTGCAGCTTCAAGCTGCTTATGCAGTCATTCATGCTTTTCGCAGTAATATTCAAAATGGGCTGCTGGCCGGCGAGCAAGAAATCACTCTGCAAGAAATGGCTCAGCAACCCATGGTCTTGGGGCCGGAAAATGATTTTGGTGACGACAAGTATTTTTTTAAGACTTTTATCCGTTTTTGTAATTCGGCGCAATACAGCCGGATCAATTTAAATTTTCCGGTGGGCGGCTATTTTTCCACTCTGGAATCTTTTTTGCAAAGCCCTTCCCGGCCTACTAATTTCTATTCTCAGGATCCGGGCGGTACTTTCAAAAAAGCTGCCGGCAAGTACCTGGTGGGTTATACCCGGGGCTATTATGGCCAATTCGGCAACTTGCCGGAGCGGATGCTCGCCTATGCCGGGGAACATAACTTAGTTTGCCATGGGCCGGTTTATGAGATCTATCTCTTGGATGAAATAAGTATCAGTGACACGGATCAATATTTATCCCAAATTTCTATTCCCGTTTCCCGGAAACGTTAAAAAAACCGGGGACAACTCCCCAGCCTTGTTTTATGCGTTATGCTATGTGCTTATGCTTCTACTTTTAAAGGAAAGAGGTTTTAGGCAAATACAGAAACATCACCCGCAAGGGATATATGAATCCTCTTGGCCATCTTGCAGGGGTGATAGGTTTGTTTGGCTTGGCGGACACCTGGTTCGTCCATGTCTTCCGCCCGGTTGACATAGATGTAATCTTTAGCATAATCACGGAGGAAGAACTGATTTATGGCCTGGTAAATACCATGTTTGTCAGGATTTGCTTTTTCTGCCTGGATCATAAAAGTATCATGGTTAAGTTTTTCACCTACGGTGAAGGCTTCCAGTTTATCGTCTATAATAATGGCGGCTCCTAAACAACCCAAATCATCATAATGGTCGAATAAAAGCTGCAAGCCTTTGTATTCAGCCATGATGGTTTCGCTTGGTTTATGTCGGCTCACCCAGTTGTCGGTAAGTTGCCGGCAGGGTTGAATCAGGTTTTTATCTAATGGTAAAAATTGGTAATTTGGGTACTCCCGTAAGAAATGATATACATGGTTGCGCTTATTGCGGTACTTATTACCTTTCAGGTCTACCAAATCCTTCACTCGGTAAATATAATTGTCCCCATAGGGGAAATCGGCATAAGAAAAACGTCCAGGCCAGGCTTTTTGATAGAGCTGACTGTGGAATTCGGTGCCTTCTATTATAAAAAAGGGCAGGTTATTACTGGCACACCAGTCAATCATAGCCTCGGTAGCGGCTAAAATAGTAGGCTCATCCGGTGCAATGGGGGGCAAAAAAGCGATGCGGCTAGAAAAATCACATTGTACCCAAAGCGAGCCTTGATTTTCCGCGAAACGATAATTGTCCCAGTGTTGCCATAAGAATAAAGAGGTAAAATTAAAAGTAATTGTTTCGTAATAATGATCAGCCAGATAGTATTGAAAAAGGGCTTTATCTTCGATTGTAATTGATCTGAATTGCAAATACGCCGCCTCCTATGGAATATAAAAACAAAATTATTATGAGCCGCAAGAAAACGGCTTATAGGCTTATCATTGGGAGTTCCTGTCGAGTTCCCCGTCAGCCTGGCAGTCTTCCGCTTCGCTATCAAAGTCTATACCGTCCAGGCAGTTTTCATAGAGGAAACATCCCAATTCTCTTGCATCGCCGGATTCATAAAA
>WRHF01000135.1 GCA_009783415.1 Clostridiales bacterium
TTGAAATTCTGGAAAGCCCATTAACAACATGAAATTTTGTATAAAGGGATTTCTGAAATACGGAGCGCCGTGTCCGCCTTGCCCCAGCTAACTCACGAGCAAAATTTTTATGCGATTGCCCTGTAAATTTTTTGGAACTAAATAGAATTAAGTTAGGTATTTGTGCTTCTTGCAGTTTTTCTGGAAGGCAAAAACCAAGTAGAAAGTGCGTACAGATTTCTTCAATCAGTTAAAAAAAGATAAAAAAGGATTTCGAAGCCTTTACAGCTGAACTTAGAAAAATGCATGAATCTAGTAAAATAAAAAGTGATCTAAAAAAGGCCATTGGCATCATGATAGCGCATATTGATAAATATAATGACGAACTGTGGGGGCATGATATGCCTGTTATTGATCAAGATGGTAATATACCCATGCGCGTCGCCGACCGGACGAACAACCCATGCGAGCAGTTCTTTGCTAAAATAAAAAACAACGAGCGCCGTCGTAGTGGACGGAAAAATCTCAACTGGGATCTGACTGTCCGCCCAGCTGCAGCATCTCTGGTAGAAAACCTCAAGGATAAGGAATACCTTAACCTGGTTTGTAACGGTTCTTTGGATGAATTGCCAATTCTATTTGCTAAACTCGAAAACTGTCCACCCCCTGGTTTAATGGAACAATAGCATAACTATAGAAAAAAGCATTGAGACAGTATTTGAAAGCGGTAGATTGCCTCGTGCTGATGTAAAGGTTATTCGTTCGGATGCATTTAAATCCAAGATCAGTAGGCTGGAAGCTTTGGGAACTTGATGCTTTTTTGCATCGGCAACTAAATTTGAATGCGTAACAAAAAAGCCCTGCCGGTTGAATGGCGGGGCTTCTACAATCTTAATGTTATTGGCGCAACTCTTCCACTTCCTCGCGGGTTAAGTCGGTGCATTTTATAATTTTTTCGATAGGCTCTCCGCCTGTCAGCATATTTCTTGCAATCCTCGCTGAATTGTCATGCAGGGCTTGTGCCTCTTCATGCCGCGCTCTCGAACGCAACCACTCTATTTCTTTAGCCTGGCCTTCATCTGTCATTTTATAAGCCATCGCATCATTGTCCATTGCATTGCAACCCCTCAACCTCTTCGCGGGTTAGTCCAGTATCTTCTGCGATTTCGTCTATTGGCCTATTGCGTTTCAGCATATTTCTTGCAATACTCGCTGCTTTATCATGTAAGGCTTGTGCCTCTTCGTGCCGCGCTCTTGAACGTAAACGCTCTATTTCTTTAAACTCTGGTGTTACGGTTATACGCCTATATGCACTTATCGCCTCATTCATTTCCGGCACCTCCAAACTCTCTATCATTTCTAATTCTTCTTCTGTGTTTGCGCTAAACAGTGATAACCATAGTTGCAACCGGTTTTCCTTGCTTATTAATATGGGTAATTTGGGTATCTGTTTTAAATGTGTATTTGAGTATTGTCATAGTGGCTCCCCCTTACTAATGACATTATACTATGGTTGTGTTGAAACTGCAACAAATTTTTACTTGGCCCTCAAACATATACTGCCCGAGAGTTAAAGGATTTGCATAACGTCTTGGGGTATGCTGCAAACGAAGAAAAAACAGCCAGGCAATTCTATGTTACCGGAGTGAATTGTATAGCTGAAATTGCTTATCAGCAGATGACGGCGGCTAAGCAGCGGTTTGGAAAAACCGGCGGCAATCTGGCGTACCATGCCTATCAGAGTTTTGCGCCGGATGAGGTTGCGCCGGAAGAATGCCATCAGATTGGTGTTCTTCTGGCAAAGCGGATTTGGGGCGACAGGTATGAAGTACTTGTCACTACTCATCTCAATACCCGTTGTGTACACAATCATCTAGTTGTCAATTCCGTATCATTTGTTGACGGTAAGAAACTGAACAATAACTATGCCATGTATTTCAAGAATTTGCGGGCCGAATCAGACAGTATTTGTAGAGAGCGCGGCTTATCCGTGATAGAAGAGCCGGGGCGTTCTTCCGGTTGTCGCTATTTACAAAAAGCTGAGGAGCATGGTGAGCCTACTATGTGGAATATTATCTGCTCTGATATTGATGAGGCCATACGGCGGTCAATGACTGATAGGCAGTTTTATGGTCACTTGCGGCAGTGGGGATATAGCTTCGATTTTAATCCGAACCGTAACGTTACGGGCAGGGGTTATTCCCTATTGCTTTTTGCTGTTTTTAGTGAAGCAGTCAATAAATACTTATGAAGTTTTACAATTCTTCCAGCAAAATGCAGGGATTTGTCAAGCAAAATATTCTCTTTTGGCATTAGTAATCCCAAAACCTTTCTTAAATGATAAATGATGAATGATAGATGATAAATGATAAATACAAAAAGTGCCTTTCGGTTCTTAGCCGAAATATATTCATCATTCACAATTTATCATTCATCATTCATCATTGCCTCGTAGAGGCACTTTTTGGTGGAGGCGAGGGGAGTCGAACCCCTGTCCGAAAGAAGACCCACAAAGGTTTCTCCGAGCGCAGTTTATGCTTTAAATTCGCTCACCGGACGGGCATAAACACCCTGCCGGTTTGCTATCCCGTAGAATTTCCCAAAACAGCCCCCGGGAGCAGGCCGCTTGGTAGACTGTGTTAGCGACCCCCTGTTCCGCCCCACAGACAAAACGGGCAGAAGGTTAGCTATGCAGCTAAAGCGTAGTTATTATTATTGGCACTTCAAAAGAAGTTTCCCACCGTTTTACAGGCTGATGGAACCCTGGCTCGCTACCTTTGCCAATCTTTCCCCCGTCGAAACCAATACGCCCCCATGGTCAGTAACTTATTGCTTCTAATTGATATTAACATAGTAAGAATTTTGGTTGTGGTTCTAAGCCTATGCTTGCGAATGAAGAGTGAAGAATGAAGAATTGTGGTTGTTTCGCTTCGCGAAGTTTTTTATTTAAATAAAAGACTTTTTTCAATTGTTTTTGCGGAGCAAAAGCTACAACCATTCTGAATTCTGACTTCTTAATTCTTGCGGGAAAAACCCGCGTTAGATTCTTTGTTTTTCTTTCATGGTTCGTTCTATGTCGCGCTTTGCTTCTTTTTTGATTAGGTCGTTGCGTTTGTCGTGGAGTCTTTTGCCTTGGGCCAGGGCCAGTTCCAGCTTGGCCCGGCCCTGGAGGAAATACATACGGGAGGGGATCAAGGTCCAGCCTTTTTCACGTACTTTGCTGTACAAGCGGTTGATTTCCGATTTGTGGAGCAGAAGGCGTCTCGGGCGTTTGGGGTCGTGGTTGAAGCGGTTGCCCATTTCGTAGGGGCTGATATGCATATTGTGGACCAGCACTTCCCCGTTTTCCACCTTGGCATAAGCGTCTTGCAGGTTGGCTTTGCCATTGCGCAGGGATTTTACTTCCGTGCCCAAGAGTTCGATCCCGGCTTCATAGAGCTCCAAAAAGTGATATTCGTGACGGGCCCGTCGGTTTTCGGTTATTATTTTTATTTGTTTTTCTTCTTTTATCGCCAAGATCTCACCCCCCTGATAAGAAAAGCTTCGGGAATATTTATTATATCACAAGCTAGCCAAATATCAAGAGCAAATTTCAGTTAAATTTTAAAAATAAATACCAAAATATTCCAAATTTCTCACTCGTCTTTTAGCATATTGATTTTCCAAGCTTTAAAAGCTTCTACAATCAGCAAAGGAGAGAGGGATAAAATAGTTACTGTCAGCCAGTTGCTCCAGCTCAGATGTGTTAAGTGGAAAAAGCCGGCTAGAGGTGTTAGCAATAACAGGAGCATCAAGCCTATTGTTCCGGCATTGGCCAGCCAGAGGAATTTATTGAGGCTAAGCCCCCGGCTGAAAGCAGAGAAATGGTTGGAGCGGGTATTATAAGAATGGACTATTTGAGAAAAAGCTAATACGCAAAAAGCCATAGTGCGCCCTACTTCCAGGCTGATCCTGCTGCCCAGCCAAAAGGCTGTTAACGATAGGGATCCGATCATAAGACCCTGATAGCCAATGCGCCAAACCATACCTTTACTGAAAAAAGATTTTTGCGGCCTCGGCGGGCGTTCCATGATATTTTGAACAGCGGGGTCCAGCCCCAGAGCCAAGGCAATCAGGCTGTCAGTTATTAAATTTATCCAGAGAAGATGGATGGGTAAAAGAGGTATCTCCCAGCTGAGAAGGAAAGCCATCAGCAAGGTCAGGATTTCCCCCAAATTACAGGAGAGGAGGAACTGAATGGTTTTGAGGATATTATCAAAAATGCGCCGTCCCTCGCGGACAGCTTGAACGATGGTGGCAAAATTGTCATCGGTCAGCACCATATCGGCGGCTTCCTTGGTAATATCCGTGCCGGTAATGCCCATAGCTACGCCGATATCGGCTTTTTTAAGAGCCGGGGCGTCATTGACTCCGTCGCCGGTCATAGCTACTATCTGGCCTTTTGCTTGCCAGGATTCTACGATCTGCACCTTGTGCTGGGGGGATACCCGGGCATAGACCCCGTATTTTTCCGTACTTGCTTGCAATTCTTTGGGGTCCAGCCGATCCAGCTCCACCCCGCTGATAGCCTCTTTATCACTCTGAACCAGGCCCAGCTGCCTGGCAATAGCCAAAGCGGTCAATTTATGGTCGCCGGTGATCATTACCGGCTTGATACCTGCGCTCAGGCAGGCTGCCACTGCCTCGACGGCTTCGGGACGGGGCGGATCAATGATCCCTACCAGGCCGATAAAATGCAAATCCTTCTCCCAAGCCGCCACATCCCTATCAGGCGGCGGTTCTTCCAGATCCTTATAAGCAAAGGCCAGCACCCGTAAAGCCTCGGCGCCCAAAGCCTCATTAGTCCTATGCAAGTCATCCTTCGCTTCCGGCAAAAGATCACCGCAAATAGCCAAAATTTCATCTAACCCGCCCTTACAATAGATCCGATACTTATGGACGTCTCTAAAAACCCCCTTACCATCATCTTCGTTAACATTATCATTAATTGTCAATTGTCCATTGTCAACTGTAAATTGTCCAACGTGTAGGGTACTCATCCGCTTGCGGTCGGAATCAAAGGGCAATTCCTTTTGGCGGGGCCATTTTTGCTCCAATTGGTTTTTGCTATAGTTTTTCTTTTGACCCAGGTAGAGAAGAGCCGTTTCTGTAGGATCGCCGATGGCTTTGTCATCTGATTCCAGACGGGCATCATTGCAGAGCAGAGCGCATTCCAGTAAAAGCTCCAGATTCTGATCCGCGGGCACTGCTTCCACTGGCAAAGACTCTCCGCCAAAAGCCAGCTTGGTCACGGTCATCCGGTTTTGGGTCAATGTGCCGGTTTTATCGGAGCAAATTACGGTGGCGCTGCCCAGGGTTTCTACCGAAGGCAGGCGGCGAATAATAGCATTGCCCTTGGCCATACGCTGCACTCCCATGGCCATCACAATGGTGGAAACGGCAGGCAAGCCCTCAGGGATAGCAGCCACGGCCAGGCTGACCGCGATCAGGAAAAGAGAGAAGGGTTCCCTGCCCTGGATCAAGCCCAGGGCAAAAACCAAGGCGCAAATGACCAGAACTGCCAGGGAAAAAATTTTGCCCAGGCTGTCCAGGCGCTTTTGCAGCGGGGTGGCTTCGCTTTTGGTTTCTTGGATCATTCGGGCAATTTGTCCAACCTGGCTATTCATGCCGGTTTGGCAAACCAGGCCCATCCCCCGGCCATAAGTCACGGTCGTACTGGCAAAAGCAAGGTTATACCGGTCACTGAGGGGTATATTTTCCTCTTGCTTTGCCACAAATAGAGCGTCTTTATCTACGGGGACGGCTTCCCCGGTCAGTACGGATTCCTCGATTTTCAGATTGCTGCTTTCCGTCAAGCGCAGGTCGGCAGGGACATAATCCCCGGTTTCGATGATCACTAGGTCCCCGAAAACCAGATCTTTTGCCGGGATTTTTTGGCTTTGCCCTTCTCTGATGACTTTGGCGCCGGGGGCGCTGATTTTTTTTAAGGCAGCTAAAGAATTCTCCGCCTTTTTTTCCTGTACCATACCTAAAATGGCGTTAAGCAGCAGAATGACCATAATAATAATAGCATCGGTAACTTCTTTGAGAAAAGCGGAAAGCACCGCGGCCGCCAGCAGCACCAGTACCATAAAGTTTTTGAACTGGCGCAAAAACGCCACCAGCCAGGAAGAGGCTTTTTTTTCTTGCAGGCTGTTGGGACCGAATTCCGCCAAACGGCGGGCTGCTTCCTTTTGACTCAGGCCGGAATTTAAATCGCTGTTCAAGGCTTGAGCCGCTTCCTCCCTGGCCAGGCTGTGAGAGTTTTCTATCATGGAAAAAATATCTCCTGTAAAAAATAGCAATATTTACCAATATCCTAAATTAACTGGAAATTACTTGCTAAATAAAATCAAACATAGCTATTATGTCCTTATATTCCCCTTGGTAAACCACGAAAAAGACAGTTATGTTCTCCAAATAAACTCTTATGCTGGGCAATCTTTACTTCATAAACCGGCAAAAACCATTATTATCCGGATAGATGCTGTTTTTGCCAAAAAAAATTTACTCTTGACAGCCCCTAGCTATTTTGTTTATAATAAGCAAAGCGGTATTTTTCAGAAAAACTATAATTTTGGCGGTGTAGCTCAGAGGTCAGAGCACTCGGCTCATACCCGGGGTGTCGTTGGTTCAATTCCAACCACCGCTACCAAAACAAACATTATGGCGCGTTGGAGAAGCGGCTGAACTCACCAGCCTTTCACGCTGGCATTCAGGGGTTCGAATCCCCTACGCGTCACCAAAAATCGGCGCAAAGCGCCGTTTTTTGTCCTATTCACTATTCATTATTCACTATTCACTAAAAAGGTTTTAACTACCAATTCTCCGAGCAAAGTTCGTATCGTATGTTAATAGTGCTCATTACTAATTTGCAAGGCTTTTTGCTCACTGTCCGCCGAAAGATTCTTGACGGATCGCGTCATAGTAAATTTTGCTGGAGGGATTGCCATGTTGACAGACATAACAAAAAGAAAAATAATTGTTTGTATCATATTCCTAAGTCTATGCTTGTTTTGCGCCTGCAACCATAATAGCCTGGATACACCATCCACCCTGCCGGAAAACGGCGCTGTTGCCGTTTATCATAAGATAACCGCAAAGGAAGCAAAAGAGGTGATGAACAGGGGCGAGCCCTATATCCTCCTGGATGTTCGTACCGATGAGGAATATAGCGATAAGCGGATCGAAGGGGCGATCCTGATTCCCGATTTTGAAATTGGCAGCCGGGCCGGATCCGAGCTGCCGGATAAAGACGCGCTGATTCTGGTTTACTGCCGAGGCGGCCGCAGAAGCGCAAACGCCGCAAATGAGCTCGTCAGCCTGGGATATACCAACGTATACGACATTGGCGGCATCAATGACTGGCCATATGATACGGTAAGCAAGTAGAATGATCAAATAATAGTACGCATAGCCATAATAGTTTGCTCGATTAGCTCATCCAACTCCCAACCGAGCATTTCAGCCCCCTGGAGGATGATATCGCGGCTGCAGCCGGCGGCAAATTTTTTATCTTTAAACTTCTTTTTGACCGACTTCAATTCCAAATCCTGCACGGACTTGGAGGGCCGCATAATGGCTACCGCGCCAATCAGCCCGGTAAGTTCGTCGGTTGCAAAGAGGATTTTCTCCATGATATGTTCCGGCTTATGCGGCGTTTGAGTTACCCCAAAACCATGGGACATGGTAGCATGTATTATGTCCTCTGAAACTCCTTCGTTACGGAGCAGTTGTTCACCTTTTACACAGTGTTCATCAGGGTATTTTTCAAAATCCACATCATGTAATATTCCCACGGCAGTCCAAAACTCTTCCCGTTCGGGATCATACTCTTTGGCAAAATACCCCATAACTCCGCTGACCACTTTGGCGTGGTGAAGATGAAAAGGTTCGGAATTGTACTTTTCTAAAATTTCTTGCGCTTTTTTGATTTCCATTTGTCTCAGCTCCTTCAAATTATTTATAAATTATAGCTTATATTAACACAAAGCGAGTAACTTGAAAAGACTAAAAAATAATTTAGCCGGTATATCCTTTTTATTTAATCATTTTCGCAAAGCCTGGCTAGCAAATCTTTATTTATTGTTGTTTTTAGCTTATGTGCAAAAGAAAACATCAAAATATACCAGGAGTTCAAAATAACAACAGTACTTGGTATTTTTTTGTATTAAAAAAGGAAATTCTTATATTTTGTAGAAACTTTAAGGAGCTAAGACCATGGAAGCTATTTCTATTCTATTTAATCCAATCCTATGCGAATTTAGATAGGTTTTGTTAATCTGTATGCGAAAAATATACAGTACGGATTTTTCAGAAAAGTCACAAGAGGTGATTATATAATATGTCAAGCAAAGAAAGTAATAAAATTGACTTTGCCAAATTTGAGGAGGCAGGAATCCAGTTTGAAAAAAGTATAAAAGGGAATTATATTACTTTTGCTCATCAAAATCTTATTGTAGGTGGAAACGGTGCGGGTAAAACCCGTTTTCTTAAATGCTTAGAAGATACACTAAAAGCAAAAAAAGATGTCAATGTTGTAACATTATATTCACCGGAAATTAATACTTTTGCTAATAATCTCTCAGACAATAGTAAGTGTTCGCTGTATGACATATTAATGGGAAATGAGCCGATTAATTTTGAGGATTTTTTTAAAAAAATCATAAATGTAGAAGATGATGTTACATTTATTAATGATTTCATAGCATCAAAAAAAGTTAATGCTGCAAGATCAAGACAGCAGGCTCAAAAAAACTTTGATG
>WRHF01000136.1 GCA_009783415.1 Clostridiales bacterium
TTGCTGGTACAGAACAGATTTTGCGCTTGATCCAATCTATACCATCACCAAAAGCCGAACCGTTCAAACTATGGCTTGCACAGGTTGGAAAGGAACGGATCGATGAAACAATTGATCCGGAATTAACGATTGACCGCGCTCTTGATACATACCTCAAAAAAGGCTATTCCCGCGAATGGATAAACCAACGGCTTCAAGCTATCCAAGTGCGAAAGGAATTGACGGACGAATGGGACAATCGCGGTGTTAAAAAGGGTGTTGAGTACGCCATTTTGACGGACGAATTGACAAAAGCCTGGGCGGGACTGACTACAAGGCAATATAAAAACATCAAGGGCTTAAAAAAAGAAAATTTGCGCGACAACATGTCAACCCTTGAATTGGTCTTAAATATGCTGGCAGAAGCGACAACCACAGAGATATCAAAAGGAAAAGAGCCAAAAACTTTTGAGGAAAATAAGCGTGTGGCACGTTCTGGTGGTGAAGCGGCGGGGGATGCTAGGCGGGCAGTTGAAAAACGCACAGGCAAGCCTGTAATTACCTCAAAAAACGCCGTTGATTTCTCCCGGCTTATTACGGACGTGGTAGAAAGTAAAGACGAAAAATAGCGGCTATAGTGGAATTGCAATATCTATTGTCGGGGGAATCAATATTATGACAAATCGCGAACTAATAGTTTGACAAAATCGGAAGTTGTGAGTAAAATATCAATGCAGGCTGAAAGGGGGCAAGGCCAATGAACGAAAAATATCTACCCCGCATTGCAGACGAAAAGCTGAAACTCGGACTGGCAACTTCCGGCGCCGTTTTGATTGTCGGACCAAAATGGTGCGGAAAAACACGAACTGCTGAAGAAATATCAAAAAGCGTTTTATATATGCAAGACCCCGGCCACGCAGAAGCCTACAAGCTTCTTGCGGACACAAAGCCATCAAAACTATTAACGACTATATAATTGCGTTGAAAAAATTATATATTGTTGAAGATTTGCCCGCTTGGAGCCCACATTTACGCTCAAAAAGAGCCATTCGGACTACCGCAAAAAGGCATTTCATCGACCCGTCGATTGCAACGGCAGCTTTGCGTGCTGACAGCGTAAAATTGTTGAATGACTTTAAGACTTTCGGGTTTTTGTTTGAGTCCATGTGTATACGCGACTTAAGAGTTTACGCAGATAGCTTGGATGGTTCTGTGTACCATTACCGAGACCAATTAGATTTTGAAGTAGATGCGATTATTCAGTTAAAAGACGAACGTTGGGCAGCAGTGGAAATAAAAATGGGCGCAGGAGGAATTGAAAAGGCTGCGGACAATTTAATAGGATTTAGCAACAATATTAATACGGAAAAAATGCCGGCGCCGTCTTTTTTGATGGTGCTGACCGCAACGGAACATGCCTTTCAATTGAAAAACGGTGTATGGATTGTGCCGATTGGATGTCTGCGAGATTAAGTTTAAATTTTCACAATCATGGTAATTTTTGTAATCAAAGAAAAATACCGTTGACTTAAAATAGGATTAGTTGTATACTGGTAATAGCAAGGTTTTTTGTAACTTGATGGTTCTATATTGTTACTTGTTTCTATTCAAAATATTGGAGAAAGGAGGTAACATAAGTAAGGAATTCTATTTAACCGGGTATGATTAATCAAAATTGGAGGACTACATATGACAAAGAAAATAATTCTCATGCTTGTTATTGCCTTGGTAGTGGCCTTTGGAGCCAGTCAATTAGTAACTTTTGCAGATGATACAGATGTCATTCCTGCTTTGCTGGACGAAGAAATCATTGCTCCGGATGAGGAAATAGCGGAGCCTGCTCCTGCCCCTGATCTTGTCGCTACCGCTGTTCGCCTCATCACCTCTCAGGAAGTTGAGATCGCCTGCCCTACCAAACCGGCTAATGCCCAGGAAGTATATGACACTTTCACTGTTACTTTTGACGGGAAAGAAGTTGGCTATACCTATCTTTCCTATTTCGATTTCGGCCCTTATGCGGCTGCTCCCTTTATTAATATCCGCTTGGATGAGCCGCTCAATACCGGTATGCTGACCAGCCGGACAGGCACCTCGACCTCACCCGGTTCGGGTACCTACACCACCCTTGGTCCTGCCGCTGCCGCCAAATTACAGGTTCATTATCCAAATCCGGCTATGCTACCTCCAGTGACTGCCACCTGGGCCTCTTTCTATGCCTATCAAAATATCGGCTCAAAATCCAAACTGATCGCTGTTGGTACCAATACCTGCGGCACCCTGGCTGCCAATGATATCAACCGGGTCAGCGGGAGCAACACAGCCTATACTTACCAAAATGTTGTCGATTATGCCTCCGGCGGTATCCACAGAATGACGGGCCGCGCGGAATATATTACCCAAAACGCCGTGGAATATGGCGTGATCGTAATGGTTCTGGATACCGGTATGTCGGTTTATCAAGCTCCCCAATGGCGTGAGCTCTGCGCAGACGGACAACCTGCCGACTGGGCTACCCGCCGGGTCATTGACGGCACTGCGGCAAAACCCGTCATTGTTACCACCGCCGACGATGTAATGCGTCAAAACAGTACCGGCACCATGGCCCGCAGCCGAAGCGATTTCTTCTATCTGGGCGAAGCTTTTGCCCGTCTCTTCTGGAAAACCGCTGTGGCAGGCCAGGAATATGGCGGACTGACCCTGGGCTGCGAGCGCTATCCCAGAAGTGTTTATAATGATGTCAACGATTTCCGTTATGACCGCCATGTGGCAGCCGCTTATGAAGAAGCCAAGAAAAACGGCACCTATGGCGGCCCTGCCTCTGATGTTATGAAGAGTTTGGAAGACTTCTTTGTTTATGGCACCATGGTGTTTTATGAATTCATCCCGGAAACCGCCGACGGTTCCTGGACAGGTTTTGGCGGTCCGGTCAATACCCGCGAAGAACTGAAGCGCTATGACTATGATATGTACCGGCCCATGACCGGTATCTACGGCGAATGGGAATACTTCTCTGCCGAAGGAAGCACCGGCTTTGACAGCGGCAGAGACAATGTCCGTTCCGGGATGCCCTGGTTCTGGCATTGCCAGGTAGACAATTATGATGTCACCGGTTCGGAGTATCCGCCCCTGGACATTGAGCACGTATGGGTCATTTCCTCCAGCAATATCGAAATCAAATTCAACCGCGAAGTCCGTGATATGACCGCCCTCTTTACCTCCGGCGCCTGGCGCTTGCAGCGCAGCACCGATGGCGGCAATACCTGGACCAACCAGTCCAATCCCGGCACTACAGGCGGTTATTTATGGAGGGCTCTTACCCTGACCGGCAGCTCTTTGACCACCGGTAATTTCGGCCGCAGCTGGCGCGGCTTTGACGCCCAGGATATTGCCGAAAAGAGCTCCCGCACCTGGATCACCGCTACCAGTGCCGGTTCCACCGCCTTGAAACGGGGCGAATTCCGCAGCCTGGAAGATTCCATCGCCCGGGGCGCCGGGATGAACGGTCTGTATAGGGTCCAGTACATAGGCTCTACCCCCATCCGCGACTGGAAAGGAAATACTCTTTCCACCACCAAGACCTGGAATGCGGAATTTATGCCTTGGCTTTCCAATGCCTATCGCAGTCCCCTGACCGGCGTCTATGTTTATGGTGATTTCAATGTGCCGGAATCAGTTATGAAGCTGGCCGGTATGTATTATGATTTAGGATTGACCAATAATACGACTAAAACCTATACCGCACGTTCCGGCGGAACCGTGACTAACGTCAATTATGACCGGCCCGGCCAAAGGATTGCCGACTATGCCGTAGCCCAACAAGGCGGTATGCAGATCGTAGGTGACGGCCATCATGCCAACCAGCAATCAAGAGGTCAGCAAGGCAGTTCCTATCATACCTCCCTTTATGTGGAAGGTTGGGGCGGCACCAACTTCCAGGATCAGGCCAATAATATTTACCGCGATTTCAGTATGACCCGTTATAAGAATGAATTCCTGGTCTACCATGAAGGCGGCCACGGCGTTGACAGCTATACCGGAAGCAGCAGTTATGCTAACTTTGTCTATCTGGATATCAGCGATGCCCACAGTACTGCCACCAGCACCACGGTTTCCCGCAACGGCGGCCGCCGCTGGTATGACGAGAACAATGTGGGATCCTATAACTCCAGCCGGGGTGAATATGTCTCCACCGGTTCCACCTACTACCACGGCACCATGCGCCAATCCAAGGACGGCACCAATGACGGCACCTGGACCCCGATCAGCAACCGCTGGTCATTCTGGCGCTACGATCCCTGGGGCGCCGAAGCCTTCAAGCGGCTCTTCTTTGGCGGCGACGTGGGCATGTGGTATGAGAACCAGGTTGGTAACCCCTATTACAGAGTACTGCCCGGCGACTGGAAATACCTGAAAGACGATGCGGAACTGAATCAGTATCTCACTATAAGAAACGGCCTCTATGGCAACGGCGAAACCTTGCCTATTGACAGCGAGGGTGCTCTGGTCGCTTGGGGCGCCACCGTCTTTGAAACTTTATATAGCGACCCCTATAATAACTATTCCAACCCGGCTGTCAACTGGGTATCCTGGGGTACTCCCATGGTTTACGATATCACCCGGAAAATCTCCACCAACCCCAGCTATCCCAACAACAACTTTGGCTTTTTGGGTGGTATCTACTATTACGATGACATCACCAAGAGCTTTGAGAACCCCTTCCTGAAGGCGGGCGGCGTCAAGAAACCGGTCAGAACGCCTGAGGAAGAGGCTCTGCTTAACCCCGTACAGGGCAAGGTCAGTAATGTCAGCATGTACACCCCTGTCTTGCTCCAATTCGATTTCACCAATGCGGCAGCAATAACTATTGATAATGCCCAAACCAGTTTTGCCGTAAAGGTCAACGGCAAGGATCTGGGCTTCCGTTACTATACAACAAAGGGTAATGCCATCCAGTTGTACCTGAACTGGCCGGTAGATGCAGGTGATAAGGTCGAACTCTTTGTGGGCGCCAAAGCCCAAAGCGCAACCCTGGTAATTCAGGATGTTTTTGCCGAGCTGGGCAAAACAGTGGATGTAACTTATAAGATCGAAGGCAATCTGGGCGGCTTCAGCAACTTCTCTTTGGATCTGCCCTATGAAAGCGGCATCTATAAGCCCGTTGCTGTTACTGCTTCTGCAGCCCTCACAGGCGGGGACCGTTTCCTTGTTTTCAATCCGAACTATGGCACGGACCTGATGCGGATCGCCTTTGCCGCCACAGAGAATATTGTCGGAGACGGCCTGGTCTTTACCGTCACCTATGAAATACCTGCAAGCGCTCCCTCTGTGGAGAAGGTCTTGGATCTTGATGTGGCAGAAGCCAAAGTAGCCCGCTCCGCCCTGGTAATCGGCGGAAGCGCCGGGACAGACTATGTTGACATTGATTTGCAGGTAGAAACCGGTTGGCTGATCACCGGCCTGATGGGCGACATTGATGGCAACGGAGTTGTCACTCCCGAAGATGCCATTTTGCTCCTGCAAATGTATGTAGGTCTGGTAGACTGGACCCCCAGAGCCTTAATGGTAGGCGATATCAATAAAGACGGCGTAGTAGACAGCACAGACGCCGCCCTGATCCTCCGTATGGTCGTCGGAGGATGATGACAATTGACAATTGACAATTGACAATTACCAACCGGCAACCGCCAACTACTTGTTGCCGGTTGCCGGGAAAAATGAAACGTCAGGTAAAATGATCAAAAATACCCGGCAGGCATCAAATTATATAGGGAGCCATTTGGCTCCCTATATAATTTGATGCCTGCCGGTGATATTTCGGCAAAACTTGCCTAAATGTTGCTTGTTAAATGGATGGATCTATAGTATAATTAATGGAGAAAGGAGGAAGCCAAACGAAGTTATAATACATAATACAAGCTTATACACAGGAAAGGAAAGGATAAATATGGCTAACCGTTTAGAGAATTTACAACGCATAGGGGTTTTTTATGATGGGAATTATTTCCTGAAAGTCAATAACTTTTATAATTATGAACACCGCCGCCGGGCCAGGATCGATATTTCCGGCTTTCATGAATTTATTCGGGAAGAAATATCCAAACTGACCAATACTGACAGAAGAAATTGCCAAATTGTGGACGCTCACTATTTTCGGGGCCGGCTGCCCGCCGCCAAGATTGAGGACCCTAATCAGATATATAATGACCGGGTTTTTGATGATATTTTGATGTATAAAAATGTGACATCTCATTATTTGCCTGTAAGACATGATCAGCAGGGAATGACCCAGGAAAAAGGTATAGATGTCTGGCTGGCTCTGGAGGCTTATGAGCTGGCTATTTATAAGCAATTTGATATTTTGGTACTGGTGGCTTGTGATGGGGATTATGTCCCCCTGGTGCGCAAGCTAAACACTTTGGGTACTAGAGTGATGCTGATCAGCTGGGATTTTTCCTATTTTGACAAATTGGGCCGGGAATGCGTCACCCGCACTTCCCAACAGCTGTTGGAAGAGGTTTCATATATGATCCCGATGCATCAGCTGGTAGATGACCGGGTACGGCAGAATGATCCTATTATCAATAATATTTTTCGTCAGAGCAAAAAACAGGTTATCAATGACACTCTGCGTCTGATAGGAAACCAGGAAACCCCGGATCATGCTTCGGAAGAATATAATTCTACGATATTAAGTTTGAAAGAAGGCTATGGCTTTATCCGGGATGATGAAAAAAACAATGTCTTTTTCCATAGCAAGGCCGTGCAAAATGCTGATTTCCGGGATTTGTGGGAAGGAATGAAGGTGCGTTATGTATGCTTGAAAGACAATGATAAATTTGTAGCGGAAAAAGTATGGATAGTGCGTTGAAGCATAGCTTCAATGAATCCTGAATCCTGAATACTTGCGGTCGCAGACCGCTTTAGTATTGTTCCGAGAAATGAATAAGAAGGGGAGATGTATATTTATGGAAAGAATCAAATGGCACGAAGGGGCTCAGGAAGTATTGCCTATTTTGAGCCGGGGGGCTTTTCTAACTACTGCCGGGCCGAATAAGATCAATACCATGACTATCGGCTGGGGTACCTTGGGTTATATTTGGGCCCGTCCCATCTTTCTGGCCCTGGTACGCCCTTCCCGCTTTACTCATCAGCTGCTTCTTGAAAGCAGGGAATTTACTGTCACAATTCCCGGCGAGGAGATGAAGGCAGCTTTGGATATTTGCGGCAAAATGTCCGGCCGGGATGGGGATAAACTGGCGGCAGCCGGACTTTCAGTCGTAGCTTCCCAAGAAATTGCCACACCCCGGCTGGATTGTCCTGGCTGGCACTATGAATGCCGGGTGATCGATCAATACCAAATGGATCCCGGCCATCCCAATCAAGACATCCAAAGCGTGTTTTATCCAGCAGGGGATCTACATACCATGTTCTTTAGTGAAATCGTTGCTCAATTAAGAATTAAGAATTAAGAATTAAAAAGTTCTTAATAATTCTTAATTCTTAATTCTGCATTCTTAATTGTCATTTAGAAAGGAGTGAGGTCATGTCCTTTATCATTTCTGTCTTCGTCAACGAAGGCATTGTTTTGGCCAGCGACAGCCGGACAACCTATAATAATACGCGTAAAAATGGCCTGGAAACTTTCCATAATTATGGGGTATATACCACCGATTCTACCGACAGAACTTTTTTGGCTAATCAGCGGATCGGCATTTCTACCTGCGGCGATGCCTCCATAGCGGGTATTCCCATTACCGGCTATATCGAAAATTATATTCGCCAGCATATCAGCGAAAAAACAGATATCAATGCTGTGCCCGAATCCATCATGAAGTATTTTAAGGGGTTTTCTCCCGTTCCCAATGTCAATTTTATCATTGCCGGCTATAGCAAAGCAGACAGCGGCCTGGAGCAGATGGTTTATAAAGTGCGGGTGGCAGGCGACAAAATTGAGAGGCTGGAGGTCAAAGGCCAAGGGGCCACCTGGGATGGGGAAACGATCACTCTTACCAAGATCATCCAACCCACGGCTATCAAAAAACCGGATGGCGGCTATTCCGATTTCCCTCATTTTGAAATTCCCTGGGGACTTTTTACATTAAAAGATGCTATCGGTTTTGCCAAATATGCGGTGGATATTACCATTCAAACTATGCGCTATCAATTGGTAGTGGAAAATGTAGGAGGACCGGTGGATATTTTGGCCATTAAGCCTGATGGAGCATTGTGGATCCAGAAAAAACTCTTAAATATTGTTCTTCGTGACTGATTTTTTTAAAAAAAACCCTTGACAAATAATCAATTTTACTGTATAATTTGTATTAATTAAATACATAAAAAATTGACGGGCAAAAAATCTTTGATTCAGGGAAGACTTATATTTAAGGCGAAGCAGCAATGCTTCTATCTTTCCCGTCTGACATGGCCTTGTTGTCAGCTTTAAAAGGCAAAGGCTATAAATGCGCCTGAAGCGCACTGAACTAGAATCTATCTACCAGCTTTTTATTTTCATACCTCTTTCTTCATCTCTCCAAATTTTTATGACAAAAGGGTGTTGCGTAAGCGACATCCTTTTGTCATGAGCGGAGGAAAGAGGACGGAGGAAAGAGGAAAGAGGACGGAGGAAAGAGGAAAGAGGACG
>WRHF01000137.1 GCA_009783415.1 Clostridiales bacterium
GTAAATAAAAAACAAGAATTTTGTTCAATAGTTTTCGCGAAGCGAAAAGTTACCCGCATTCTGATTTCTGAATACTGAATCCTGAATACTTGCGGTCGAAGACCGCCTTAGTAGCTCTGGGAAAAAAAGGATTTTTTACTCCCTACTCCCTCATTCCCTTGCAGCTGCAGACCCCTTTAGTAAAGCCAAACAAAACAGGCATTCTCCTGCCCGTTCCTTGGTAAAATAGGCATGACAAATATGAAACCCCTCGTCATAGATCCGGTTTAGGGGCTTCAATTCCTGTTCCGCAGCCAGCTGTTGCGAGAGCAGGTTTTTTTTCTCTTCCAGACTGGCGGCGGCCTGCCGCAAGCGCTCGCATTCCTCATAGAGGGCTGCCAGTTTTTCCTCCAGCTGCAGTAATTCCTCTCCCAGGCTCATATTTTTATTCGTCCTCTAAAAGTTTAAGATCTTCCTCATCGACAGATTTGTCGTATTCTTCTAAATATTTAGGCTTTTTCTGCGGTTGCTCATTTGTATAATTCTCATACTTCAGGCAGCACATCAAGCGGCCGCAAATCCCGGAAATTTTAGAGGGGTTAAGGGAGAGGTTCTGTTTTTTGGCCATCTTGATGGAAACAGGCTGAAAATCCCCCAGCACGGAATGGCAGCACAAAACCCGCCCGCAAGAACCCAGGCCTCCCAGCATTTTAGCCTCGTCCCGGACCCCTATCTGGCGCAGCTCGATCCGGGTACGAAAAACTGAAGCCAAGTCCTTGACCAAAGCCCGAAAATCCACCCTTCCGTCCGCCGTGAAATAAAAGATGATTTTACTGACATCAAAGGCATAGGAAACATCAACAAGTTTGATCGGCAGATTATGCAAAGCTATTTTTTCCTGACAAATGGCAAAGGCTTCTTTTTCTGCTTGGGCATTAGCTTCATGTTGGGCTACATCTTCGGCAGTAGCCTTGCGCAGGATATTTTTCAAATTCGAAAACTCTTTATCGCTGACCTCTTTGCCGGTCAGCACGATCCGGCCAAATTCCAGACCCCGGGCTGTTTCCACGATCACCGTATCTTTGAGATCCAGCTCCAGATCCTGGGGGTGAAAATAATAAACTTTGCCGGTTTTTTTAAAACGGACTCCAACAACAGTAGCCAATTTTTAACTCCTTTCGGAAGCCGGAAGTCGGATATCAGAGGCCGGATATTATTTTTTGTTTGGCAAAAACTTTGTATTCTGACCACTGACCGCTGACCACTGGCTTTTGCTTTTTGGCGGGCCCAGTATTTCAGCCATGATCACAGCCCGGCGCAAAGCCTCCCGCTCCAAAGTGATAGCCGGAGTTTTTGCTGAAGCTGTGATTTGAGGTTGCTTGGGCCGGTCCCGCCGGGAACGGGCTTTTGCCGCAAGGCGAGCCTTTTCCCTTTTCTCCTCTTGCTCCTGTTCCTCCCTTTCCTTTTCAGCTGTGCACTGAAAAGCAGGCAGAGGCTGAGCTGCCGGGAGGGGGGAGGTATCGGGCTTGGCATTATTTTGCATTTCCAAAGCCTTGTTGATTTCTGCCAAAACCCCTCCCAAGGTATGAGGCTGGGGTTTGTCGGGCTGGCCGGCCGGAGGTTGGCCTGCATTGGCTTGAGGGATCATCTGCCGGTCTGCCTCCGGCTGATCAGGCTGAGCAGTCTGCTGCATCCGGCCCTGCATTTGCCGGCGTTTCTCTTCTTCCGCCTGCTTTTTTTGTTGTTTGGAAATGCCGTTAATTGCAGATATAACTATCCAAATTATAGCAATTACCCAGACAAAATTAAAATCTCCCATTCTCAACCTCCTTCAGTCACTTTGAAATATACTACACCAAGAATAATCAGTCTGATTTTATTGGAAGATTTGAGGCTTCTTTGCCTGTACTGCTGCCGGCTATATTTTCCCTCATTTTGGTGTCGGAAATCACATTCATCATATTATAATAATCCATAATTCCCAGGCGCCCGCTGCGGAAGGCTTCGGCCATAGCCAAAGGAACCTCTGCTTCGGCAGCTACCACCTTGGCCTGCATTTCCTGAACCTCAGCCACAGCCATAGCCCGTCTTTCTTCGGCTTTGGCCTGGGCTATCCTCTTGTCAGCCTCGGCTTGGTCGGTCTGCAGCTGGGCCCCGATATTGCGGCCAACATCCACATCGGCGATATCGATCGAAAGGATCTCAAAGGCAGTACCGGCATCCAGGCCTTTGGTCAGCACCACATGGGAAATCCTGTCCGGATTTTCCAAAACGTCCTTATGGCTTGCGCTGGAGCCCACTGTGGTAACAATGCCCTCGCCAACCCGGGCAATGACGGTTTCTTCCCCGGCGCCGCCCACCAGGCGGTCGATATTGGTACGCACCGTGACCCGGGCCCGTACCCGCACCTCGATCCCGTTCTTGGCCATAGCGGCAATTACCGGGGTTTCGATTACTTTGGGGTTAACGCTCATTTGGACGGCTTCCAAAACATTACGGCCGGCCAAGTCGATAGCTGCGGCCCGTTCAAAGGGCAGGGGGATATTGGCCCGGGCGGCGGCGATCATGGCATTGACCACCCTGTCTACATTGCCTCCGGCCAAGTAGTGGCTTTCCAGCTTAGCGATGCCGATCTCCAAACCGGCCTTGACCGCTTTGATATAAGGATTGACGATTTTGGAGGGAACGACCCGGCGCAAGCGCATCCCTACCAAGGTCAAAATGCCGACATGTGCTTTGGCAGCCAGGGCCGAGATCCAAAGGCCGATAGGAACAAAGCGCAGAAAAATTAATAGAGCAACAAAAACCAGGATAACAATAAGGATAGTATAAAAAGCAGCAAATTCTCCACCCATGAAAAAACCTCCTTAAAATTTATTATGCATTGCTTTACCGTATTTCCCGTACTACGACCCGAAAACCTTCCACTTTAAAGACTTCTACCGGTAAATTTCCGGCAATAAATTCTCCGTCTGTTACTACTTCCACCCGCCGGCCTTCAATTTCCGCGGCGCCTACCGGCCTTAAGGGGGTGACGGTTACACCCCGTGCGCCCACTAAATGGAAATAGTCTTGGGAAGAGGAGACATAGCCATGTTTAGTGTCCAGGGTTTCACCCAAAGTCAGTTTATCCCAGATCCTGCGGGTCTTTTTAAAGCGCAAAGTCAGGATGATCAAAAGGATAGCGCCGGCCAATGCCAAAAGGAAAGACGTCAGGGCGTAGCTAAAGCTGGGCGAAGCAAAAATAATGCTGGCTAAAAGCGAGGCTATACCTAAGACTCCGGCAAAGCCAAAGCCCGGAATGACAAAAATTTCCAACAGGATCAGGATCAAACCCACTGCAAAAAAGATCCCGGCTTCCAAACCGGTATGGCCTGCCCAAAAATTACCCAGGAAAAAGAGGGCAAAAGCGGCAATACCAACCACACCGAAAACTCCGAAGCCCGGAGAAAAAATTTCGATAGCCAGGCCGGCTATGCCCAGCATCAAGAGAATGGCTGCGATCAAAGGGCTGGAGAGCCAATTGGCAAACAATTCCTGCCAGCTGCGCTGCGGGTCCGGGGCGCCCTGGGGCGGCAGATCCAATTCGGAAATCAAAGCACTGCGGCTGCTGATTATGGCATCGATCATCTCATGTTCCAGGGCTTCCTTGGCGGTCAGGGTCAATAGGCGGCCTTTTTCGCTCAGGCCCTCGATTTCAAGATCAATATCAGCCATAGCTGCTGCGATCCTGGGGTTACGGCCTCTGGCTTCCGCCACGGCAGATAGCTGTCCGGCCCAAAAGGAAAGTGTTTTTTCATCGGCTCTTTCCATGCCCAGCCGGGGTTCGGCGGCCCCCATAATGCTGCCGGGAGCCATTACCAGCTTCTCTCCGGCTAAAGCCAGTAAAGAACCGGCGGAAACAGCCTTGCTGTCCACAAAACAAACCGTAGGCAGGGAAGAGGAAAAAATCACATCTTTAATGGAAACCGCATAGTCCACATAGCCGCCATAAGTATCAATTTCAAAAATCAAGGCCTCGGCCCCGGCGGCCAGCGCCTGTTGATAGCTGCGCTGGACAAAAAGATACTGACTTTTATTGATCTCGCCTCTGATAGGGATAACATAGGTACCGCCTGTAGCTGCAGCCTGGGCAAAAACAGACCAGAAAAAGGCCAAAAGAAGCAGCAAACAGGGCAAGAGCCGAAGTAGTCTTTGCTTTTGTCTTATCATTACCGCAAACCCGCCTCCTTGCTTTGTCAAATCGGCAAAAGGGAAATAAGTATTATGTTTTATTATATCTTATCTGAGAGAAATTAGCAAATTATTTTTTTGTGGTTGCCTTAAATGAAAAATGATGAATGATAGATGATGAATGATAAATACAAAAAGTGCCTTTTGGTTTTTGGCAAAAATATATTTATCATTCATAATTTATCATTCATCATTCTTCATTGCCTTGGAAAGGCACTTTTTGGTGACGCGTAGGGGATTCGAACCCCTGAATGCCAGCGTGAAAGGCTGGTGAGTTAAGCCGCTTCTCCAACGCGCCAAAATCAATAAATCACCTTTGTCATTGTACTAAAAATTGCCCAATCTGTCAATAGCAAATATAGTTGCATTTCTATTTTATTTGAGGTATTATTCAGAAGGAAGGTTATTACATTTTAAGGAGGGCGCTTATGCCGACAACTATCGCAGCAAAAATCAACGCTATCCAAGAGGAGATAAAAAAAGCCCAAAGCCACAGCCCCTTTGCCGCTCCCGCTGTCAAATTGCTGGCTGTAACCAAAACCGTATCTCCGGAACGTATCAGGGAGGCTATGGAGGCCGGTCTGACAGAGCTGGGGGAGAACCGGGTCCAGGAAATGATGGGCAAATACGAGGCCTTGCCGGCGGCCCGTTGGCACTTGATCGGTCATTTGCAGACCAATAAAGTCAAATATATCCTGGATAAAGTACAACTGATCCATTCCCTGGACCGGATAGAACTGGCTCAGGAACTGGAAAAAAGAGCTGCTGCCATAAATACGCTCATTCCGGTTTTGGTTCAGGTAAATATAGCTGACGAAGATAGCAAATTCGGTCTGAGTGAAGCCGAAACCCCCGATTACTTGGAAAATATTACCAATTTCCCTCATTTGCAGGTACAGGGCTTGATGACTATTGGCCCTTTCGTTCCGGCAGAAGAGATCCGCCCTGTTTTCCGCCAATTGCGTTTACTGCGGGATAAAATGCGAAAAAAAAACCTTCCTTATATAAATCTGGATCAGCTTTCTATGGGCATGAGCAATGACTATCAGGTAGCGGTAGAGGAGGGGGCTACCATTGTCCGTCTGGGCAGCGTGATTTTTGGGGCAAGGCAATAAAATTCATTCCTCCCAAAGGCCAATGGCATAAAGCGGGATGTTTGTCAGCCAGCCTTCTTCGCGATAGTCTTTCATAGAAGTACGCAGGCAAAGCGCCGGTTTGAATTTTTCTTTATATACTTTCAAGCTTTTAGCCTTCAGATTTTCTTCGGCTTTTGCCTCCAGCGGGTAGATATTCGAGTTATGCTTGAAGACAAAACCGACCTCTGCTGTTGCTTCGCTGCTCCAATAAAAGGGTTTTTTGCCATAGTTGATCAGTTCCTGGCAGACATAGTTCTCGGTCAAAGATCCCTTAAACTCCTTGAAAATGGCAGCTCCTTCTAACAGCACCTTTGAATCCAACTCTGCCATACAGGAGAGCAAGCCCACATCAAGAAAATAAATCTTGAAGGCGCTGCTGGTATAGTTTTTCAAAGGAATTGAGGGGATGCTGATTTGCTCTACTTTATAAATAAGCCCGGCGTCAGTCAGCCACTGCAAGGCATTTTCATAATCTTTCAAACGCGAGTTTTTCTTTACGATTCCGGGTGAAAAACGCTTTTTTTCTCTGGCAAGCTGACGTGTTATATTGTTCCAAACATTCCGCACCTGCGCCAAGTCTCCACTCGGAACATGTTTGGAAAAATCTTCATTATAAGCTGTTAAAATTTCCTCCTGGACTTTGCGGACGGCAATATAATCCCTGTCTTCGCTATATACTGCCACGCTTTCGGGCATACCGCCAATAAAATAATATTTGCGCAAGTAGTCGATAAACTTGCTTTTAAAGGCAGCAATCAGCTGCCAATCCTTTTTCATCAGCAACCGGACAAGTTCGCTTTCGCCGATAGCCTCTAAGAATTCACAGAAATTGAGCGGGTAAAGGTTGGCGAATTCAACCTTGCCGACAGGGAAGGAAACGCCCTTGTGCGATGCGACTCCAAGCAAAGATCCGCCCGCAATAATGGCATATTCGGGAGAATTCTCATAGAAGTATTTTAATGAAGAAATAGCAAGCGGAACTTCTTGCACCTCATCAAAAACAATCAGAGTTTTATCAGGGCTGATTTTCTCATGAGTTTCCGCCTGCAGTCCTTCAATCAGGCGCCTGATCTCAAAGTCGCCGCTAAAAAGCTTTTTCATCCGCTCATTCCGATAAAAATCAATATAGGCCATGTTCTCGAAATAGTTTTCGCCAAAGTACTTCATTAGCCACGTCTTACCGACTTGCCTGGCGCCTTTTAAGATAAGAGGCTTTCGGCGTTTAGAAGTTTTCCATTTAATTAGCTCGTCTAATGCGTATCTTTTCATAAGCAGCACCTTCTTTCAAATTAAGAATAGCATATAGACACAAAAATTGCAAGGTAAATTTGATTAAATTCACAAAAAATCCAACGAATATTTGTAGTTCTTTATTTCTAAAACCTTTTGGTTGAGTATCCCAAAAAACCGGAGAATAACTTGGAATGATTTTCTGGCAAGGATGATACATGGCAGGAATTGAAGGCTATTATCCCCATTGTCATAAATACCACAATTTGCCAATTCCATTCGAGAAAATCCGTCATTTTTCCCCTTGCAATTGATTCTGATCAAGGCTACAATATTATTGTAGTTTTTAGCATTAGTTGTCTTCCTTTCGAGTGGAGCAGTCTCCGATCCTACGGGAAATACGAGACTGCTCTTTTAGTTTATGTCCGAGGATTTGTCGGATTAATCCAACATTTGGCCTATGTAATATTTATTGACAAAATAGAGGCTTTAGTGCTATTATATGTATAAGTAGAATTGTATCTTAATATACATGAACTATATTTAATAAAGGAAGGGGGTTTGTTTCCCGGCAAAGGTTTGCCGTATGGATGGACAAGTTTTAAGAAACTATTAAAAAATAGGAGGGACTTTTCAATGAAAAAATGGAGTATCTTATTGTTACTTAGTTTTGCTCTGATTTTAGGCTGCTCAGCCCTGGCTATTGCTGCCTCATCTCCAACCGCAGCTCCTGATGATGATCCGTTTTTCTTCGAGCACAACAAAGCGTTGTATCCCAACTGGTTTGTTAATGGCAGAACCCAACCAATTTTTAATAATAACACAGCAAACTATGTCAAAGAAGACGTTTTTATTGAGATACCTTGTGACTCTGACGGTGACGGCAAGAGGGATTTGGTTCATGCCAAGATCACCAGAATCAGTCAAACCAATTCCGGTTTCAAATCCCCTGTCTTTATGCAAGTCAGCCCCTACCGTGACGGCTCTCCTAATGTCGACCCCGTCCGAAGCCATGATGTAAATATAGAGCAGGGAATCAATCCAGATACTACCCACTATACATATGACACCAATATTAAGACCCTTATCCCCCGGGCTGCAGATTGGCCATGGACGCCTGAAGCCAATGCCGCGCTGAATATCCCCCTTCCCCGGGAAGCCACAACTGTTCGCAATTATGGCGGCAACGTTGGCAGTGCCGCTAATGATCCTGGCACCGGTTGGTATGGTTATTTCGTTGCCCGCGGTTGGGCCTATGCCTATCTCAACTGTGTTGGTAGTCTCCATGCTCAGGGTCTTTCTAACTGTGGTGGCGTGGAAGAAACCCTGGCAACTATTTCTTTTGCCAAATGGCTTAATGGCGAAGCCAAAGGTTTCGCCGACCCTCAATGCACAATTGAATATAAACCCGAATGGTCTAACGGTAAAGTATCTATGGGCGGCACCTCCTATGTAGGAACTCTGCCTATTGCTGCAGCTTGTTCAGGTTATGAAAATATCACAGCTGTTATGCCGGTAGAAGCTATCAGCAGTTGGTATGATTATTACCGGGACAACGGAGCTGTGATAGCTCCCGGCGGTTATCAAGGTGAAGACGCCGACGAACTGACCGACTTTATTTTCAGCCGCCGGAGAACTAACCTGGCCTCTTATCTTCCCAATAACTATCCCGCAGAGATTGCAGCTATTTATTGGAATCACCTGGCTCAAATCACCAAAGACCAAGATCGCGCTACCGGAGATTATAACACTTTCTGGGATTATCGCAACTATCTGGCTACTGCCGATAGAATTACCGCAGGTGTCTTTATCCAGCAAGGTACTAACGACTGGAACGTTAAATTTAAGCATTTTGACCAATTATGGCGGGCTATGGATGAAAAATGCCCAGACACTGCCAAAAAAGCCTTTATTCATCTGGGAACTCATACCTCAGTCACCTCCATGTATGGCTCCAGCCATCCCGGCTCAAGCTATATGCATGCTTTGCATCTCTTTTTAGACCACTT
>WRHF01000138.1 GCA_009783415.1 Clostridiales bacterium
CTGCGATAAGAACTAAGTAGCAGTGGGCGACATCCTAATGCCCCTTGGGGTGTCGCCTACCTTGAGTTTCCTCGAAAACTCTTGTTGTCATCCTGAGCGTAGCGAAGGATCTTAATCAAACCTGTGCGATATAGCGGGGGTAAAGATTCTTCGCTACGCTCAGAATGACAGCGATTACTGGGCTTTTGAGTTTTCGAGGAAACTATCCCGACTGAAAGGAGGGACAGATCGTGGCTTTGCATCGTGGGGAAAGATTATCCGGGGAGATCCGTAAAGAGGTGGCGGATATTGTTGCCAATCAGATGCGGGATCCCCGCTTGAATGCGGAATCGGTATCTATTACTGCTGTACAAGCTACCGCCGATTTTAGTTCTGCAAAAATTCATGTCAGTCCAATGACCGAAAGCGAAGGGGAGGATATTTTGGCTGCCTTGGAAAAGGCCAAGGGTTTTATCCGGCGTCAACTGGCTCAAAGGATGCAAGTACGGGCTATTCCGGAATTGCATTTTATTCTGGATGACTCTATTGCCTACGCTGTTCGCATGAATGAAATTATAGAAAAACAAATTCATGAGGATGAGCAGGCGGCTCAAAACCGCCCGGAGGAAGAAAGAGATTTAGGTAATGAATGAATATTTAGAATTTTATAAATTTATAGAAAATCAAAGAAGCCTGCTGTTAACAGGCCATTCCAATCCGGATGCCGATTGCATAACTTCAATGCTGGCTCTGGATTATGCTTTTTCCGGGCAGGAAAAAGGCTGGCAGTTGGTTTTGACCGATCCCGTTCCCGATTACCTCAATTTTTTACCGGATTGGCAGCGAATTACTACCCCGGATCAGCTCCGGATGATTCCTCAGGATATTTTGCTGGTTGATTGCGCTGAGGAAAGCCGGACCGGGGAGAAATGGAAGCAGCGTTTTCCTCATTCCCGGATCCATGCGATAGATCATCATCTCAGCCATGCTTTTGCCGGCGGGTTGCTGCTTTCCCGGCCGGAGGCTGCGGCTACCGCCGAAGTTATTTTTCAGATGCTGGATCAGGCAAAAAGACCTTGGGATAAAGCTGCAGCTCTTTTGCTCTATACCGGTATGGTAGCAGATACGGCCTGCTTTCGCTATAGCAATACCAAACCGGATACCCTTGCTGCAGCTTCCAAGCTTTTGAAAACAGGCTTTGACCCTTTACCTGTGATCTATAATCTTTTTGAGCGCCAAAGTATTAAAAATATGCATATGCTCTCCGTAGCTCTGGGAAGTGTCCAATTGGCAGGTAACGGGCAAATTGCCTGGATGGTGATAGATAAAGCCAGTATGGAGCACTACCGGGCCAACGGTTTGGATTGCTATAATATAGTCAATTATGCCTTGAACCCGGATGGAGTTAAGCTGGGCTTGCTTTTTGAAGAGGATTCCGCAAAAATCAAAGTAAGTATTCGCAGCCGCCCCGGTTTTGCCGCCAATGAACTGGCTTTAATTTTTAACGGCGGCGGCCATAAACAAGCAGCCGGCTGTCAGCTCTGTTGCAGTTTGCAGGAGTCAATTGAACTTGTGCTGCGAGAAGCCCGGCGGATGCTTGAGCCCAGAGGTTTATAATGGACGGTTTTGTCAACTTTTACAAGGAGCCTGGTTTCACTTCTCATGATGCAGTAGCCTTTCTTCGCCGCCGGCTGGGCCAAAAGCGGATCGGCCATACCGGGACTTTGGATCCGGCTGCCAGCGGGGTGCTTCCTCTTTGCCTGGGTAAGGCCACCAAACTTGCCGAATACTTTAATCTGGAAGCATGCCGCAAAAGTTACCGGGGAGAAATTTGTTTTGGCCTGACTACGGATAGTTATGACGGAGCGGGTAATGTCATAGACGAACAGGACGCCTCACATCTGACAGAAGCGCGGGTGAGGGCGGAATTACCAAAATTTACCAACGAGATTGAGCAGGTACCGCCCATGGTTTCTGCTCTTAAATATCAGGGCCAGCCCCTTTATAAACTGGCGCGCAAAGGTCAGGAGGTAGAGCGGCCGGCTCGCCGGGTAATGATTTATAAACTGGAAGTGGTCGAGATCCAATTCGGCGGCCCCAGACCGAAACTGACCTTGGATATTACCTGTTCCAAAGGTACTTATATCCGTTCTCTGGCTCATGATTTGGGGCAGGCTTTAGGGGTAGGCGCCCATTTGGCAGCTTTATGCCGCCTGACTGTGGGGCCTTTTTGCCTGGAGGATGCATGGAAATCTCAGGATATTGATATAGCTCTGGAGGCAGGGAACAAGGATTTTCTTTTACCGCCTGCTTTTGCCTTACCTCATTTGCCGGTAGTACGGGTGAACGAGGAAGCTGCCCGGTCAATCTGCCACGGCAATGCCGCGCTTTATCAAGGCGAAATCGACGGCCTATGCCAGATTTGGGACAAAGCCGGCATTTTACTGGCCATCGGCAGGGCTGTTGGAGGATGTTTGTTGGTTGACAAAGTATTGGTTGATATACAGGTGGCAGAATAGTGCAGATCATAACAGACATAAATAAATGGCAGAGAAAAGACCGCACCCTCGTTGCTATCGGCAATTTTGACGGCCTGCATTTGGGGCATCAAGCTCTGCTGCAAGAATTATTAAAACAGAGTAAAGCCAAGCAGGGGATAAGCATGGTTCTGACTTTTGAACCTCATCCTTTAAAAGTGCTTTCAGGCTTTGCCCCGCCTCTTTTGACCGGCTCCTCCCGGAAAGAAAGGTTGCTCGCTCAATGGGGAATTGATTATTTATGTAAAATCCCTTTTGATTTTACTATAGCTGATATGGCGCCAAATGATTTTGTCCGCGATATTTTGGCGGACTGCTTGGGAGCATGGAAAATTTTAGTAGGTTTCAATTTCACATTTGGTCACAAAGGCCTTGGTGATGCCTGTCTTTTGCAGCAAATAGCACAAAAGAAAGAAATAGAAGTAACAATTATTCCGGCAGTGAGCCTTCCTCTAGCAGCTTACAGACGCGAAGCATCAACAAAAAACAGGAAAAATGATTTGACCTTAAATCTTAAATCTCAAATCTTAAATCCTGGCTTGCAAGTCAGCCCGGTGTCCAGCACGGCTATCCGCAACTATTTGTCTTTAGGCCAGGTAAAGGAAGCCAACTTGATGTTGGGTCATGCCTTTAGCCTGGAAGGTCAGGTAGTTACCGGACGGAAAATAGGACAGGCTTTGGGCTTTCCTACAGCTAATTTAGCCTTGGATTTATCTTTGCAAATCCCGGCCCGTGGGGTTTATGCAGTGAGGGCAGCCTTAGCGGGGCGGATTTATCATGGGGCAGCAAATGTGGGATACCGGCCCACCCTGGGCGGAGCTGACGAGTCCAATCTGGAGGTTTGCCTTTTGGATTATGAGGGCGAAGATTTTTACGGCAGCCATTTGCACGTCAGCTTTGATCATTTCTTCCGCTTGGAACAGAGTTTTTCCGGTATAGAACAATTACGGCAACAAATCAGCCACGATTATCAAAATGCCCTGGATTTTTATCGCAGCCAACCGCTTTTAGCTCCCATTTGGAGCTGATTATCAGTATCCATACCGGTTATTTCGGCATATGATAAAGTTAATAATATATGGCGGCTGCAGTCTGCCCCGCAAGCCGGATTGAGGTATGGATTATGCCGGATGCAAACTTTTATTATAAAAATTTGCTGCAATACCCTCAAGGAAATATGGGCGAATTTGAGGTTATTGTAAAATTCAACGATGATATTCAGCGGGTTGCAGCTGAACTGGATCTGCAAGTGGAAGTTTTGGGATACTCTTTTGCTATTCTCACTCTGCGGCCTGAGTTGATTCCCTATCTGTATAATTATAAAGAGATCGAATACATAGAATTACCCAAAACGTTGTCTCTGATTTTACGGGAAAGCATGTCACATGCCTGCATTACATCGGTGCATAGTCAAGAGGGTTACAACTTGAGCGGCGAAGGTGTTTTGGTAGGGATTATTGATTCCGGTATTGACTATGTCCACCCGGATTTCCGGGACGAAAACGGTAACAGCCGGATCCTTTTCTTCTGGGATCAGACGGGAAGCGGCACTCCGCCTGCAGGTTTTTTTGGCGGAGTGGAATATACGAATAGCCGGTTCAATTTTGCCCTGAGCCATGATCAGCCCTATGAGATAATTCCGCGCCTGGATTCTATAGGACACGGTACGGCAGTATCCGGGATTATCGCGGGGAATGGGCGGGCAAGCGCCGGCAGGGAATACGGGGTGGCGCCAAAAGCCTCTCTTGGGATCGTAAAGCTGGGGAAAAGGGGTTGGGGATCATTTGCTCTCACCACAGAGATCATGCGGGCCTTGAAATACCTCAGCGACCGGGCTCAAGAGCTGAATATGCCGCTGGTGATCAACTTAAGTTTTGGCACAAACAATGGCTCTCATTTGGGAAATACGCTTTTTGAAAGCTATATCAATGAAATTTCCCAGCAGGGGAAGACGGCTATCGTAGTAGCTGCCGGAAATGAAGGCAGCGCCGGGCACCATTTTAGCGGACATATAAACCAGGGTCAGGAAATGGATGTCCAATTTACGGTGGCAGCTGAGGTTGATTCCCTTTTTCTGACATTTTGGAAGAGCTTTGTAGATACTTTTGATCTGGAACTGACCACTCCCTGCGGGGAAAGAAGCGGTATCTTGAATCCCACTGAAAATTTCCGGCGCTTCAATTTAAGAGGCACTGATATTGCTGTCTATTATGGGCAACCCTCAATCTATAATGATGATCAGGAAATATTTATTCTGCTGCGGGCCGCTCCTATCCCGCAAGGGCTGTGGACTTTACGGGTTGGCGGCAGGCAGGTTGTGGAAGGTGAATTTCAGATCTGGCTGCCTACGACCGAGGAAGTAGGTTTGGGTGTGTCTTTTACTGCTCCCGACCCTAATTTTACTTTAACTTTGCCCGCTACAGCCGAAAAAGTGATATCTGTAGGAGGATATGATGCTGCTATCGACAGCGCGGCGGACTTTTCCGGGCGCGGATATGCCAATCACGGTCAACTGTTAAAACCCGATCTGGTTGCGCCTGCCGTAAATATTCTCTCTACCCGTTCGGGAGGCGGCTATGATACCTTTAGCGGTACCAGCATGGCGGCGCCTTTTGTTACGGGGTCAGTAGCCTTGATCATGGAGTGGGGGATTGTGCGCGGCAATGATCCGTTTTTATACGGTCAGCGGATAAAGGCATTTCTCCAAAGGACTGCCAATAGAAGCCAGGAAATGTCTTATCCCAATCCCCTCTGGGGCTATGGCAGGCTTTGTCTCAAGGCGGCCCTGGACGCTTTGACCGCATATATAAGCCAAAGCAGCCTCGCCGCAAGGGATTAGGCACTAGAGTATTATCTTGTTATTCTTTGGTGTAATATATTCCAAAGGTACGAGGAGGGTGAATGATGTGAATAATCATGATCCGGCGCTGGAGGATTTTATTTATCATCCCGATACGGTTTCTCTGATCCTGAAAAATGAAATAGTTACCGAGAGTTTTTTGGTGCAGCATCCTTATGTTCGTTTAGGTAAAATCCTTTCCGGTGGTTATGTTATAATTTATCTTAATAGAAATGACATCGAAAGAGTCGCGCCGGATATTATTAATTACCCTACCAATATTTATCCGATTGCCTTGACTTTATTGGGAAGGGCGAGCCTGGAAGCTGCGGGGATCATCCAAGTGCATAATCAGCCTTTTTTGGATCTGCGGGGAAGCGGCGCCCTGCTTGGTTTTGTCGATACCGGCATTGACTATACTCAAGAGGCTTTTCGGCATGCCGACGGAACCAGCAAAGTCCGCTATATATGGGATCAGACTATTAAGGGCAGTCCTCCTCTTGGATATCATTTTGGCAGCGAGTATAGCAGGGAAAAAATCAATGAAGCCTTGGCTGAGGAAAATCCCATAGAAGCAGTTCCTCATAGAGATACGGTGGGGCATGGCACATTTTTGGCTTCTGTGGCAGGAAGCAGGGAAATTGAGGAATATATAGGAGCCGCCCCTGATGCCGATATTATTGCGGTAAAGCTTAAGCAGGCTTCCCCTTTCATTTATGAGAGATATTTGGTTCCCGGCTGGCAGGAGAATGCCTTCTCTTCTGATGATATAATGCTGGGGATCCAATATATCATCGAAAAATCCTTGGAATTAAAACGCCCTGCTGCTATCTGTATTGCTTTAGGCACAAACTTAGGCGGCCATAACGGTTTTAATACCTTGGAGGATTATATTACCAGGGTTGCGGGGATCACAGGTATTGCAGTTTGCGCCGCAGCCGGGGACGAGAGTCAGGCAGGCCATCATACTCAAGGTGAATTTTCTCTTCAGGGGGAATCTCATAATATTGAGTTGCGGGTAGGCGGCAATATGCCGGATGTTTATATTTCCTTATGGAATTATGCCGTAGACAGATTATCCGTGGCTATCACCTCCCCCACAGGTGAGCAGATCGGCCGGATCCCTGCCCGTCCGGGAATTGTCTATCAAAATAAGCTGATTTTGGAACAATCCGAAGTGATCGTGGAATATCTCTTTCCTGTCCAAAGAGTCGGGGAGCAGCTGACAAAGATCAAAATATTATCCGCCACCCCGGGGATCTGGACAATAACTGTTTATGGCGACATTATCTTGGACGGGACCTATCATGCCTGGCTGCCGATTACAGGGCTGACCGATCCGGAAGTCAGATTTTTAACCCCCACACCCAGTTTTACCATTGTCTCACCTGCCAGTACCTTGGGGATAATTACTTGCGGGGCTTATGATGACCGCAATAACAGCTTGCTCCCCACATCATCCTGGGGGCCGACCCGCCTGCCGGCTATATCTCCGGACTTGGTAGCCCCGGGGGCAAATGTTTCAGGCTTTTATCCCACCGGGTACGGCACTATGAGCGGAACCAGTGTGGCCGCTGCCATTACAACCGGCGCCAGCGCTTTGCTGCTGCAATGGGGTATTATGGAAAAAAATGACATTTCCCTGGACTCTTTCCGGATCCGTTCCAATTTGATTGCTGGTTGCCTGCGTGACCCTAATCAAAATTACCCCAACAATCAATGGGGATACGGAAGACTGAATCTATTTAACAGCTTCCGCTCATTAAGGCCTGTATAGACAGCGGGAATAATTGAGGATAAAATTGAGAGCAATACGGGGATACTAAAGCGGTCTGCGACCGCAGTGCTGAGTTATGAGTTATGAGTGTTGAGTTTTTGTAGCTTTGCTTATGCAAAGCGGTATTGAAGCAAAGAACTTGTTTTTTATTGACACTTTGCGTCCTATAGGTACTAATGTGGAGGGAGTAAACTATGTTCAAATTTTTTAAGAAAAAGCAGAAAAAACAGGAGACTGTTTTAGAGCCCCCGGCCGATACCACTCCTTTGGATAAAATAGAGTGGTTGAATTATTATTTTGAGAAAATGCGTATCGGCGATTATATTAATCTGGTGCAGCGGCCCAAAAGAATGATTTGGGTCAACTTTATATCCGGAGTCGCCCGTGGCCTTGGTTTTACAGTTGGAGTGACTATTTTGGGGGCATTGGCTATTTATATCCTTAGTAAAATGATAGATATGCCCCTGGTCGGTAACTTTATCAGTGAATTAATGGATTATGTGGAAACAACTCAGAAAATCCGGGCATAATAAGCCCGGTTTTTTTGTTTAAAATTTCTTGACAAAAATCGACTATTCGTCTATCATATATACAGCTTATAATAATGGTTATTTTTTCCTCAACTATTCATCATTTACTATTCTTGGAGGGGTCCTGTCCATGAAAATAGATTGTTTTATGAATTATCATGCCTTGAACCGGGAAGTTTTAGAGGACAAAGTGGTGGTCGTTTTTGATGTTTTGCGAGCTACCAGCACTATGATCACAGCCCTGGCTAATGGGGCAAGCAGAATTATAGCCGTAGATACTATGGAAGCCGCTCAGGAGGCCAAAGCCCGGTTCCCGGAAGCGTTGCTCTGCGGAGAGAGGGAGGGGGTAATCATTCCCGGCTTCGATTTGGGCAATTCCCCGGGGGAATTTACGATCCAGGTGGTAGGCGGAAAAACCCTTATTACTTCCACAACCAATGGTACTCCTGCTATTTGCGCTGCTCAAGGCGCTCAAGAAATCTGGTTGGGGGCTATTCTTAATGCCAGGGCAGTGGCCATGAAAGCCTTTGACCAGGCCAAGGATCTAGCTCTTGTTTGCGCCGGTACCAATAATCAAGCTTCTGTTGACGACCTTTTGGGGGCAGGCTCGGTAGTTTATCATATTTGCCAAGACGGACAGGAATGCCGCTTGAATGACAGCGCCCGGCTGGCCCAGATAGTTTATGAAAAATACCGGGATAATCTTTGTGAAGGTCTTTTAGCCTCCAATCACGGACAAAAGCTGCACAGTATGGGCCATAGCCTGGATATTCTCCATTGTGCCCGGGAAGGATGGGAAATAATCCCAATCCTCAAAAATGGTTGTTTTTCTTTGGAGGATGAAAGGTGATTG
>WRHF01000139.1 GCA_009783415.1 Clostridiales bacterium
CGCGAAGCGAAAGTCACCCGTTCTAGCCACTAGCCACTAGATACTAGCCACTGGGCTGCGCCTGAGAAAGCTTAATTAAAAGCGATTGGGTTGTGGGCGCAGCCCACCTTGGTAAATTTAGCAAAAAGGTTGTTTTATGGAGAACTTTTTGATAGAATTAGACTATGTATTTAAAGCAAATTGATTTATTAGGTTTCAAATCATTTACGGATAAAACAAGAATTTCTTTAGAGCCGGGCATTTCCTGCATTGTCGGCCCCAACGGCAGCGGTAAATCCAATATTGCCGATGCTTTGCGCTGGGTTTTGGGCGAACAGAGCAGCCGTTCTTTGCGGGGCGGCAAAATGGAGGATGTGATTTTTGCCGGCAGCAAAAAACGCAAACCTTTGGGTATGGCCGAAGTTACCATCACTTTGGATAACAGCGACGGCCATATTTCTTTGCCTTTTCCGGAAATCGCCGTGACCCGCCGGGTCTATCGTTCCGGTCAGAGCGATTATCTGATTAATAATCAGGCCTGCCGCCTGAAAGATATCACCAATCTCTTTTTGGACACCGGCATCGGGGTGGAAGGTATTTCCCTGATCAGCCAAGGCCGGGTTAATGAGATCGTCAGCGCCAAGCCGGAGGAGCGCCGGGTTTTTGTGGAAGAAGCGGCGGGTATTGTCAAATACCGCAACCGCAAGCGGGAAGCCGTGCGCAAGCTGGAGGAAACCGTGCGCTGCCTGGAGCGGGTAGGCGATATTATCGGTGAGCTGGAAAGCCGCCTTTCGCCGCTTGAAAGCCAGATGATCAAGGCCAAAGCTTATCTGGACTTGCGCGAACAGTCCAATCAGCTGGAAATCGGCCTAATTCTGCGTCTCTTAAAAGAAGATCAAAACAAGCTGGCCCAGCTGAGCACCAGCCTGGAACAACTGAATGAGGAGGTTTTGCGCCAGGAAACCCTGCGCCACGGTTATGAAGCCGAAGCAGAGCGCCTGCGCCTCACGTTGCAAGGCCTGGATGAGGAGATTGCCGGGATGCAGCAGACCTTTTTTCAAACCCAAACCGAGCTGGAACGGGAGCTGGCCCAAATCCCGATCATCCGGGAGAAACAAGCTAATAATGAGGAGAATAACCGCCGCCTCAATTTAGAATTGGAAGATTTTACCAATAAATCAAAGAGTAAACTGGAGGAGAGCCGGCTTTTGGCTGCCCAGTTGGAAGCGACTAAAAGCGAGGTAGATAGGAAAAAGGCGGAAATCAGTGCGGTGGAAGATATTGCCCAAAGCGCCAGGCAAGCTCTGGATGAGGGCGAAAGCCATTTAACTGCTCTTAAAGATCAGGCTTTTGCCTTGGCTCAAAAGCTGGCGGATCTCCGCAACCAATTGCGCTATAATGAGCAAATGAGCGGTGATAATACTAGGCAGCAAAGCCAATTAGAGACTCAGGAAGAGGAAATCAGCCAGTATTTGGCAGAATTAATGAGAGAGGAAGAAACCTGGCAAAGCAAGCTGACCCGGCTGGCCGGAGCTGAGAAAGCCAAAACCCAAGACCTGGAAAAAGCTGATGAAACCGCCAAGGCCAAGGAAAAAGCCTGTTCTCTGGCAGAAGCGGCAGCCATTGATCTCCGCTATAAATTCCATGCCCAAAACTCCCGTTTCACCGTCATGGAAGAAATGGCCCAAAGTTATGAGGGCTATTTCCCAGGGGTACGCAGTATTCTTCTGGCGAAAAAAGAAAATGACTCAAACCTGACCGGGATCATCGGCGTGGCTGCCCAGCTTTTGGAAGTGCCGGAGCAATACCGCCAAGCTGTGGAGACCTATTTGGGCTCGGCCCTGCAAAACATCGTGGTTCAAACCGCAGCCGATGCCCGCCGGGCTATTACCTGGCTCAAGGATAAAAAAGGGGGGCGGGCTACCTTTTTGCCCCTGGATACTTTAAAGCCCAAAAGTAATGATTTTTTTTCAGCTGCAGCCAAGATAGAAGGGGTTTTCGGTCCGGCTAACCAATTGATATCAAGCGAGCCTGCAATCCGCCCGGCTCTGGATTTTCTTTTGGGACAGGCTCTTTTGGTCCAAAATATGGAAATAGCCAGCCAGGCTGCCAAAGCTGCCGGCTATCGGGGCAGCATAGTCACCCTGGAGGGGGATATGATCAACCCCGGAGGCAGTTTGACCGGGGGCAGCAAAAACCAAAAAAGCCCGGATCTGCTCAGCAAAAAAGCCGCCCTGGAAGAAAGCCGCCGGGATTTGGCCAATATGAAAGAACTTTTGGCCCAAAAGGAAGATCAATTGGAAAAACTGCGTTCCCAAGATAGCGCCGCCCGGGATAATTTGAGCAAAATAGAGGCAGAAATAAAAGAAACCGTCGAGGCCAAAGCGGCAGCCGAACGGGAGCTGGCCCAAATCCTTACCGGCAAACACCAAGCCGCCAAACAGCTGGATCTCCTGGAGGAACAAAAAGCAGCAATCAAGGATAATGCCGCCCGGCTTGCTGAAGAAAAGCAAAATCTAAGTGGGGAGCTTGAGAAACATCAGGGGGAAAATAATGATCTTGGTGAGGAAATCTCGCAACTTCAGGTAGATTTGAAAATTAAAAGGGAAAATATGGAAGAAGAGCGGGAAGATGAAACCAGATCCAAGGTAGAGCTGGCCCGTCTCCAAGAGGCTGCTCATAATTTAGGGGCGCGTAACCATACTTTGCGGCAGGAATTGGCAGAATTGGAGGCGAATCAAATTCAAAGGCAGGCAGCTTTGACCGCAATCAGCAAAGAACAGACTCAGCTCCGGGAATTGGAAGCGGAGGCGCGATCAGTGATTGCCGCCAAAGAAGAACAAATCCAGCATCAGGAAGAAGCCCTTGATCAGAAAAGGCATGGTTTCGGCGAGGAAAATAATCAGCTGCAAGAACTGGATAAAAACAGCCGGGAACTGGCTAGAAGCCTGGAATTATTGCGGCAGAAACTTCATCAGGAGGAGTTGAAAAAAACTCTGGTCCAGGCGGAATGGGAAAATGAGGAGGATAGGCTGCAGGAAAAATTCCAACTTAGCTATCAGGAAGCCTCTCTTTTGCCCCCGGTCAATTTAAGCCGCCGGGAAATGAAAAATACCCTGGCCGGCCTCTCCAAGGAAATTGAGGAGCTGGGTCAGGTCAATCTGGGCGCTATTGAGGAATATGCCGAGGTCAGCCAGCGTTATGATTTTCTTCAAGAACAGCGGGGGGATCTGACCGCTGCCAAGCAGTCTTTGGATCAGGTCATAGCCGATATGGACAAAATCATGGCCAGCCGCTTCCGCAATGCTTTCGGTCAGCTCAACCTGGAATTTGCCAAATCCTTCGCCCGGCTTTTCGATGGGGGCAACGCCGAGCTGGTTTTGAGCGACCCTCAGGATATACTGGCCACCGGGGTAGAGCTCTCCGTCCATCCTCCCGGCAAAAAGGTCAGCAACTATAATTTGCTTTCCGGCGGAGAAAAAGCCCTGATCGGCATAGCCCTAATGTTTGCCATCATGGCAGTACGCCCCAGCCCTTTCTGCCTCTTGGACGAGGTGGACGCGGCCCTGGATGAAGCCAATGTAGAGCGCTTTGCCAATTATCTGGTAGACTTGGCAGCCAAAACCCAATTCCTGATGATCTCCCACCGCCAAGGCACCATGGAGGTCTCCTCCTCTCTCTGGGGGGTAACTATGGAGGAGGAGGGGGTTTCTAAGTTGGTATCGGTTAGGCTTAATTGAATGAGGAATGGGGAATGAGGAATGAGGAATGAGGAATGAGGAATGGGGAATGAGGAATGAGGAATGAGGAATTGTTGTAGCTTCGCTTTGCGAAGCATTTATTGATTCTGCTGCAAAAACATTCTTTCAGCTCTTATTGTTGTCATTCTGCGCGAATTCGCAGAATCTTTATTGTAGTAAAAAGAAACCCAAAGTGGAGGGGTTATAGCTCGTCCCCCCTTTTAAGGGGGGAAGCCCCAAAGGGGCGGGGGATGGTAACTCGTAACCTAGAGCTAGCTTTCCTGTATGCTAAGTAAGTGCGTGGGTCAAAGTTACCACCCCCCGCCGGCAAAGCCGGCTGCCCCCTTAAAAGGGGGGCCAAGATAGCCCCGATACTCTGGTACTAGTTCCTAATTTAGTAAAACCCAGCGTTTTTCTAGAAAGCAACCGCCAAAGCCTCCCTCACAGAGCAATGTCAACAACTTAAGAAAATTTATCATTCACAATTCATCATTTTTCATTTTAATTTAGCCAAATAATACCTGCAAAGAATAATGAAAAATGATGAATGATAAGTGATAAATTATGAATTAACAAGCTTTCTTCTGTTAAGTTGTTGACATTACCTCACAGAGGGGGGTGGCGCGTAGCGCCGGGGGGAGCTCCCCCTAGGAAGCACCAATGTCACTTAGATTCAACAAAAAATGATACCACATGGAGGTAGAGATGGGATTTTTTCAAAGATTGCAGGCAGGATTATCTCGCACTAAAGAGAATTTGGTCGATAAGGTTACGGAAGTTTTCCGGGGGCGTAAGATCAGTGAGGATCTTTATGATGATTTGGAGGAAGCTCTAATTGCAGCCGACGTGGGAGTGGAAACCTCATTATTGCTGGTGGAACGGTTGCGGATCCGGGTAAAAGAGGACAAATTGAGCGATGGAGAACAGCTGCAGCCCATCCTGGAAGAGGAAATCGCCAAGCTGCTGACCAAAAATGAATTGCCCCCAGGAATACCTCTGGCTTCGGATAAATTGAATATCCTGGTAATTATTGGTGTCAATGGGGTAGGCAAAACCACTACCATAGGCAAGCTGGCCTCCCGTTATATCAATGAAGGGAAAAAGGTGCTGCTGGCTGCCGGGGATACTTTTCGGGCGGCGGCAGTCGATCAGCTGGCGGCTTGGGCCAAAAGGGCCGGGGTAGATTTGATCCGCCAGGCGGAAGGCGCCGATCCGGCGGCCTTGGTTTTTGACGCGATCCATGCCGCCATTTCCCGCAAGAGCAATGTTTTACTGATCGACACTGCCGGACGCCTGCAGAACAAGGCTAATTTAATGGAAGAATTAGGAAAAATCGGCAGAATCATTGCCAGGGAAGCCCCTGATGCTAAAGTACAAAACCTCCTGGTACTGGATGCAGGCACCGGCCAAAACGCCATCTCCCAAGCCAAACTATTCGGCCAAGTAGCCCCCCTTTCCGGCCTGATCCTCACCAAACTGGACGGCACCGCCAAAGGCGGGGTAATAGTAGGCATAGTAAACGAAACCGGTTTGCCCATAGTCCAAATCGGGGTAGGAGAAGCCATCGAAGATCTACAGGATTTTAATGCCAAAGAATTCGTAGCGGCCTTGTTTGAGAGGTAGGAGAAAAGCATTGAGCAAGAAAACAAAATCAACTATCATCTTTATCGCTTTGCTGACATTGCCGGTAATCGCCTTTTGGCTGCTGGGATACTTTCGCTCAACGAGATCAATATTTTATTGGCTGGGGATAGATATCAGCCTTTTAGAATACACAATGATAGGGCTGCTATATCTGGTAGTCGTTTTCAATATTTGCGTTTTACGGCAAAACCACAATCTGAAACGGGGGATTATTGGCTGTGTTATCTCCAACCTGGCAGTCATTGCAATAGCTTCCTTTCATTTAGATACTATCTTTGGTCTCTTTAAATCAGCAGAGGATTTATTCTTAATTCTTGTTACCTTTTTTATCTTCTTTTTTGGAATCGGCCTATCAATACTCATAAAAAAACTGATTATAAAACACCAGCAAAACGCCAACTCACCCCAACTACCGGCGTAGCCGGAAATCACCCCTCCAAGGAGGGAAATCAGGACGTAACCAACTCCACTCTCCACTCTTCACACTCCACTCTTAAACAACTTTCCTTTTTCAATTCCGCACCAAAAGCACAACAAAGGAGGAACCCCAAAATGTCAATCGCATTCATAAGCGGCACCGGACTCTACGAGTTTTCCCCCATGGCCCAAATGAAGGAAAAACAAATCCGCACCCCCCTTGGGGTTTGCCTGCTCTATCATTTGGAGCATCAGGGCGAGGATATTTATTTTTTGCCCCGCCACGGCCTTACCCATAGCCTGCCCCCCCATGCCATCAATTACCGGGCCAATATCTATACCTTGCATTCCCTGGATGTAGAGAAAATCTATGCCTTTTGCGCCGTAGGCAGCATGGATCTCAATATTAAACCGGGAAGTTTTGTGGTGCTGCGCCAATTTATTGATATGACTTGGGGCCGGGAGCATACCTTTGCCGGGCAGGGCCTGGTATCCCATGTGGATCTAAGTGAGCCTTATTGCCCCTCTCTCAGCCGGCAAATCCAGAAATGCGGCCAGGAGCTGGGTATGGATATTTATGATAATGGGGTTTATATCTGTGCCCAAGGCCCCCGTTATGAAACCCCGGCAGAAATCCGGGCTTTTGCTTCCTGGGGCGCCAATTTGGTAGGTATGACCGGAGTGCCTGAGGCCCAGCTAGCCAGGGAAGCCGGGCTTTGTTATGCCTCTTTGGCTGTGGTCAGTAACTATGCGGCAGGGATTGGAGATAAAATTGACGAGGAAGCCATCTTCAAGACAATGAAAAACCAGAAAAGCCACCTGGAAAAGCTGATTTCCCGGCTAATGAACAGCAAGCCCCCTGTAGACTGTAGATGCAACTGTAAAGAGGCAGAGATTGACGCTTGTAAAAAATGGCCCCTGGTGGGAGACGAAGGGGAAACTGATTAATTCACAATTCACAATTCACGATTCACAATTATTCAAAACCACCTGAGTTTTTAATGGATCAAGAAAACACGAAGTGTTTTTTTAAAAATTGTGAATTGTGAATTATGAATTGTTAGGAGGGGTGTGTCATGAGTATTTGGATCAAGAATTGTAAAATCTTGACAATGGCTAATTTGCCTCATGGGGAATTGGAACCTATCTTTTGCGGGGATATTGCAATTGAAGGCAAAAGGATACTTGCCTTGGGCCTGGTTGATGTTGGGTTATTTTCTGCGCCGCCTCAAATTATTGACGGGCGGCATTTGTTGGCTCTGCCGGGGTTGATCAATAGTCATAGTCATGCTGCTATGTGCCTGCTTCGGGGTTATGCTGATGATTTGCCCCTGATGAGCTGGCTCCATAATCATGTTTGGCCTATCGAAGCCCGGATGAGGGAGGAAGATGTGGCTTGGGGTATGAGATTGGCTGTTTTGGAAATGCTGAAAAGCGGTACTACGGCTTTTATTGATATGTATGGTTTTGAGGAGGCTATGGGGCCGGTTGTTGAAGAAACCGGTATTCGGGCCTGTTTGGCCGAGGGGATTATCCCCGAAGGGCCGGGGCAGACCAGCCGCCTGCAGATTTCCGTAGATGCTGCTCTTAAGAACAAGGCTTTGCCCGGCGGCAGGATCAGTGCCATGCTGGGCCCCCATGCTCCTTATACCTGCCCCCCGGCCTATTTGCTCGAGGTGATGGCCGCTGCCGATCAATATGGTTTTGGTCTTCATATCCATCTGGCGGAAACCCAAAACGAATTAGAGCAGATCCGGCAAAAATATCAAACCAGCCCTACTAAATTATTGGAAAATATTGGGTTTTTCAGTGGCAGGCAGGTTTTGGCTGCCCATGGGGTTTATATAGACGATGAGGAAATTGCCCTGCTGAAGACTCATCAGGTAAGCATAGCCCATAACCCATCCAGCAATATGAAACTGGCCAGCGGGATTGCGCCTGTGAACAGTTTTTTAGCCGCCGGCCTGAATGTGACCTTGGGCACCGACAGCGCTTGCAGCAATAATAAGCTGGATATGTTCCAGGAAATGCGCCTGGCCTCTTTTGGAGCCAAAGTGCGGGACTTGAACCCGGAGGCCCTGCCGGCTGCCAAGGTTTTGCAGCTGGCCACAGTCAATGGGGCCGGGGCTTTGGGCAGGGATGATTTGGGGATTTTAGCTCCGGGCAATTTGGCCGACCTGATTTTGCTGAACATTGACCAACCCCATTTTTGCCCGGCCAATAATCTGATTTCGCATCTGGTCTATGCGGCCTGCGGCCATGATGTAGACAGTGTAATTATTGACGGTAAATTGCTGGTTAGCAAAGGCCAAGCTCTATTTATGGACGAAGAAAGAATTATGGCTGAGGCGGAAGAAGCCATGAGGTTAGCTGAAAAGTTAATTTCGACTTTGTTATGACTAAATACAACTGATAAGCATTTAGTCATGCAAAATCCTGATGAAATTGAGTAATTTTATAATAAAAAATGTCATTTTGG
>WRHF01000140.1 GCA_009783415.1 Clostridiales bacterium
GGATCAAGTCCGGGATGACGTTAGGACTGATTTTGTAGAGATTTAGTTGACACATGGTACTAGGTAAAAACAACAAATTCTGACCTCCGATCTCTGACTTCTGAATCAGCCTCCGACTACCATGCGGAGGATCAGGGCTGCGTCGCTGGTGTCTACTATGCCGTCGCCATTGATGTCGCCGAAGCGGAGAGCTCTGTCTGTCCAGGGAACCAGTCCTACTATCATTTGCAGTAAGAGCATGGCATCTTCGGGAGTGACCAAGCCGTCGCCGTTGACGTCGCCTAACCTGCCGATAACCATTTTTCCGGGTTTGACCTTGATATGGATGTCAGAATAGGCATCAGCTACCAATACGGTAGCTCTTTTGAGATTGACATCCAAAAGCGCCTCCACAGCAGGAGTACCGGCAGCTACCTGATAGGTAACGGTGAAGAGCAGGCCATCGCCGGCTATCTTATCGAAGTTGGCATATGTGACTTTGGCAATATCAGCGCCGCCATAGGACGGATTGGCTGCAAAAGCGCCGCTGCCTCCGCTATCCAGGATGGCGCCGGGAGTGATAGCTGTGGGCCAGCAGATAGTTCTGTCATAGGGCAGCTCCAAGTCAAAGGTTGTGAAGCCATTGACATTGTTGGTGATGCTGTAGGTAACATTTACGGTTCCGCCCGGATCTGTGACAACGTCCAGGACTTCGATAGTGGCCAGGTCGGATCTTTCAACCATTATTGGTACCAGGGTGTAGTCCTTATTGATGATAGTCGCCAAGTCAAATTCTCCGGTTTCTCCCTTGATAGCCCAACCGGCAAATCTATGAGTGAGGGTATTGGCTATGACCGGTACCTTGGTTAAATCAATATTGTTGCCGTCAGGGATAAGCTGGGTGGCAAGTACGGTAGCACCGTCAATTCCCAGGAATTCCACCGTGTTAATGGGATCATTGGGGAAGCGGCCGATGATAGATGAATTGTCAATGGTGATGGTATACTGGCCTTGGGCTGTAGTGGGTTGCTGGGCGCCTTTGCCCGGATAATAGGCAAATATTACCAAAGCCAGGGTATGACCGGCTCTTACTGTATGTACGGTGGGTTGCATATATAGGGTGTAGTCATAAAACTTACCGGGTTCCAGATCAACGCTGTCTTTTCTGTGGGCAGTATGGGAATCGTACTTGGCGTTGGGGTTAGCTAAATCCATTTTGCCATAGGCGATTACTTTATAGTAGGCGCCGTTGAGCGGATTCTGGGCAGCATTGGTTTGGGCGATTTTTTGCAGGTTGCCGTTACTTAAGCCGGCGCCCATCCAGACGCCGCCTGTTTCTACCGTGGTATACGATGTTGAATTGGTGGGATAAGCCCTGAAGGGTTCATCGCTGATTTCCACAAGTATAGCATTCATTGTCAGATTATCTCTTCTGCTGACGGCAGTAGCGGCTTCTGCCTCCGGAGGCGGTGCGGTATCGTTTGGACGAAAACCATAATCTCTCATCAGCATCATTACATCGCCGTGTTCAATCTCGCCTGCTTCCAAGCCCTGGTTTATGGCATCCCAATTCAAGCCGCCTTCTTCATTTAAGTAAATGCCCCAGACACCCGGTTCAGGAAGATCCGGCGGGGGCGCTATGAATTCCTCGGGGTGGGGAAGGATTAAATCATCGACAGCCGCCTTAAGTGTAACTTCCATAGCGCCTTTGACTGTGAAGCTTTCGCTCAGTTTCTTGGCGATAATGGTGCTATGGGGTGTTTCAGCCGCGAAGAAATAGTTACGGAAATTGTTGGCTACGATGGCGGGGCTATGGCTGGAATAATAGCTGTTGATGGTGGTAAAAGGTTTTGCGACCGGATCGGGATGTTTGAAGATTTCGTCTTTTATGCCATCCCAGCTATCATAATATTGCCAGACGCCGTCAATATTGCTTTCTACAGAAACGGGGTCCATATCCTCGATCCCATTATCCACGTCATATAAGAAGTGGCTCCACCATCTGTTGAGGAGATCCCTATACTGGTATTTACCGGTCATCAAGGTATTTGGGGTGATATGGGCGCCCTGGTGCAGGATCAATTTGACAGGTTTTTTGGCTTTCAGCATGGCTTGATACATCAGGTCGGACTGTTTGGTGCGTACATTGTCGTCGTTAACTCCGTGAACTATCAAGGCTGCGCAGTCGATTTTGGCCCAGTCAAAGAAGCCGTATTGGGTATCCGTATAGTCGCGCACCATCCAATGATCGCTGTAATCACCGGTGGCAGTCGCTTGGTCAGTCCTGAGCTGACGCAGGTAGCGGCCGAATATGTCCCTGATGGTATTATCGTAATCGGTAGTACTGGTATCACCATAGACGGCATTATTACGAAAGCGGCTATTGACATACCAGGCCAGGGATTGGGTATATTCCAGCCTGTCATAAGCGCCCATGTCATTGGTGTACTCATACCAGCTGGCAATACCGGCAACGGGGACGATAGCTTTTAAGCCCTTGACGCCTCTGGCGGCCAAACCGAATTGGGTGGTTCCGCCATAAGAAGTACCGGTCATGCCCACATTGCCGTTGGACCAGTCGGCCTTGATTTCTATGTTATCGGTTTTGTTGGTATAGGCCTTGGCATCCCCGTTCAGCCAGTCAATGATCACCTGTAGGCTATCGATCTCCACATCGGAGCCGCAGGTCGTGATACCTTCGGATTGCTGGGTACCCCGCCCGGTGGATTGGACCACGGCAAAACCGCGGGTCAGATAGTAGTCAAAACTGCGCCTGGTCGAATACATATTGGCATTACCGGTGGCAGCGGTGCCGTAATAGTAGATCCAGTCCCGGGAATCCGCCGCTTGAGCATGATCGGCGGTAGTGGCAAGTCCTGCCGGGACACGGGCCGGGGGCTGGGAATATAGGCTATTCAAGTCAAAGGTACTGCCGGGAGGAGCCTCGGCCAAGACGATATCATTATCGGGGTTGGTGCCCGAGGCATAGGGGTATGATTCAAAAACAGAAGAAAATTTCTGGCCTTCCAGGGCGGATTTGGGTAATTGGATTATGGCTTTGATCAGGTCGAGCTTGCCGTCTGCATCGGTATCATAATTACTTTCCACATAGACGACAAAGGTGACTGTCTCATTATAATCAAAGATGGGCTGGGCGGCGCCATCATAGAAAAACGGGGCCATCGGTGCGGCATTCATAGCCTTGAATAGGGGCAGGCTATTGGTGGCCATTTTCAGGTAGTCTTCGTCGCTGCATTCGGCGCCCTGGACAAAATCCACACCTTCAAACAAGCCAACGCTCCCGGCCATAGAAATGTGATCCCTGGGGTACACACCCAGCTGGCTTGTTTTTAGGCCGGTGCTTTGAAGCAGGTAGGAAGCAACATACTCCATAGTGACAGGCTCTCCCGCAGGCGCCGGATAGGGAGGGATTTCAAAATCATCCGGGGCAGCCGAAGCAGAAAAGGCAATAGAAAATGCAAATAACATAATAACAATAAACAGGGTAAGCGGCAAAACACGTTTTTTAATCATTAAACTCATCTCTCCTTTTTAAAATTATTAACGGATGGCGCAGCCAAAAAACAAAACTATCTTCTGATCTCTGTCTTCTGACTTCTGTCTTCTGGTTTGGCATATCCCCCCTTTCTCTTACAAAACATAAGTGCAGTGAAATGCCCATTCATAGTATGAGATAGATAGAAAGTAAAACCATTGAATTAAGGTAAACTTTTACAAATTTGTTATATAATCCTATTTATTCATATTTCTTCTACATAAACTGTTTATTTCCTCTTTTATTATTAAAGGGAGTAGGGAGTAAACTCTCATATTTGAACAAAAAAAGTCACAATATACATGTCACCTTCAGGAACCTACAGGGGATCCCGGGTCAAGCCCGGGATGACGGATGAATTGGGCCTATAAGGATACTTTTCCAGTTTATCTGGGGTAGTGAGTAGGGTGCAGAATATTTTTTGTTGTTACACCAAGGTGGCATTCAAAAAGGACGCAGCCAGAGGCTGCATCCTTTTTTTTGCCGAAATAGATGGTTTTACTTCAATTGTTTTGCGATGCAAAACCTGCAACAATTGTCAATTGTCAATTGTCAATTGTCATCAGCCGCCGACTACCATGCGGAGGATCAGGGCTGCGTCGCTGGTGTCTACTATGCCGTCGCCATTGATGTCGCCGAAGCGGAGAGCTCTTTCCGTCCAGGGAATCAGGCCGACAATCATTTGCAGTAAGAGCATGGCATCTTCGGGAGTGACCAGGCCGTCGCCGTTGATGTCGCCCAGCTTGCCGATAACCATTGTTCCTGGCTTGACTTTGATATGGATGTTGTTATATGCACCCGCAGTGAGCAGGGTAGCCCTTATCAGATCAACATCCAAAACAGTTTCTACGGCAAGAGTGCCGGCAGCCACCTGGTAGGTGACGGTGAAGAGCAGGCCATCGCCCAGTACTTTGTCGAAGCTGGCAAAGGTAACTTTGGCAAGATCAGCGCCGCCATAAGACGGGTTGGCTGCAAAGGCGCCGGTGCCTCCACTATTGAGGATGACGCTGGGAGTGATAACTGTGGGCCAGCAGATAGTTCTGTCATAGGGCAGATCCAATTCCAGGGTCGTGAAGCCGTTGACATTATTGGTGATGCTGTAGGTAACATTGACGGTGCCGCCCGGCGATGTGACAACATCCTGGACTACAATAGTAGCCAGATCGGGTCTTTCGACCATCAGCGGTACCAGGTTGTAGTCCTTATCGATCGCGGTCGTCAAATCGAATTTAGCGGTTTCGCCTTTAACAGTCCAACCGGCAAAGGTATGGGTGATGGTATCGGCAATGACCGGTACAGTTGCCAATTTGATCAGATTATTATCAGGGATATATTGGGTAGCCAGTACGGTAGTTTCGTCGGTATCTAAGAATTGGACCGTATTGACGGGGTCACGGAATAAGTTGCCTCCGGTAACCGCGTTGTCGATGGTGATGGTATAATGACCTTGGGCATTTGAGGGGCCGCCATATTGGCCCGGGAATTGGCAAAAGATAACCAAAGCCAGTTCATTGCCGGCTCTTACCGTATGCATGGTGGGCATCAGGTACAAGGTATAATCATAAAACTGGCCCGGTACCAGATCGACCCGGTCTTTCCTATGAGCGCTGGCGGAGTTGTACTTGGCGCTGGGGTTGGCCAGATCCATCCAGCCATAGGCAAATTCTTTGTAGTATTTACCGGTAAGGGTATTCTGGGTGGCTGCGACTTGGGTGAATTCGGTGATGTTGCCGTTGCTCATGCCGTCGCCATACCAGATCCCGCCGCTTACCACAGTTCTCGTTCCTGATCCTGTGTAATTCAAGAAGGGGGTGTCGCTGATTTCTATCAGCATGGCGGAAATGATGAGGTTGTCGCCCCTGCTGATGGCGGTAGCGGCTTCAGCTTCCGGAGTCGGCTGCAGCTCTTCGAGAAGGGCGGCAGAGGGATAGTCTCTCATCAGACCCATAACGTCGCCTTGCTCAATATCGCCGGATTCAAGACCTTCGTCAATGGCATCCCAGTCGAGCTGATATTCTTCGTCAAGGTAAATACTTAATCTGCCCGGATCGGGATAATCAGGTTCGGGTTCTATGTATTCTTCGGGGCTGATGATCAGATTGTCAACTGCAGCCCTGATTTTAATTTCCATAGCGCCTTTGATGATATAGCTTTCGGTCAGCTTTTTGGAGATGACGGTGCTATGAGGTGTATCAGCCCGCATGAAATAGTTACGGAAGTTAGAGCTGGAAATGGCGGGGCTATGGCTTGAATAGTAGCTGTTGATAGTAGTAAAGGGAACAGCTACCACATCGTCCTTTTTAAAGATTTCGGTATCGGCGGATTCCCAGCTGTCAAAGGTATACCAGGTACCGTCTACACTGCTTTCCCAGGTAACAGCGGGGTAATTCTCGATCCCGTTAGGCATGTTGTATAAGTAACGGGACCACCATTTGTTTATGATCTCCCTGTAGTGGTATTCGCCGATTTGGAAATTAGAAGGAGTAGTGTGAACGCCCTGATGCCAAAGCAGTTTGGCGGTGACGCCGGCTTTCTTATAGGTTTGGAATATGAGGTCAGACTGCTTGGTACGTACATTCCTGTCGTTGGTCCCGTGGACAATAAAAGCCGGGGCTTTGATCTTGGACCAGTCAAAATAGCCGTAATCGGTCTCCATGTAGTCACGGCTTGACCAGTGATTGTCGAAGTAGTCGCCGGTACTGGCGATTTGATCATCCTGGATTTGACGTAGATAGCGGCCATAATAACTGCGGAGGGTTTCATTATCCGTAGTTTGAATGGCTGTGTTATACTCGGTCCGGCTGGTATCACCGAAGGGAGCATTGTTGTGAAGGCGGCTGTTGACATAAAAAGCCAGGTATTCGGTATAGGGCAGGGTGCTGTTATTGGGGGCGCCCTGCATGAAACTATACTCATACCAACTGGCGACACCTGCAACGGGAATGATGGCTTTTAAACCTTTGACGCCGGTGGCGGCCAAACCGAACTGGGTGGTTCCGCCATAAGAAGTACCGGTCATACCGAGATTGCCGTTTGACCAATCGGCTTTGATCTCTATATTATCTGTTTTGTTGGTATAGGCTACGGCATCTCCGTTCAGCCAGTCGATGATGGCTTTAAAACCATCAATTTCCAGGTCGGAGCCGCAGGTGGAGATACCTTCGGATTGGGCCGTGCCTCTGCCTGCGGAGAGGACGACAGCAAAACCGCGGGCCAGGTAGTAGTCATAGCTGGTTCTGGTGGTATAGCAGTTGACGCTGCCTGTAGCATTGGCGCCATAATAGTATTGCCAATCGCTGGGGTTTGCCACGGCGGCATGCGCTGCGGTAGTGGCTATGCCTGCGGGAACACGGGCCGGAGGTTGGGCATAGAGTTTGGTTTGATCAAATGTACTGCCGGCTGCAGCTATATATGCAGAATAGTTTTCGCTATTGGTACCTGCGGAATAGGGGATAAATTCGGCGACAGCGCCGAATTTGGCGCCGTCAAGGGCAGACTTGGGAACTTGGACAACGGCTTTGATCAGGTCAAGCTTGCCATCGCCATCGGTGTCATATCTGCTTTCCACATAGACCACAAAACGAACGGCTTCACTTCGTCTAAAAGTGGGTTGAGCCATGCCGTCATAGAAAAACGGAGCCTGCGGCACGCTGCTCATGTTATTATACAGGGGCTCCAGATTAGCAGCCATTTTCAGATAATCCTCAAGGCTGCATTCGGCGCCCTGGATAAAATCTACGCCTTCAAAGAGGCCTACGTTCTTGGCCATAGAAATATGGTCTCTGGGATAGACACCAAGCTGGGTTACGTCTAAACCGGCATACATAAGCAGATAAGAAGCAGCATACTCCATAGTGACAATATCACCATCGGGAGGATCCGGATATGGTGGGATTTCGAAATCATCCGCAAAAGCCACAGCGGATAAGGCAAACAATATAATAATAACAAGCAAAACAACCAGTAAAACATGGCTTTTGAACATAGTGTCTTCTCTCCTTGTCTTACAATATTTTTCTAATTATTTCCAAATCTCCCAGCCATCCTCTTGACGTTCAAATTCATGAGAAACAGTTGCCTCCATAATTTCACAATAGGCCCAGTGAGACTGCTTAAGATCTGTATAGCTGGGTAGATCTTCCGGTAAATCAGCTAGCTTTATTCCACGTCCCAGCATACAATTGACAATCTTAACAACCTCAGCCCGGCTGATCCCGTTTTGCGGTTTAAATTCCCCGTCAGGGTAACCGCTGATCCAGCCTTTCAGATAAGCCGAAATGATATAGGCATAGGCCCAATGGCTTCCGGCAAGATCTGTAAAGGGGTTGCTATTACTGTTTTCCAAATCATCAAAACGGCAGGCGATAGCCACAAACTCAGCCCTGGTGATCCCTTGAGATGGCCTGAAGCTGCCATCTTCATAGCCCTGCAAAATACCAATTTTTGCCAAATACTTCACCGCCTGGGCATATGATTCATCCCCTTTTAGATCGCTGAAGGTATTAGCTACAACATCGTCCTTTTCCGGAGTTTTGAGCAAACGCCAGAATATAATTGCAACCTCAGCCCGGGTAATTTTGTTGTTCGGGCGTACTGTGCTGTCGGGGTAGCCATTAATATATTGGACATGTTCTTCCGTTTCCAGCACTTCTTTGATTTTATCGCTGATAATAAATCTTTTGTCCGGTCCGGATGGCTCGTCCTTCTTATTATAAA
>WRHF01000141.1 GCA_009783415.1 Clostridiales bacterium
AGGATTCAGTATTCAGAAATCAGAATGTGGGTAACTTTTCGCTTCGCGAAAACTATTGAACAAAATTCTTGTTTTTTATTTACGAAACGAGTTCGTAAGCTACTAAAACATTGCACTTTCATTTTCCCGTCATTTAGGGCCTGACCCGGAATTCCCCGGAGGCAAGCAGGGGATCCCGGATCAGGTCCGGGATGACGTTAGGACTGATTTTATAAAACTTTAAATGTTGCGGGCCACTAGTCAATAACAATTGCTCCCCTGTTATAGTTATAAGTCAGCCAGAGTATGGTCAAATCGGCATCATTGATCAAGCCGTCGCCGTTCAGATCGCATAAACTGTTTTCTGCTTCAATTGCCTTCCTATTATAATTGCCTTCCCGCCATAAAATGGTCAAGTCGGCATCATTGATCAGACCATCGCTGTTGATATCGCCGCAGCGTAAAGTCATCAGTTGTACCTCCGGGCAGCTATTTTCGGTCAAATCCAATCCTTCAGCGCCCACAATCAGATTTTGCACAGTGAATTTGGTATGAGCTGCTTTGTTAATAACCAGGTCGTAGTTATCCGGGGCTACTTTGGCAAAAGTAAATTCCTGCTCCACCTGGCCGGAGTTCTCAGTTTTGCTTATAGTTGCCGTATAGATAATATTCTTACCCTTCATCAGTTGGATGGTTGTAGGATCAGTGGGGTTATAGGATTTGATTTTGCCGCTGACGAAAGCGGTATCTTCTTTCACGCGGTAGACGTGTACCGCCGGCTGCAGCGGATTATAGTAGCCACTGCGGCTCACACTCTTCAGGCTGTAGACATAAAGCAGGCGAGAATCCGGATCAAACACTGATCCGGCAATCTGCTGATTAGCGCTGGTGGCATCGTTAGGCAGATCCGGGTAAGTAACGCTTGACGGCACAAGGCCCTCTTTGCCGGTAGCGCCCGAGGCGGCTTTCCCCAGGGTCTCGTAGTCATAGAACTTCCAGACATTTTGATACTGACCATGCCAATTGATGCCGCCATAGTCATAACCAATCCGGCCAATCGCCTGCCGCTCAAAAGAGATGTAGCCCTTTTTATCAGGCAGATCAATGAACACACCACTGCCTGTCGTATCACCGCTGGTCCATGTACCCTCCCACGGACTGGCGGGATTACCCTCCGGGCCTGCACTGCGGAAATAGTTGCCATCCCTGGTAGCGGGGTTGGATCGCGGATAGTAGAAAACCGGTTGCATATCCATGGTTCCACCGGTGCTTGGCAGGGACACCGCGGCCAGGGATGGCCCGTAACTGTATGCGTTGGCGCCATTGGAATATGCGCCACCAAAGCCCATCCCCAGGGTTTTACCGCCGGTGTAGGCCGCGGCGAAACCTTCAGGAATGTTGGTTACACCACCCCAGAAGGACTTGTCGGGGGCATCACCAAGATCAAGTGGCTGCAACCATTGATTTTTTTCGGTGATGGCGCCACCGGCCAGGCTGGCAGAGCGTAGGGTGGGGAAGGTGATGCCTGCCGAGGTTGGGGTGTAGTAGCTGTGATTGTTGGTCCAATACAGCAGCTCCGCATCCCGGTCGTACCACATGGTACCGTTTGTATATTCACCGGACACTTTAGGCAGCTCCCCGAACACGGTGCGCAGCTCGGCTTGGGGCACAGCGGATGTGTCAGAGCCGGCAATCTTGCCAAAAGCGGGAATGGCTACCTCGTACAGGGTTTGGTCATAGGTACCGGCAGTCAGGATCAAACGCTGTTCGCCGTCTGCATCTCTAAGTGCGATGCCGCTTTGCCGGTAGGTTGCCACATCATCGTTGGCGCCGGGCAATCTGGGTAACACGAAACTGCCACAATACTCCAGGTCAAATTCATCAACTACACCCGGTTGGCGTGGTGGGGTCGATGGCGGCGAATCGATTCGGGGAACCACCTTAACAGTTAAGGAAATCTCAGGCCCAAAGAATGGCGCGGCAGTCCAATCCCAGTATCTGACTATGCTAAGCGGCGCCCAGTCAGCCAACTGCCATTTCACAGTGTAAGTGCCGGGAGTAGACGGCGCCATCAACGACGAATGAAATGAATGAATGCCGCCGGGTTGAACCGAATAGCCCCTGAAGGGCGTAACCAGAAAGGCGCCGAAGGTCGAGTTGTAGTCCGGGGCACGGCTTAGCAACGTGGCCGGATGATGGTCGATTGCACCATCGTCAATCCATGGCTCCGTGCCGGTGTTCTTGATCAGTGCCTCGAACCAGAAAACCTGGCCGGCCGGTATCTCCGGCGGTATATCGTCCGGACTATAAAGTACATCATTAATCCGGATCTCCACCGGTTCGGCGTCCATCTCAGGCTTTGCCGCCTTTTGATCAGCAATGGCAAAGGCCGACCGCTCATTCAGGCTTCTCATAAAACTGCCCGGGCGGCCGTCTTCCATAGTCATTACAAAGTCATAAGCCCCGGTAGCGCCGGGCAGACCGTACTTTTTCCCCAGAATCGAGGCGATCCGTAATTCGGGCCCGTAATAGCCCACCCACGAATGAGGTGCGATCAAAGTATTATCCGGATTGCGAAAGGTAGCCTCAAAGACCTCTCCCCAGGTTTTAAACATCTCAATTTGCTTGTTCTGATGCGTCCCAATGTCTAAATAGGGGTAACCGGCATATTCCGGCAGAAACGCCGGGCCGTTGGTCAGCGCCCCCAGCACCGAACGCAATGTCTCCTTAAGCATCTCAACACCCGCATCGGTGTCGTTTTGTGAGATCGCATGATCCAGTGACCAGGCAAAATAGGTATTCTGCCACAGCCCTGATTGGGCGTAACCGATATTTCTGCCGGTGTCAGGAAAGACGGCGCCAAACTCTACAAAACCCAGCGGGGAGTTCAGTTCGGCAGCATAAGTGTCCAGGTTTTGCAAATTTGCTTTCACTATGCGCATAAAAAAGTCTTTGTATTCAGAATCATCCGGAAGATAGTAAGCGGCATCCGCCACATCCCGGAAACACCAGGCATAGCCGCGATGGGCCAGACCCCACATCATGCCGTCCGCGCCGCGCGGCCAGCCTGACCAATAGGGCCAGATATTCATCAAGGAATAATGGGCATGGAACAGCATTTCATCACTGTAATACCGGCCTCCGCTGACAAGATAGGGGATGTAGGCCTGGGAAGTCTTATGCTCGCTGTCGGCGCGTACCGAAGAGCCGCGCAGATTGTTCAGGGGTTTATTACCCGTATTCGAACGCCTATCCGGCCAGTAATCCGGGTTCTCGTCGATGGTGACGATTTGGCCGGTATCGTTTTTGCTGAAATGCACCGAAAACGCTCCGGCCAAATCGCCGTAAGCCAATGTCTCTTTTTTTAGTTCCGGCGTTCCGTGGGCCAGATAGCGGGCCGCCCACTCGGGATAAAGGCCGATTTCCGGCCGGCCGCCGGCCATTCCCACAGAGGGGACCATAATGCCAAAGCCCAAAACATCAAAATTTTGCCAAGCCCCTTCGTTGACGGCGGATTCCGCCATGCTGCTGACTGTCGGCAGGTACTTTGGTATGGCGTTCGCTTCGATAAAGGGGGCAAAATCCGTCTTCACCTCGGCCTTTGCAAAGTCCGCCGTGGCAAAAACCCTATGCCAGCGGGAACCGTACTGATGATAAAAGACGCTCTCCCATCCCACATCGTACTGCAGCGGCGGATCAAAACGCATCGGGTAAACGCTGATTCTGTAATTATCCCATACGCCGCTAACCACACCGATCTGCCCGGCTTGAGGTCCGGAGGTCAGCCGGATATAATTACCGTTTATCAGTCCGTTCGCGGCGCTTGTGTAACCAAATTGATCACCTTCCCAACTGGTCAGCGGATTGGGCCCCGGCTTTGTTGCGTCGTGATGATAAACAGGTACATTGTTCAGAATTATTTCCGCCGCGTAGACAACCGCGTCGGCCGCCGCAACGTCACGGATATTCTCCACCGTCGTGTCAACCGTGCCGGTACCGTCGCTGTATATTCGCACATCCCAGATATTTGTCAGGAAGGGATGTTCCTCGCCGCTATTTTTCGGGACATCCCGGATCCGCCATTCTTTCACAAGCGGCCCATCCAGCCAAGGATCCGAGCTTACCGTCCGGGGCAGGTCGGATCTATAGGCGACTAGGGCGGAACCCGGTCCATCACTCTCAATGTTTAAAGTAAGGCAAGCATCAGGAATTGCCGGGGAAAAGGTTCCCATCGCCGGCACACTCTCCAAAATCTCATAATCGCCCGCTTCCTCTATGTAAACCGTCAAAATAGCATAACGGATGGAACCGTCCGGCCAAAGATTCTTGATATCGGTCTGGGTAGTCAGGCCTTCAACCTGCAGCCCCTCAAAAGCTTCCCCTCTTGGCAAGACAATACCAAAGGTAGCCCAGCCTGAACCGGTAAATGAATAGGTAGCAAGGCTTTTTGTCCCGCTTGCGGGAGCTTTGCCTGCTGCCGTTATCAGCGGCGCCGCTAAAAAAAGCGCCGCCATTACGATAAAGAGCATAATGCCTACTATCCACTGCCGACTATGAACATTTAATAAAGTTCTTTTTTGATCCACTTTACCCACCCCCCTTTTTTTACTTATTTATATTTTTCTACTTACCGACTTACGCGGATCTTTACAAAACCCGGACCAACGACTCATTCAGTTGATTACTAAGAACAGCGCTCGGATCTACATTCACACCCGTTCCCCGGACAGCTAGCTGGATAGTCATACCGGCATAGGCGGCTTGAACAACATATGTCTCCGAAACCGCACCCGGTATAGGCCTGCCTATATTGCCTTTAGTATAGTAAAGCCACTGGTATTCTACTATCGGCTTTTTGATCAGCTCTGAATAGGTGACAAATGATTCCAGTTTTTCGCCCTCTTTCACGCTTCCTTTTATTTTTACATCTGTTATACAAGGGAGCGTTGTATTATTACATATTATAAAACTACTATAGACAGTTCCGGTTTGGACATTGACCCCGGTCCCGCTGACGGCGACCCGGATAGATGAGCCCGCATCTTTTGGTGTCAATATATATGTGGAGGTCGTTGCTCCCGGTATATTCACCGGAATACTTTTAAACTCACCATTTAGCATACGCTGCCATTGGTAGGTGACTTGCGGATCGATAACAGGCCCGCTATAGGCAACACCAGCCATAAGTACTACGACCTGGGCCGGTCTGTTAAATATCCTGACAGCGTTGATAAAAACGGGATCGCAATGAATCGGGGCGCTCATAATACTTCCGCCCTGAATGTCGCCTGCGCCGCCCTCGACAATGACCCGGAAATACTTATTGGAATCCCCCGCGGCAAATGTATAGGAAGATAAAGCCGCTCCCGTAATATCCTCCCAGGGGCCTGCGCTATTGTTGGCATGCTGCCATTGATATGCTGCATCCGGCGGGTACAAGGGCGCCGATCCCGGATAGGTCAAAACTGCGTTCGCCCTGCCGCCGGGGCTGAATAGACCGGAAAGCTGCACTCCGGAGGCCGGCTGGAAAAACCCGACAGTAAAAGATATTGTCTCATTTTGCGGATCAATGACAAAGTTACTGATATCTATCCCGGCCGCTCTTCCGTCGGCCAGATGGATCCTGAACTCCGGATTTGATCCCGCCGCTTGATTGCTTTGATTCAAGGCCGCATTTTGCAGATCGGTATAAGACTGGCTGTCATTTTTCCGCAAAACATAAACATGAAAATTATTGACCGGATAATAACCTCTTTCATTGACCCGGTAAATGATCAGCCCGCTGTTATAAGGCATCCCGTTAAGAAAAACACCTTCGATCGGCCCTGTGTTTTTGCGGTATTCTACCATAAAATACTCTTCCGAACTATGAGGAGAATTGATCCTGTAGCAATTAGGTACTGTGGAAGTCATCACAGCAGTTGTTGGCAGGAGGGTATATCTTCCGTTATTTGTTATCACCGGAATAGGACCGATCCATTTACCAAATCTTTCCTTTATATATGACGTCATATGCCCAAAACCGCTCCCCATCAAATCCCAGGGCCCGACCGGCTGCATTCCGCCGACCATTCCCTCCAGGTCAAGAGCGCCCAAAATATGGCCCATTTCATGGCAGGCTACCCGGCAAGGGTCATTTGCCATGAAAGAATACTCCATTGATAAAGTCATATCGGATAGTAGCATATATCTGCTCAAAGTTTCTCCATTGATTTTCAGGGAATAATTGTCAGGCAAAATATTCATATGCGGCCACAAGGTTCCCCCCATCTCTCCGTTCGGTCCGAATACTATAAATGTCAGGGTATAGATATCTCCGGCATTTTCCCGGTTTGGCAGGGTATTGCTTTCCACAGTTTGCAAGGCATTACTCAGCAAAGTCCATTCTCTGGCAAAACGGTCGGTATTGGTAGTATAGCCATCGGGATTGGCCGCCGAATAGGGCTGATAATAGCTTCTCGGATAAGAATCCGTGTAGGCAAGGATTTCCGATGTACTCCAGTGAAAATAAGAGTTGACTTCGGTCCGGCCATAGGATACTTCGCTGAAATAGTTGCGCATTGAGTATTCATTTGTGTTCAGAAATCCCTCATAAAAACTTCTGCTGCCAAAATACTGGCTATCACTAAAGCGGATAAAAACAACGATATTATTTACTTTCGGGATCGGAGCATTCGTATTTCTCTCCAAAACTTTTGCTTTCACTTCACCATCCTGCATTTTTGCTTACCTCCTTAATTCTCTATTTTTGTATTTTGAGACATTTTATGCCAAAAAATGACATGAACAATGATTTCTCTCAGTTCATGTCATTTTCCTGCATTTTCAGATAATATATTTGCTATTGTAGTTATAAGCCAGCCAGAGTATGGTCAATCTTGACAGAAAGCTATTTTTAGCATATGATAAAGCAGTACCATCTAGAGGTAATAAAAGGGGGTATTGATATATGCGTAGATTTAATGTAGCCGGGTTGTGCATAGCAAATAAGCATTATATGGTTGATACCAGCAAGAAACTTGCCGAGATTAAAGCTATGGTTGATTACGGCTCATACTTTACCATAAACCGTGCCAGACAGTACGGAAAAACGACCACCCTTCATCAGCTTGAAGAAACGATAAATGATGAATATACTGTCGCATCAATTAGTTTTGAGGGGGTTGATGATGAGGATTTTCAGTCGCCGGAGGCTTTTTGCCGGATGTTCTTGGAATTGATTTATGATTCCCTGAAATTTACTTACCCTCCCAGTGAATACATTGAAAGCTGGCCGGCTGACGGCATCTCGAATTTTCGGGAATTGGGCAAGCATATCACAAAAATGTGCAGAGATAAAAAGGTCATACTGATGATAGACGAGGTTGACAAGACGAGTAATAATCAAATATTCTTGCATTTTCTGGGTATGTTGCGTAACAAATATTTAGAACGTGAGAAAGCTAAAGACTATACATTTCACAGCGTGATCCTGGCAGGAGTATACGATATCAAGAACATCAAGCTTAAAATCATGAGCGAGGGAACTTATCAGCCGGCAGGCGGGGAGAATAAGATATATAATTCACCATGGAATATAGCTGTAGATTTTGGGATTGATATGTCATTTTCTGAAACTGAAATAGCGACTATGCTAACCGAATATGAGACAGACCATAACACAGGCATGGATATTGAAGCTATATCTGAAGAGATTTACAGGTTTACAAGCGGCTATCCATTTCTGGTATCAAGAATTTGCCAGCATATTGACGAAAAACTTGACAAAAACTGGACGCCAGGCGGCGTGCAGGGGGCTTTGAATATAATCCTTGTTGAAAAAAGCACCCTGTTTGATGATTTGATTAAAAACATTGAAAATAATAAAAAGCTATATGATTTCCTATATGACTTGCTGTTTATAGGAGCAGAAAAGAGTTTCAATATTGACAATGCCACTATAAATCTGGGTTATATGTATGGCTTTTTCAAAAATTCAGACGGCAAGGTGAAAGTTGCCAATAAAATCTTTGAAACACGTGTTTATAACTATTTCATATCAGAAAACCAAGATGAGCAAAAAGTCACAGGCGTTTTACAG
>WRHF01000142.1 GCA_009783415.1 Clostridiales bacterium
CCTGGTTGCCGGCGAGGCTGTGGAACGATACACTCTGGGCGGGGTTATCCGACAAGCCTTTGCCCGGATCTGGGCGGTGCTTGTTAGGAACTAAGCTCTCAAATTCGAACAAAAAAAGTCACAAAATACACTTTATCCGTGTCTAATTTGTTTTTGAATGCTTTGCCAGTTTATCTGGGGTAGGGAGTAGGGAGCAGAACTGGTCATTTTTGCTTCGCAAAAACCTTATTAAGGCAAAAACTGCCTGTTTCGGATTTTGACATCTTCATGCAAGAACACCCCTCCTAGGCAGAGGGGTGTTCTTATGGAAACTGAAAAGAACAGCTAATATATATACCCAACAAAACTCATAACACTAGCCTACAAACCCATACCCCCTAACCCGGACAAGCCGGAGTTTTGAGTGTTGAGTGTTGAGTTTTGAGTGTTGAGTAGGAGCTGGAATACGGCGGCACGAGAATTTTGCCATTTTACGCAGAATTTCGGGAGTAAGTGCCTAATCATCATCGTCCATATCATTCTTTAGTGGAGAGAGCCTGCTTTGGATACTATTTAGAGCCTGTCCTAAGCTGGTGGGGCTTTCTCTTTCATCCAGATTGACCAGCCTTTTTTTACTGCCCCGGGGCTGGGGGATTTTGGGGCCGCGGGCGGCAGGGGAAAGATAATTTCTCGCTTGCTGCCGGTCGGATTTTTTGCTAAAAAATCTTGCAACAAAGCAAGGTAAAACTGCTGCCAGCAAAGCACAAATCAGTTTAAGTAAAAACCCGCCAAAAGAAAAATGCCCGCCTTCGGATATAACCCAGCTGAATATCCAAACAAAAAGGGCAAGCGAAACGGAAGGAGCAAGGTTTTGCCCTTTGTTGATCAGGCTGACAATCAAGCTGGCTAAAAAGATGGCAAGCAAAAAAATCAAGAGCGGGACAGCAGTAGCCTGCTCTACCGGGGCTTGGGAACGAAAAGAAATCAGCCCCCAAAGGAGCCCGAAGATTATTATCGATCCGGCAAAAATTACCAAACCCAAGAAGAAAAGAGGCAGAGACCGATATTTTTTTGTCTGCTTTGATGAGGCAAAAAATTGCCGTTCCATAAACATCGCTCCATATTTCAGATGTCAGAGGCCGGAAGCCGGAAGACAGAAGACTGAAGACAGAAATTGTGGCTTTTCGTTTCGCGAAAAGGATTGAATTAAATTCTTACTTTATGTTGATTATTTGCGTCAGTTATTAATTAAGTTCGACAAAATGAGGCTCTTTCCTTTTATATTATCGCTTAATTTTTATCAATCCTATTGGTAACTTACAGCACAACAACGTAATAAAAATAAGAAATTGTCCTACTCCCTAATCCCTTGCGGCAAAGCCGCTTTTGAGAGGATAGCATATGATTATACGAAATGACAGGGAATTACAAAAAATGCAGGAAATCGGCCGGATCGTGGCTCTTACTCTGCAGGAAATGGCTAATTCCTTGTGTCCGGGGCTCACTACCGGAGAATTGGATTTGTTGGGGGCCAAGGTATTAGCCGATCAGGGCGCCAAGTCCGCCCCCATTGCGGTTTATAATTTTCCCGGCCATACCTGCATCAGCGTCAACGAAGAGGTAGCCCACGGCATTCCCGGTCCCCGGATTTTGCGCCCCGGCGACCAGGTGAATATTGATGTATCCGCCAGCAAAAACGGCTTTTTCGCCGATACCGCCGCCACCTTTTTGCTGGCGCCGGTCAAAAATCAGCGCCGCCGCCTGGTAGAGGCTGCCCAACTGGCTCTAGAAAAAGCCCTGGCTGCGGCCCGGTCCGGTAATAGGCTTAACCTGCTTGGTCTGGCCGTGGAAAAACTTGCTCATAAGCACGGCTATAAAACCATCCGTAATTTATGCGGGCATGGGGTAGGCCGCACCTTGCATGAAGACCCGGAAACTATTTATAATTATTATGAAAAAAAGGATAAACGAATTTTAGAGGCCGGGATGACTTTGGCTGTGGAAACTTTTGTGGCCGAGGCCGAAGACCACGTCTTGGAAGACCGGGACGGCTGGACCCTGAAAACCCCGCATAAAACATTTACGGCTCAGTTCGAACACACTATCATGGTAAGAGATGGAGAACCACTAATTTTAACCTTACCTGAATGACATTAAGCCTGTATACTTGTGTTTGCCAACACTTTCTGCAAAATCTCCCTGGCCAGCTGAGGATTGGCTTTGCCTTTGCTTTTTTGTATAACCTGTCCAATCAAAAATCCCAAAGCCTGCTTTTTTCCCTGCCTATAATCATCAACCGCTGAAAAATTAGCCGCGACAACCTCCTCAACCAGGGCTTGCAGGGCATCGCTATCAGAAATTTGCTCCCAACCCTTGGCTTGGATAATACTTTTTGGCGATTGCCCGCTTTCTGCCATCTCTGCCAGCACTTCTTTTGCCAGATTATTGCTCAAGCGGCCGGATTGCACTTCTTCCAGAAGCTGAACAAAATCATCTGCCGAAATTGGGATATTTTTCCATTCAGGATTAACATTAAGCAGCCGGGATATATCCCCCAGCAACCAGTTGGCCACCAGCTTGGCGGCAGGCAGTTTGGCTGTTACCTGATCGAAATAATCTGCCAACAAAGTATTGGCCACCAGGAGGTCTGCATCATATTGGGAAAGCTGCCACTTTTCCATCAGACGGCTGCGGCGGGGTCCCGGCAATTCCGGCAGGCGGGTTTTGATAGCTTCCAGCCAGGATGCATCAACATGTATCGGGGGTAAATCCGGATCGGGGAAATAGCGGTAATCCTGAGCATCCTCTTTGCTGCGCATCAGCACAGTTTGCCCCTTTGCTTCATCCCAAGCTAAGGTAGCCTGGTCAATTTTCCCTCCTTGCTCTAAAACGGCGGCTTGGCGGGATTCTTCATATTGGATGGCTTTAAAGAGCGCCCGAAAGGAGTTCAAATTCTTGATTTCCGTCTTTGCCCCCAAAGTAGTGCTGCCAATTGGGCGCAAAGAGATATTAGCATCACAGCGCAGGGAACCTTGCTCCATTTTGACATCGGAAACCCCGGTATAGGACAAGATCAGCTTCAGTTGTTCGGCAAAATCCTTGGCTTCCCGGGCAGAGCGCAAATCCGGCTCGGTGACGATTTCAATTAATGGGATAGCTCCCCTGTTATAATCAGCCAGGGAATATTGGGAGGAGAGAATACTATCACCGCTGTGTACCAGCTTGCCCGCATCCTCTTCAATATGGATGCGGTTGATGCGGACGGTTTTTTCTTTTCCCTGATCATCTTCGATCAACAAATGGCCTTCTATGCAAATGGGCAGATAGAATTGACTGATTTGATAGGCTTTGGGCAGATCGGGATAGAAATAATTTTTACGGTCAAAAGCGCTATAAGGAGCGATGTGACAGTTAAGGGCCAACCCGGCTATAACCGCCATTTCCACCGCCTCTTGATTAAGAACCGGCAAAGTACCGGGCAAACCCAAACATCCCGGACAAACCTGGGTATTAGGGGCGGCATCAAACTCGGTTGAGCAGCCGCAAAAAAGTTTGGTCTTAGTTCTCAATTCGGCATGAAATTCCAAGCCGATCACAGTCTCATATGTGGTCATAATTTATCTCTCCTTGCATGGGTTAGATTATTGCCTCTATAATAGTGTCTGGTGTTTATGAAAAAGTTAGGAGTTAGGAGTGAGGAGTGAGGAGTTAGGAACTAAGCTCTCAAATTCGAACAAAAAAAGTCACAAAATACACTTTATCTTTTGTTTTAACTGCAAGGGTGCAGACAAAAATGATGCATGAAATAATTAGACACGGATTTTAAGGATTTTAACGGAACTCGCTGTTGACTGAGGATATGATGAACATAGGTGCTGTTGCTTGAGGAAAAAACAAAAAATAATTCAATGCTTTTTATAATAAAAAAATCCGTGCTAATCCGTTTTAATCCGTGTAAATCCGTGTCTAATTTTATAAATACATTTCCAGTTTATCTGGGGTAGGAGTTAGGGAAAGAAAAGCAAAACGCGGAGCGTTTTTACAACAACTCCTCACTCCTCACTCCTAACTCCTAACCTCCTAACTAATCCAGGTCTTGCGGAAGAAGACGCTTCTGTTCCAGAGCTGCGCCTATTTGCAGCAGCCTGTCTTCGGCAAAAGGCGGAGAGATCAGTTGCGCGCCGCATGGCAAGCCCTCTATCAGGCCATAGGGTAGGGATATTGCGGGCAATCCGGCCAGGCTGGGAGCTGCGGTATAAATATCCGATTTATAGATAGCCAGGGGGTCATTTTTCTTTTCTCCCGGTTTAAAAGCAGTTGAAGGTGTGACCGGGGTCAGCAGGCAATCGCAATTTTGGAAAGCCTGGTCGAAATCCCGGCGAACCAAGGTGCGGATTTGCATTGCTTTTTGATAATAAACCTGGTAATAACCGGCAGACAGGAGATAGGTCCCCAGGATGATCCGGCGTTTTACCTCCGGTCCAAAACCGGCGGAGCGGGTAGCCCGGTAAGTTTCGTAGATATTGTCCTCTTCCAGGCGCAGGCCATATTGGACCCCGTCATGGCAAGCCAGATTCGAGCTGGCCTCGGCGCTGGTTAAGATATAATAGGCAAAGAGAGCGGCAGCGGTATGAGGCAGGGAAATTTCCAGAATTTTGGCGCCTTGAGCCGCAAGTTCCCGGGCGGCAGCCCTGATTTGGGCGGCTATTTCCGGCTGCGTTTCCTTGCCGAAATATTCCTGAGGCAGGCCGATTTTCATCCCGGCCACACTTTGCCCCAATAAATGACCATAACTCTTTGCCTCCCGCTTGACCGATATGGAGTCGGCGGGATCTAAAGAATCCAAAGCAGCCAGAATCAAGGCGCAATCACCAATAGCAGCGGCAAAAATCCCCGGCTGATCCATGGAGGAGGCAGGGGAAATCATTCCATGACGTGAAAGTAAACCATAAGTAGGTTTAAGGCCTACCAACCCGCAAAAAGCAGCCGGCTGCCGCACCGCCCCCCCTGTATCACTGCCCAGGCTATAGCCAGCCAAGCCGGCTGCTACAGCCGCAGCACTGCCTCCGGAGGAACCTCCCGGTGTCCGCTCCAAGTCAAAAGGATTATGAATGGGGCCATAGGCAGAATTTTCCGATGATGAGCCTATAGCGAATTCGTCCAGATTGGTTTTACCCAAAAGCACGGCGCCCTTTTCCTTCAGCAAGCGCCAAACCGTGGCGTCATAGGGAGGAATATAACCGGCCATTATAGCAGAGGCGCAGGTGGTAGGGATCCCGGCGGTAGAGAAAACATCGTCAAGAGCCATCGGGATACCGTCCAAGGACGAGAGGGTTTGCCCCGCTTGACGCCGCAGATCGGATGCATCAGCTGCTGCCAGGGCAGTTTCTTTAGTAATAGTCAGATAGGCCCCGATGGCAGGGTTCAGCAAATCAATCCTAGCCAAATAAGCCTCGGTCAGCTCCCGGCTGGTAAATTGCTTTTCCGCCAAGCCCTGACTCAACTGAGCGATCGTTGCATAGGGGTTAATATTCATAAAACTACACTCCTAATTTTTAAAGAATCCGTGGTACTTTGAAGCAGCCTTCTGCTTGGGCCGGGGAATTAGCCAGGGCAACTTCCCGGGGGAGGCTGGGGACGGGTTGATCGGGGCGCAGCACATTGACCAGAGGCAAAATATGACTGGTTGGAGCCACACCTTGGGTATCAACTTCTTCAATTTGCTGCAGCCATTCCAGAATTTGGTTCAATGTTTGCTGATAGGTAATTGTTTCCTCCGGGCTGAGGCGCAGACTGCTGAGCTTAGCCATCTGCCCTACTTGGTCCGGGCTAATCAATTCCGGCATAGATAATCACTCCTAGCTACTCTTTATTAAGTGTATTTAAAAGTTTAAAGTTTTCCTCGAAAAAAGGGATAACCGTTACGAATATCCCTAATTATACTATTCCTGTTAAGACAAGTCAAATATTTTTCCGTATTATATTGCCAAATAGGGGGAGAAAAGGGTATAATCTATATTGGCAATAATGATTATAAAAATAGCGAGGTTTTTACAATGAGTAATAAAGAACGTAATATGTCCGCCTATATTGAAAATACTGTGGAAGAGATCCGCCAACAAGTGGGTGGGAACCGGGTTTTGCTGGGCCTTTCCGGCGGGGTAGATTCGGCTGTTTGCGCCGCTTTGCTCAACCGGGCAATTGGCCGGCAGCTGACCTGCGTTTTTGTCGATCACGGCCTTTTGCGCCTTAATGAGCGGGAAGAAGTGGAGCAGGTCTTTTTGCCTTTGCTGGGAGAAAACCTGGTAATGGTAGATGCTGCCGCCCGCTTTTTGGCAAAGCTGGCCGGGGTCACCGATCCGGAAACAAAACGGAAAATTATCGGCCATGAATTTATAGAAGTTTTTCGCGAGGCAGCCTTAGCCGGCGGCGAACTGGGCTTTCTGGCTCAAGGTACGATCTATCCCGATGTGCTTGAAAGCGGCGTGGGGGCAAAACTGGTCAAAAGCCACCATAATGTAGGAGGCCTACCCAAAGACCTGCCCTTTTTAGGCGTAGTGGAACCTCTCCGCCCCCTTTATAAAAACGAGGTACGGCTACTGGGCGAAGAATTAGGCCTGCCTCAGGAAATGGTCTGGCGGCAACCCTTCCCGGGGCCGGGCCTGGGCATCCGGGTGATTGGCGACATAACCTGGGAAAAACTGGAAATCCTCCGCCAAGCCGATGCAATTTTCCGTCAGGAGATGGCCAAACCGGAAAACAAGATTCTAGCCAGCCAGTTTTTTGCCGTACTGACCGGTTTGCGCAGTGTGGGTATCAGTAATAATGAGCGTAATTATGGCTATACCATAGCCTTGCGGGCAGTAAAGACCATAGATTTCATGACCGCCGAATGGGTGCGCCTACCCTATGAGCTGCTGGATACCCTAAGCAGCCGCATCATCAGCGAGGTAGGTCAAGTGAACCGGGTAGTTTATGATATAACTTCAAAGCCGCCTGCGTCTATTGAGTGGGAATAAAAAAAATAATTGCAAGTGAAAATAAATTTTCCCGCCGCTGAACGGCAGGAAATTATACTCTGCTGAGATTAAACTTTATGAGGAAAATAGATATGACAAAACTTATACTTATGGTGGGCTTGCCCTGTAGTGGCAAAACTACCAAAGCAAAACAATTAGAAAAAGAATATGATTTAATCCGCTTTACGCCTGATGAGTGGCAAATTCGCTTGTTCGGGCAGGATGCTGAAGATGCGGAGCACGACCACAGGCATAGCAAAATAGAACAAATTATGCTTGAATTAGCATACAAACTATTAAAAAAAGGCGTTTCCGTCTTACTTGATTTTGGCTTTTGGGCTATAGAAGAACGCACATATCTTAAAAATAAAGCAGAGGAACTTGGCGTAGGTTTTGCAATATGCTATTGTGAATGTTCGCAGGATAAACTAATCGAGAGGGTGCAAGAACGAAATAAAGATTCCGAAAATCAGCATTTCGTTATCCCATTTGATATGCTAAATAGGTATTTCACTGTTTTTGAGCCTCCAACTGAAAGTGAGGGCGAATTTATATCGAGTATTAATCAATCAAGATTCTGAAACCTGAGTATTCTTGGCTCCATTGAGCCACCTGTCCGGGTTTTGGGAGCCACCATTCCGGAGTCCCAGAGCCACTAATTACTTCTATTATTTTAGATTCGAAAACCATAGTTTTGGGTAATTTTACCCATTGCCGACTCCATCTCCTTTATACTGTAGATATGTGCCTATCGGTGCAAATACATATAAAGGGGGTCATATAAAATGACCAAGTATCGTGAAATCCTCCGATTGAGAAATTTGGATTTCAGCGAGCGGAACATTGCGCTAAGCTGCACTGTATCCCGCAACACCGTATCGAAGGTTGTTAAGAAAGCTGCCGAATTAAATCTTTCCTG
>WRHF01000143.1 GCA_009783415.1 Clostridiales bacterium
GGTACGTATATCAACATAAAAAACAAAGTGCATAACCGTATATTATTGGTATAATATGGTAATCTGGAGATATTCGGAGTAATACTAAGAAAAACGAAGTTCTACGGAGAATGGGACATCATCATTAATGAGCCAAAGGAAGATAGAAAAGATTATTTATTATCGAAAGATGTCAATTTAACCGAGTCTGATAATTTATGTGAACGGGATAAAGAGGAGGATTTTGATAATGGGCAGCATACAAGTAAAGTTTTTGAACTAGCGGATTTTCATTTGTCTTTAAGCGGATGGGTTCCAAAAGGAGAAGCTTGCCCTGAGAGGAGCGACTTAAGCCGTATCAAGGAAATGAAAAGAAAAAAAATAGCTCCTCAAATAGAACGAATATTAGACCTTATTTTCGGGAATCCGTTTATAACTCCAACCTTTGACGAGTATGCGATGTTCATGGCATATTCATCTGCGCTCCGTTCTGCCGATTTATCGCGTCAGGTCGGAGCCGTTATTACGACAAAATACAAAGAAATAATAGCAACAGGCGCCAACGATGTTCCATGTTACGGCGGGGGGCAGTATTGGCCATTAGACGTGAAAGAAAATGATCATTGGGATAGTGAAGGTGGTCGCGATTATAGAATTGGATTTGATCCCAATAAAAAAGAATACGCAAATATTGTTAAAGAAATTGTTGCGCCTATGAGTTTAAATAAATTGGAAACCGAATCAGATATGGAATATGAAAAAAGGCTTACTGAAACCAAAAAAATGATTAAAAAATATATCTTGAGTTCCCGCATCAAAGAACTTACCGAATACGGGCGCTCTGTACATGCAGAAATGGCCGCTATGTTATCATGTGCACGTACAGGAGCGTCACTGCAGGGTGCGACTTTATATTGCACAACATTTCCTTGCCATAATTGTGCTCGCCATGTTATATATAGCGGAATAGAACGGGTGATTTTTATTGAACCTTACCCCAAAAGCAAGGCTTTTGATTTGCATAAAGATTCAATATTTTTAGATTCAATATCTTCAGGTGATGACGAAAATAGAGAAAAACGTAAAAAGGTGATTTTTCAACAATTTACTGGTATAGGCCCACGTAGATTTATTGATCTTTTTTCAATGAACTTAAGTACCGGACGTAATATTCAAAGAAAGCAGGAAGATGGTATAACTGCTGTAACATGGAACCGAAATGATGCATCATTACGTTGCCATTTGGATCATTATCACTGTGAAAAGCAAGAACAAGTAGCCGCAACTAATTACTCGGATTTTTGTGAATTTCTTGACTCAAGTTAAAAATAGGCAATTCATTCCTTGATTAAAATATATTTTGGAGGAATAGTAATGCCTACTAAACAAAGCTCAATGAGTATGAAAGAAAGATATCATATTTTAATCCGAGAAATTTCCGATAAATGGTCTGACGAGGCATTATTTTCCCTTTGCCGTAATGAGGCTGATAGGAAAATAAGGGATGCCGTATTAGCGTACAGAGGTAAGAGTACGAATTCTTCAGTTGTTCCTCATAAGTAAAAACTTACTAAAACCTGATGTGCGGAATTATATATTTTTAAAAACAAATCTCAGTAATTATTTCTATTGCTTGAGATTTGTTTTTGATAAATATTATAAAAGCCTATCTTTGTATAGTCCCGTTCGGGCAGCGGTTGCCCCAGAGATCCAGTAAATCCCCGTTTTTATAAAAACCCACTAATTCGCAATTATTAGGGCAGCCGCCGCATTCTTTGCTCTTAGTATCAAAATCCAGCCGGCCAATTTCGAATTTAAAATCTTCCTCTTTTTCACTGTTCATGGCTAAAATAGCCGCACCTAGGGCTCCCATCAAATGAGAATTGGCATCGACCTGAACGGGATGGCCCAAAGCCTCTTCCAAAGCTTTCGTTACCCCGATATTTTTGCTGACACCGCCCTGAAAAATCACCGGGGGGTCAATTTTTTTGCCCTTGCCCACATTGTTCAGATAATTGCCGGCTACGGCTGAGCAAAGTCCGGCCAGTAAATCTTCTTTTTTATGGCCGCTTTGAGCTTTATGAATAAGGTCGCTTTCGGCAAAAACCGTGCAGCGGGCAGCCAGCTTTACCGGATTTTCTGCTTGCAAGGCTAATATGCCAATATCTTCCAGATCAACTCCCAGCCTTTCCGCTTGGGAAGATAGAAAAGCTCCGGTACCGGCGGCGCAGAGGCTATTCATGGCATAATCGGTGACAATACCATCTTCGATCAGGATTATTTTAGAGTCCTGACCTCCGATCTCCACGATAGTCCTGACTTCGGGGTATTGAGAAAGAGTACCCACAGCATGGGCGGTGATTTCATTTTTGACCACTTGAGCCCCGGTCATGGCCCCGATCAATTTGCGGGCGGAACCGGTAGTACCAACGGACAGGATAGTAATATCCTGATCCAGCTGATCCTCCAGCGAGTTCAGCAACTCTTTAACTGCGGCAATGGGATTGGCCCTGGTCCAAAGATAATCCAGGGCCAGGATTTGCCGGCCCTGGTCAATAACCACACCTTTAGTGGATATTGAACCAGTATCTATACCAAGGTAGGCAACTTGATCCATGATTTTCTCCTTTTCTGGGGATTAGGGATTAGGATAGTTGGTTTTTGCTTCAATGTTTTGCGGAGCAAAACCTAACCCACTCTGTCTTCCGTCCTCCGTCCTCTGTCTTCTGAGTTCAATCATATCGGTGAAGGCTTCCAGGCGGGTTTGGATTCCTGCTTCGCTGGTATGGGAATCGAAGCTCAGGTGCAATATAGGCATTTTCCAGTCCCGGCTCAGGCTTTGCAGGGAAGGGGTGGCGTTCAGTTCCGGGACGCAGCCGAAAGATTTGATATGGATCACTCCGTCAAAACCTTTTGCCGCATAAAAATGGCTTTGAGCCACACTGTCGGCGCCGTTGGCCCCTGGGTTATATTTCAAGTAATCTGCCGATGAGAGCAGGCTTTTTTTTGTATTCTTGCCAAAAAGAAGAAAACTGATATTCATGATCCGGCTGACGGCAATGCCTTTATTAGCCAATTCCTTTTCCAGATAGAAATTACTGAAAGGCTCCATCAGGGTATATAGATCGCCCACCAGGCCCACCCGGTAATATTTTTCCGGACGCTTTAAAGGTAAATTATAGAAGGCCTTGGTAAAATGACTTTTGATTTGGTGCAGCTGTCCAAAAGAATCGACTTTTTTTAAGGCCATCAGTAACTCTTGATGAAGCCTTTCCCCGGATCCCGGCTCTGTTTGGAATCCGATATTATAGCGGAGAAAGTATTCCAATTGATCCAGTAAGCGAATAGCGGCGAGGGTCAGGCCCAGCTGATACAGAAACTGAGCGGGATTGAGAGGGCTGCCCAAACGGTGCAGGGTTTGATATACCAGCCAAGGCCGGGCTTCTTGCCGGGAAAAACAAATAAATTGAAAATCCCAGCCCAAGTCCCGCAAAATTTGCTCCTGCAGTTCCCCATAATAACCGAAGCGGCAGCCGGTACCGGTTTGCAGCAGCAGATTAGCGCCCTTTTCCAATGCCTCCAAATAGTTGCCCAAATTAAACTTAAAAGGAGCACAAACAAAATCCGGGCTATAACGGCTGCCCAGCTCCAAAGTGCGAACGGTGATGGGAGGCGGCGGGAGTATAGTGTGCCCGGGGAAAATAGCCTTAAGCAGGCGCTCGATCGGTATATAATAATTCCCTAAATGGGGAAAACTTATTTGGAGTTTTTTTTTCATAATTTTGTTTCCAATCCCTGCTTCAGATAAACTGGAAGAGCATGTTAAATGGAAGAGTGGAGTGTGGAGAGTGGAGAGTGGAGTTGCGGGTAATTATAACTTTTGTGTTTGAGTGCTTTGTTTCTACTTTCTACCTCAGATAAACTGGAAAAGCATTCAAAAACAAATTAGACACGGATTTACGCGGATAAAAAACGGATTAGCACGGATTTTTTTATTATAAAAAGTATTGAATTGTTTTGTTCGAATTTGAGAGCTTAGTTCCTAGCTCCTTGCAGTAAGTCCATAAAGCTTTCTATGCGGGTTTCGAGACCTGCTTCTCCCTCTAGGCCGTCCAGGACCAGGTGGATCATGGGTAAGTCCTTGATTTTACGCAAAGCCATTTCATTAGCTAGAGCATTGGCGCTGCAAGGATAGGCCGTCAGGAGAATTGCTCCGGAAAGGTTGCGGCGGTTAAGGAGGATGGCGCCTAATATTTCCTGGTTAAGGGTCCAGTAGAGGCGGGGAGAAAGGTCTTGGGAAGCCTGGCGGCAAGCAGCTAGGGGAAAGTAATCTGAATAAAGAATCCGGCCCCCTTCCTCTTTAACCAGGCGGCGGATAGGGCCGGTAATATAGGGATCATGGCAAAGATAAGGCTGTCCGGCTAAAAGGATTTTCAGCCCTCTCTCATGCAAAAGCTGCTCCTGATCCCGGATTTTTTGCTCCGTAAAATCCTCTTGGGCTGCCCGGGCGGCTTTATAGGCCCTGCGGCTGGCCCAATGACTTTGACCCAGGGTTCCTGCCAGATCTAAAAAGGCCTGCTTTTCACCAGGGCCGCCTTTTGCCTGCAAATTATAATCCACTAGCGGCGCCTCCCGGTAAGTATGGCGCGCCACATCATAAATACCTCTGCAGCGCTCGCAAAACTCCCGGTCGGGCCCCGTATTATCAAAGCGGGGCAGCAAAATATAATCGCAGTTGCCCAAAAGAGATTGAACATGACCCAGGCAGATTTTGGCAGGCAAGCAGCATTCACTGATAGCATCGGCCATGCCTCTTGCCAAGATAGCCGGATTGGTGGGAGGGCTGCTGATGACTTCAAAGCCCAGTTCCCGGAGAAAAACTTGCCAAAGCACCTGGTAGCGATGATACAAAAGCCCTTGGGGCAGACCGATTTTCATATGTTTATTATGCCTGGCTTGGCCCTCTTTAATCCTAATAAAAAAGCCACCCCAGAAAAAGGATGACGAAGGGAAGCGGGAAGTGGGAATTGGGAATTAGGAATTAGGAATTAGGAATGTATTGAAAAAACGCTCCGCGTTTTATTTAATTTTAAAAAAGATTCAGCTGTGCGGTTGGATATTCAAATGCCCCCTGTAGGGGCGCGCATTGCGCGTCCGCGGGCGGCCAATGGCTGCCCCTACAAGGGCCTACAGGGGAGTACGTAAGCCTGAGCTTATTTGCATTGATTTATAGGCTATCGTAACCCAACCGCACAGGCAAAAAGATTTTTGTTCAATAAAGAAAAAGCTATGCTTTTTCTTTTCCATAATTCCTCATTCCTCATTCCTAACTCCTCATTTTTATAGGATCATTACCAAAGTTCCTGCCACGATCAGGGTTGCTCCGATGATAACTTTTGGCCCGGCCGGTTCTCCTAAGATGAAAAAAGCCAGGATCAGAGTGAAAACCAGACTCAGCTTATCTATGGGGGCTACCTTTGAAACTTCTGCCAGCTGCATGGCTTTGAGATAAAAGAGCCAGGAAAGACCGGTTGCCAGGCCGGATATGATTAGAAAAATAATATTGCTTCTTGTAAAGGCGCCGGAAAAGTTTTTTGCGCCGCCAAACCAAACAATCAGCCAGGCCATAACTACTACCACGCTGGTACGCAGAGCCATGGCCAAATTGCTGTCAATATTTTTGACCCCCAGCTTAATAAAAATTGCCACCAGACTGGCAAAAATCGCCGAGAGCAAGGCATATACCAGCCACATGGGCAAAACTCCTCTGTCATCTATCTTCCGTCTCCCGGCCTCTGTCCTCCATCTTCCGGCCTCTGTCCCCTCTGTCCCCCGTCGTCTGTCCTCTGTCCTCCGTCTTCTGTCCTCTGTCCTCCGTCTTCTGTCCTCTGTCCTCCGTCTTCTGTCCTCTGAACTGGTATCCGGCCAGGGGGATATAAGTAAGCTTATTATCGATCCGGCAGCTCTCCATTACATGGATCTGGTTGACTGTAAAAGCCGGTCCGGGGTTATAAACTGGAAAATTTTGGCAAATACTGGCTTGGCGGGCCAGGGTGATATGGGGTTTGAAGGCTTGGGGTTCGGGAGCATAGCCTGCCGGCTGCAAGTTTATCTGGAGCAGGGAATGCAGTTTGCCGAGAGCCGGATTGGATCGGTTTATTCCCCACCAGATTATGCTTTCATTGCCCCTTTTAAACTGGCCGGGGCCGGTCAAATCAATCGTCAGGGGAGCGCTTTGGCGGGCAGTTTCCTCTGCCGCCGCAAAAGTTGGGCCTAAATCATTTTCCGGGATCTCGCCCAAAAAGCGCAATGTCAAATGATAATTTGCAGGGCTGACAAAGCGCCCCTTTTGGCAGCAATTCCGGATAGCCTCTGCTTTTTCAGCCAGATAATCTTTTATATTCTCCGGAAAAAGCAAGGCAATAAATATTCTCATTTTCAATCCTCTAGGTAGGGTTAGTAGCTGAATAAAGAGCTCCAAAAGAGATTTTAGCTTTAATACTGTTTTGCGAATGCAAAGCTACAAGTTCTGGCCTCTGTCTTCTGTCCTCTGTCCTCTAATAAAATAGTCTTGTCAGTCCGTTTGTGATCAGGGATAAGGCCAAAAAGCCTAAAATCGGGGAAAGATCTATGGGCATATTGGGGCTGGGAGGAAGTATCCGGCGGAAAATACGCAAAAAAGGCTCGGTCATTTCGTGAATGAAGCGAACCAGAAAATTATCCCTGATCGAAGGCAACCAAGACAATATGACCCGGGCCAGAATCAAATATTTGTAGGCCTGGATTATGCTGATTAAAACCGTATAAAGGCTGTTCATTATTTCAGGATTTTTTCATCCAGGAATAGGTGCGGTTTTTGCCCGAATCTTCCGCGGGTTTGCCGGGAATATCCGTATCCATGATTTGCCCGGAGAGATCCACATTGGTAGAGCTGAAAATAAAGGTTCCCCAGGAAACTTTTTTGGGATGGCCGTTCAGGGCAAAAGCTGCTCCGCTTAAAAAGTCTACCATACGCTGGGCAACTTCTTTGTCCATTTCTTCAAAGTTGACCACAACGATTTTTCTTTCTTTGATGTTTTGGGCAATGTTTTCCAGATCCTCATAGTTGGTAGCTTTGATCAGAATCATTTCCGTAGCGGTTTGATTGCGGCCCGGAATAGAGATCAGATTGCCTTTTTTGCTGTATTTCCTGGAGTTGTCCTGCTCCTCCCAGGCGGTGTGCGCCGGGCTATTGTGGCCTTCCTGAGGAGTTTCCGCAGTTTCCTCCTGCTGGAAAAATATATTGCTGATTCTTTCTAAAATTCCAGCCATATAAGGGCCTCCTTTCTTTTAGTTAGGAATTAGGAGTTAGGAGTTAGGAATTATTGAGGGTTTTGCTTCGCAAAACCGGAATAAAAGCCGTCTCTATGATCCTTTGTTATTTTAATTCTCCGCTGGACTGGATTTTCCTGTTAATATGTGTTTAAATTTTAAATATATTGCTCAACAGGGATTATGAACTGCAGAGCATTATTTGGTTTACAAGAATATTTGCTGCAATCCCATAAGTATTCGCGCTATTTGCCAGTTACTGTGATGCACTGGTTCCCATTTTCTGATAGAAAAATTATATTTTTCCATCAATATTTTTGCCCACAATTAGGACATTGATATGCATCTGAAGCAATCTTATTTCCACAAAGGTTGCAATTAAATAGATAAGCCATTAGACACGGATTTACGCGGATTAAAAACGGATTAGCACGGATTTTTTTTATTATAAAAAGTATTGAATTATTTTTATCTTTTCTTCAAAGCAACAGCACCTAAGTTTCTCATATCC
>WRHF01000144.1 GCA_009783415.1 Clostridiales bacterium
CGCTTCTGCTGAAGGTAACATAATCAATTGTTATGCCGGTTCCCGGCACAGCATGAAACTGATATCCATTATACAAGCCGGCATCGTATGGCGTCATGACAATATCAAAGCTGGCTTTGCCGTCAGCGTCAACCATCACCTCGCCGGGCATTGTATATGTTCCTCCGAATTCCTCAGCCGAAGCTGCAACGAAGCAGCCGATAGTTAATAAGAAAACAATCAATAGTGGTATGAAAATTTTTTTCATGGAGTAAACCTCCTAAACTATGAAATATTGTGATGATCAGGAAAATGCCCTGAATAATAAACTATTATCAGGATCGTTGCTAATCATCATTTTCGTTTGGGTTCCTTGAAACAATATTTGGGCTACTTGATCTTCGCATAACATCATTTACCATAATCTTTCAGAAAAACAGAATCTATCCCTCCCATCCTAATAAAATCTTTCAATATTAAACATTTTCTCCAAACCTAACCTTATTTTACCAGCTATACCTCATATTGTCAACAAATTTATATGTGTAAAATTAAGTAGAAAAATGTAATTTATTCATATATTGACAGAAATTTAGTCGTTATTTGCCTGTCTTTGAAAGTTGTTTACTGATTCTCGGCAGATTTGAAAAAATTCTATATATTCTGGGAAAATTAAATAATACTTACTTGTAGCAATATGTTGACAGTTAAGGGAAAAAAATTTATACTTTAGGGTGTAGTGAACCAATATAATTACAAAATCTTAAGCAAAGGAATGAGTTTATGGACAACAGAGATACCAATAAGGCTTTGCCTGCTGTTTCTTTTGAGGAATTTGCTCCTACCAGTTATGAGCAGTGGAAAGCCGAGGCGGTCAATTCCTTGAAAGGGGCGCCTTTTGAGAAAAAACTCCTTGGCAAAACCTATGAAGGCATCACCTTACAGCCTATCTATACCCCTTGCGATACCAATGATTTGACCGATCCTTTGACTTATCCCGGTTGCCACAATTTCCTCCGTCATCGGGACGCTTCGGGTTATTTAGCTGCTCCCTGGCAAATTGCCCAGGCCAGCGAAGCTCTTTTGCCGGAAGAGGCCAACCGGATCATTCATCAGGAATTGGCAAAAGGCTCCGATGTGGTTAATATTACCTTAAATCGGGCTGCTTTGGGTTCTCAAGAGCAGAGTGAGCGGGGTGTGTTGCTGGAGAATTTGGCTGACTTGAAAGAACTTCTGCAGGGGATCGATTTGAGCAAACAACCGATCCATATTTATGCCGGGGCTTCCGCAGCCCCTCTCTTAGGCCTCCTGACCGCCTTGGATCAGGAGCAACTCAACACTCAACACTCAACACTCAACACTCAGGCTGCAAAGCAGCCCGTCACTGGTTGTCTGGGCGCCGATCCTTTAGGGTTTTTAGCCGCCTCCGGCAATTTATCTGTGCAAATATCCCGGCTCTATGATGAAATGGCAGCAGCTGTTAAATGGAGCCAAGAACATGCTCCCGGGCTTAAAACGATTTTGGTACGGGGTGATGTTTATCACAATGCCGGGGCCAATGCCGTGCAGGAAGTTGCTTATTGTTTTGCTACGGCCATTGCTTATATCGAAGCCATGCCGGAAAGGGGCATCGACATTGATTTAGCTGCCCGGCAGATCCGTTTTTCATTCTCCTTGGGGGCTAATTTCTTTATGGAAATTGCTAAATTGCGCGCTGCCAGACTTGCCTGGAGCCAAATTATAGATGCTTTCGGCGGTGGGGAAGAGGCCAAGAAAATTGAGATTTTTGCCCGCAATTCTTATTTTACCCAAACAGTCTATGATCCTTATGTCAATCTGCTTCGCGCTACCAGCCAGGCATTTTCCGGCATTGCCGGCGGGGTCAATACTATGCAGATTGCTCCTTTTGATGAAGCGGTGCGTCCCAGCGATCCCACTTCCCGGCGGATCGCCCGTAACCTGCAAATAATGCTGCAGAATGAATTTAACCTGCTAGGGCCTATTGATCCCGGAGGCGGTTCCTGGTATATTGAAAAACTGACTGCTCAAATCGCTGAGGAGGCCTGGGCAAAGCTGCAAACGATCACCGCCGAAGGCGGTATGCTGGAAGCTTTACGCAAAAACTTTATTCAAGAGGATATAGGCAAGGTTCTGGCTCAGCGTTTCAAGGATCTGGCTACCCGCAAAGAACGGGCAGTCGGCACCAATATGTATGCCAATACCGGAGAGCAACCCCTGGCAGCCCCGATAAAAGTTGCGGCTTCCGGGGAGCAACCTCCGCCCCTTCGGGGCACCCCCTTCGGAGAAGGGGGCTTGGGCGCTCAGCATAAAATTGAAGCTGAATTATTTTCAGAATTGGATAAATTTACCAATTCTGAGCTTTTGATAGAAAATATTGCCGCAGCAGCCCGGACCGGGGCAACCCTGGCGGAGATTCGTCATGCTCTTGATCAGGGAGCTGCAGACGATATCCAGATAACTCCTTTGGAGGCCCACCGCTGGACTGAGGAGTTTGAATCTTTGCGGCAAAAAACTCAAGGCTATCAAGCCCAGACCGGGAAAAATATCCGGGTTTTTCTGGCAAATATGGGACCTATCCCCCAACACAAAGCCCGGGCTGATTTCAGCGCCGGCTTTATGGAAGTAGCCAATTTCCAGGTTTTGAGAAATGACGGATTCCCCACTGTTGCTGGAGCCGCCCAGGCAGCGCTGGCAGCCGCAGCCGATGTGGTGGTCATTTGTTCTACTGACGACACCTATCCGGAGTTGGTACCGCCTTTGGCCGAGCAAATCAAAGCCGCCGCGCCCGAGATTATGGTTCTGCTGGCGGGGATGCCCGCACCAGAGCATAAGGAAGCCTATCTTGCAGCCGGGGTGGATGATTTTATCCATATCAGGGCCAATTGCCATGACATTTTAAGCAAAATCCAACAAGCAAGGGGGATTAGGTCGTGAATTCACAATCCACAATTCGCAATTCACAATTGAAAACCATTTCGGGCAAAGGGGGAGCAGGTTGTGAATTCACAATTTGCAATTTACAATTCACAATTAGAACCACTTCGGGTAAAGGGGGATTAGATTATGAATAAGAAACCGGATTTTAGCCAAATTCCTTTTCAGAAAGCTGTAGCTTGTGAGCGGCAAAATGAGCGCTGGCAGGAGCGGATCGAGAAGGAAACTGGTAAAAATTGGCAAGAATTGGCTTATAAGACTATGGAGCAAATCGCGGTGCAGCCTCTTTATACTGCCGGCGATTATCAGGATATTTCTCACCTGGAATATATGGCCGGGTTGCCTCCCTTTTTGCGGGGACCTTATCCCACCATGTATGTGACCAGACCTTGGACTGTACGGCAATATGCCGGCTTTTCCACGGCGGAGGAGAGCAATGCTTTCTATCGCCGTAATCTGGCTGCCGGGCAAAAAGGCCTCTCCATTGCCTTTGACCTGGCCACTCACCGGGGCTACGACTCCGACCATCCCAGAGTAGTAGGGGATGTTGGCAAAGCCGGGGTGGCTGTGGATTCTATTTTGGATATGGAAATTCTTTTTTCCGGTATTCCTTTGGATCAAATGTCTGTTTCCATGACCATGAACGGGGCGGTGCTGCCCATTATGGCTTTCTATATATTGGCTGCCGAGGAACAGGGTGTGGATAAATCCGTACTGACCGGAACTATCCAAAATGATATCCTCAAAGAATTTATGGTCCGCAACACTTATATCTATCCTCCTGATGCTTCCATGCGGATCATCGGGGATATTTTTGCGTATACCGCCCAAAATATGCCAAAATTTAACAGTATCAGTATTTCCGGCTATCATATTCAAGAAGCCGGAGCTACCGCCGATATAGAGCTGGGCTATACCCTGGCAGACGGTTTGGAATATATCCGTACCGGTTTGGCTGCCGGGCTGGGCATTGATGATTTTGCTCCCCGCCTTTCCTTCTTCTGGGGTATCGGCAAAAATTATTTTATGGAAGTAGCAAAAATGCGGGCTGCCCGGATGCTTTGGGCTAAAATAGTCAAACAATTCGACCCCCAAAAGGCTAAGTCAATGGCTCTGCGTACTCATAGCCAAACTTCCGGCTGGAGCCTGACTGCTCAGGATCCCTTCAACAATGTAGCCCGTACCTGTATCGAAGCTATGGCGGCAGCCTTGGGCCATACTCAATCCTTGCATACCAATGCTCTGGACGAGGCTATTGCCCTGCCCACCGATTTTTCTGCCCGGATCGCCCGCAATACCCAGCTTTATATCCAGGATGAAACCAGTGTTTGCAAAGTGGTTGATCCTTGGGGCGGATCCTATTATGTGGAAGCCCTCACTGATCAGCTGATCCGCCGGGCCTGGACTCATATTCAAGAAGTAGAGGAGCTGGGCGGGATGGCAAAAGCTATCGAAACCGGCTTGCCCAAAATGCGGATCGAAGAGGCTTCCGCCCGCCGTCAAGCCCAAATTGATTCCGGGAAAGAAAAAATATTGGGTCTCAATCATTTCCCATTAGATAAGGAAGATCCTATTGATATTTTGGAAGTGGACAATGCGGCAGTGCGTCAAGCCCAGATCGCCCGCCTGGAAAAGCTGCGGCGGGAGCGGGATGGCGGCAGGGTAGAGGAGTGCCTGGCAGCTATCAGCCGCTCTATGGAAAGCGGTGAAGGCAACTTGCTGGAATTGGCGGTAGAAGCAGCCAGGGCCAGAGCCAGCCTGGGAGAAATTTCCGATGCCATGGAGAAAGTTTCCGGAAGGCACAAAGCTGTTATCCGCTCGATATCAGGGGTATATAGCAGCGAATTTTCAGACGAGGATATTATGAACGAAGTGCGGCAGATGACCGATGATTTCGAAAAACGGGAAGGCCGCCGCCCCCGGATCATGGTGGCTAAAATGGGTCAGGATGGCCATGACCGGGGCGCCAAAGTGGTGGCTACCGCCTATGCGGATATGGGCTTTGATGTGGACATGGGGCCGCTATTCCAAACCCCGGCAGAAACAGCCCAGGATGCGGTGGATAATGATGTTCATATAGTAGGCATGAGTTCCCTTGCTGCCGGCCATAAGACCTTGCTGCCGCAATTGATAGAGGAATTAAAACAACGGGGCAGGGAAGACATCATAGTTATCGTTGGCGGGGTCATTCCACCTCAAGACTATGATTTCCTCTATCAGCACGGAGCAGCCGCTATTTTCGGTCCGGGCTCAGTTATCCCTGCTTGCGCTAAAGAAATCTTGATCAAACTAAATGAGAAACTTGATTAATAGTTAGAAATTATACACTTACTCCACACTCCTAACTCTAAAGGAGCTACAATGCACTATGACAGATAATTCTTACAACACCTATAAACCGGAGTGGGTTCCTCTAGATGGCGGAGGGGAGGCTTTTGCCAGTCAAATCATGACCGGGGTCGATGATTTGGATACAGCTAAGGGCAGCCAAAGCAAGGCTGCCCCGGCTGCCAAGTTGAGCTTGGCTGATTATGTGGATGGTATTTTGGCCGGAAACCGAATGATTCTGGCCCGGGCTATCACCATAGTTGAAAGCAATGCTCCCAAGCACTTTGCACTGAGTCAGGAACTGGTACAAAGGCTGTTGCCCTATAGCGGTAATTCTGTCAGGGTGGGTATTACCGGGGTGCCCGGAGCAGGCAAAAGCACCTTTATTGAGGCTTTGGGCTGCTATTTATGCCGTCAGGGCAAAAAAGTTGCGGTTCTGGCGGTGGATCCCAGCAGCTCTCTTTCCAAAGGCAGTATTTTGGGGGACAAAACCCGCATGGAAAATCTTGCCAAAGAAGCCAATGCATTTATCCGGCCCTCACCTTCCGGGGGAACTCTGGGCGGGGTCACCAGGAAAAGCCGGGAGACCATTCTCTTATGCGAGGCAGCAGGTTATGATACGGTTTTGCTGGAAACAGTAGGGGTAGGGCAAAGTGAAACGACTGTCCGTTCTATGGTAGATTTTTTCCTGGTGTTGGTAATAACCGGAGCCGGCGACGATTTGCAGGGGATCAAAAAAGGCATTATTGAACTGGCAGATGCTATTTTGGTCAATAAAGCAGACGGGGATAATCAGCAAAAAGCGCTGGTGACCAAGGCGGATTATAATCAAATCCTGCATTATCTGCGTCCGGCTACCGAAGGTTGGACCACCAAAGCCTATAGCTGTTCCTCACTGACAGGTGAGGGCATAGAGGATATTTGGCAAGTCATTTTGAATTTTATCGAAATAATGCAGGAAAACGGGCAATTACAAAGCAAACGTCAGCAGCAAACCCTATCTTGGGTCAAACAAGTGGCAGAAGAGCATATCCGGAATATTATTAAGCAGAATCCCCGGGTCCAAGACAGGATGCTCCAACTTGAGCAGCAACTTTTGGCAGGCAGTATCCCGGCTACCTTAGCTACTCAGAATTTAATTACTATAATTGAGGAAGAGTTGAAAAAATAGAGTTTATTGATTCGCATAGCCGAGGGTGGAAATATATCCCGGTAACATGAGCTTATTATTATTAAAAAAAAGGATTCACGCCAAGAATATAAAATTACTTCTTGACTAATTATGGGATTGGGGGTGTTCCGCAATGGTTATTACCGATGAAATTATGAAAATAAAAGATACTATTGTAAAAACAGTGCCGGCCGAAAAAATATACCTGTTCGGTTCCTATGCTTATGGGACACCAAATGATGATAGCGATTATGATTTTTATGTGGTGATTCCTGATAACGGCATGCGTCCTTTGGATGCAATAGGTGATATTTATATGGCTATGCGTGGCATGAAACGTAAAGCGGCTGATATATTGGCGGGAACTAGAGAAATCTTTGAACGGCGTTCCAAACAACTAACATTGGAGCGAACTATTACAGAGAAAGGAGTGTTATTATATGATCGTGGAAAATGACCCTCTTGAGTGGATAAGATATGCCGAAATGGACATTGCTACAGCACATCATATGTTTGAAACATGACAGGCAAAGAGCTGGTTAAAATGCTACAGAAAAATGGCTGGAAGATAGATAGGGTGCAGGGTAGCCACCATATTATGGCGAAAGGTAGCGATACTGTATCTGTACCCGTTCATGCTGGAAAAGATTTGCCCGCCGGAACACTTAACGACATTCTAAAAAAAGCAGGACTAAAATAGGGGGTGAACACATGAAGACGGTATACCCAGCAGTTTTAAGGCCGGAACCGGAAGGCGGTTATACTATATTGTATCCCGACCTTGATGGCTGCATTAGCTATGGCGAGGATTTAAAAGAAGCTTTGGAAATGTCTCAAGAAGCTTTGGGATTGTATCTAGTATCCCTGGAGGAACGTAAAATTGATGTTCCGGCAGCTTCTGACGTTAAAGCAATTAAAGCGGATGAGGATAGTATCGTTACTCCTATTATGATAGAGGTCAACAAATATCGCCGAAACAAAACGGTAAACAAAACATTAACGCTTCCGGCGTGGCTTAATGAAGCAGGAGAGAAAGCGCACGTCAATTTTTCCGGCATATTGCAGGAAGCATTAAAGCAGAAGTTGGGATATTAAAAGGAATTTTGAGGAATGAACTGGGGTGATAATGGTGTCGCCCCAATTCATCCTTCTTTTGAAGTGGATATAAAGTCCTATCGCAGCAGGACTGAAGCTGCGAGAGCGTAACAACGCACCTCCTGAGTTTTCGGGCAACTATACCCGAGAACGAAAACATTTTCTATTAATCCGCCGAGGATTTTTGTCGTCAGGTGGTGCGGGAAAACCGCAGGAATGCTTGTTGC
>WRHF01000145.1 GCA_009783415.1 Clostridiales bacterium
AAGAACGAAAACATTTTCCATCCCTCTTCCGGTCTTTTTGCCGCCAGGCGGCGCGGGAAAACCTTGAAAGGCAACAAAGCTACGTGAGGTGACGACAACGCAGTCCGGGCGGAAAAAGGGCAGCGAAGATGGCGGCGAGGGGTTTTTAGAGGTTGCCTTAAACCAGTCTGGTAAATCGGTGCAGCATAGCCGCCACCTCCGCCCGGCTTGCTTTGCCCAGCGGATCAATAATGCCTTCTCCCTTGCCCTTGATAATGCCCAAAGCATTCATAAACTGGATCGCATCCAGGGCATAATCCGCGATCTTTTTCTCATCCGCAAAGTAAATGCTGTCGGTCAAATCATAATCGTATAAATAGTCATAGAATTCGATTATATCAAACTCGATATAGTAGCCCAGATAGCGCATTAAAATCACAGCCAGATCCTGCCGGGTAATGCTCTCATTGGGAGCAAACTTACCGGCGCCGGTGCCGCTGACCAGCTCTTCTTCGGCTGCCCAGAGCACCGCCTGATAATAATAAGCATCGGGATCCAAATCATTGAATGGATTATTGATGCCGGGAAGGCGCGGCTGATCTGCCAGGCGATAGAGTACCGTCACCAGCATAGCCCTGGTCATAGGGGTATTGGGGCTGAAAGTGTCCTTTGCAGTACCGCTGAATAGCTCTTCGTCCAGGACATACATGACATCTTCAAAAAACCAATCAGCCGGCTTTAAATCCTTGAAGTCGGGCAAGACAACTATTTCCGAGCCGGCCGGGAATAGATCCACCAACTCTTCATAGGCGGCAATACCGGCGGCAGGGACCCTGATTTTAATACCCTCACCGAAAAAACCGAAATCATAATACCATGGATCAAAAAGATAATCATCGTCCGGGAACTCATCCTCATCACTGAACTCGTCAGCTTCTATGAGCTCATCCTCCCCGGAAAGGGAATTTTCAGCAAAAAGAAGCTCCTCGCCCGGGAAGAAATCCTTGTCAAAGAGAAGATCCTCATCGTCTTCAGAGGATTGCGAGACAAACTCAGGCGGGGTAATACTTAAAAAATTGATGCTCTCCAGTCCCATACTGAAGCTGAAGGCGCTTTTATCAATAGAAGTTACGCTCACCGGAATGGTCAAACTTCTCAGGTTCGGGCACCACTCAAAAGCGCCCTCGCCTATGCCGGTTATTTTATCCGGCAAAATCAGGCTGCTCAAACGGCGGCAACCGGAAAAAGTGTACTCGTTGATAGCAGTCAGAAGCGGAGGAAGAACAATGCCGGAAAGCCTCCTGCAATCACTAAAGGCCCAGGAGACGATTTCCGTCACACTGGCAGGAACGGTCAATGAACCTCTTTTGTAGGGTGGGCAGGTTATTAAACAGGTTTTATCTTTGTTAAACAAAACCCCGTCTTGGGAAGCATAATTCCGGTTATCTTGGTCTACCTTGATCGAAGCCAATCTCTTGCAGCCAAAAAAAGGTTTATCGCCAATAACAGCTACACTCTTGGGGATATTGATTTCGCTCAATTTGCTGCACCAGGTAAAAGCCCCCTCACCTATTTCCAGAATACCCTCGGGCAGATCGATTTTTGTCAATCCCGCGCAAGAACTAAAGGCATTGTCACCGATTTCTCTCAAGCTTTTGGGCATGTTGATCCCTTTGAGGTTCTCAGCCTCGGCAAAAGCTTCTTCTTCGATGCGGACGACCCCTTCCGGGACAGTATATGTATTGCCCGTTTGATTGCCGTAATAGGCCAGCAGTACGCTTTTATCTTTATTGAACAAAACACCATCCCCGGAGGAAAAGCTGGGGTTATCTTTATCTACGACAATAGATTTTAAGCTTGTGCATCCCCTAAAGGCATTTTTGCCGATGCCGGTCAATTGAGCCGGGATATTAATTTGGCTCAAGCTATCGCAACCGGCAAAGGCCTCATCTTCGATCCCGGTCACACTTTGAGAAATCGTGATCCCGGTCAGGTTATAGCAGCCGGCAAAAGCACTATCCGCAATCGTGACCACTCCGGCAGGAACATTATAGATCCCTTCTTTGCCCACAGGGCACATCAGGAGAATACTCCGGTCTTTATTAAATAAAACACCTTCAAAAGAGGAGTATTCGGGGTTATCTTGATCCACCGCAAAGGAGTTCAGATTATGGCAGCCCAAAAAGGCGCCGGAAGCTATTTCGCTTAAATTAGCCGGAATATTTATCCGGGTCAATCCCTCACAATTGTCAAAGGTATATTCCTCTATCCTGGTTACGCCTGCCGGAATGGTAAAAGTTGTCAATTTTTCACAGCCCGCAAAAGCGCCCCAGCCAATGACGGTCACACTATCTGGGATAGTGATGCTTGTTAAGCTCTCACAAAACATAAAAGCTTCATCGCCAATGCTGATGACCCCTTTGGGAATAGTTATGTTTGTTAAATTTTGGCAACCCTCAAAAGCGCCGTATCCAATTTCCTTGACCCCGTCAGGAACGGTGTATGAGCCGGCTCTGCCGGCAGGGCATCTCAAAAGAACACTGCGGCTCTTATTAAATAAAACACCGTCAAAAGAGGAATAGTTGGGGTTACCGCTTGCCACATTGATTGCGGTCAATCTTCCGCATGCCCAAAAAACAGTCAAGTCGATACTTTCGATACTGGCAGGAAAGTTTATGGCAGTTACTCCATCCAAAAAGTAAAAAACCATCCTATCAATGCCGGTTACTCCCGGGGCAATGTTGATTATATATGTATCATCACCAAAATAATAGTTGACACCCGCTTTGTCAAAAGCTTCATATAAATCGTCCCAGGTCAAATCTTCACCTGCAGTACCTACGGTAATAGTTCCCTTATCCGCTGCCATAGCTGTTATTGGCAGAGAAATAAAAACCCCGGCTAAGAGAAGGCAAAACAATAACAAAATCTTTTTTCTGAAACTTAGCAACATAATATATGCCTCTCCTTTCATAATTGAACAACTATACTTTTTAATATAATAACACTAATCCCAGCCAAATGCAATCGGAAAAAACTACATTTCTTTATTTATGCCGTTTACCTATTTTGTGCCATATTACGACAAATAATAACAAGAAAATACTCTATTCCCTTGCCCCTGATCCCTATTTACTTGCGGCGAAACCGTTTTCAGCATCTTTTTGACATCTATATTTCATATTTTTCAAAACTTATGGAGGAAAATAATAGGTTGTGTAGAAGATTTATACATTTATAGTAATAATAACCTGTCAAATAAAGGGAATGCCTTACCTCTTTGCATCTTCCTTTTATTTATGTCTCACTGTACTTATTTTTCATGTAGGAGAAAGGGGGGATAAATAGCAGATGCCGGAAGCCAAAAGACAGAAGATGATTATTCTTGTTTTTTGGCTGCACTATCCACTTAAAATTCAAAAAAAAGGAGAGAGGGATTTGATGATTAAGAAACGTTTATTACCGATTGTCTTGTTTGCTGCCATAATGCTGTTAGCAGCATCTTTAGCCTTTTCCGCTTCGGCTGCCCCGGGAGGCGGGGAAAATCCGATCTATGTGATTCCGCCATACCCGGCGCCCGCGGGGGAAACTACTACTATGGAATATGTCGCCTCCTATCTGCTTCAAGCTGCCGGCATGAAGGCATCCCAGCTTGGCGTCTATCCCAGAGACCATGTCCATATGGCCAGAAATGTCGGCCTGTTTGAGGATGTGGATTTTGTTCAGGGCGCCGAGTGCAGCTTTGAGGATTACATGAAAATGGCCATAAAACTCGAGCCGCTCTTTATGGCCATGAATACCGAGCCAATGGCCCCGTTTTTTTACAATGGCGTCGCTCAACCCATCTTTGATTATAATGAGGTTGTCCGTTTCACGGTTTACATCGAAAGCAATTTTGATACCGATGAAGACGGTAAGCTTGACCTGATCAAAGCCGTCATCCAATTGCCCAAATCTGCCCTTCAAGGAACGAAAGTTGCTTCTGTTTATGAGGCGATCCCCTATACCGCAGGCATGAACTCGGTAGCTAATGCTCCTTTCATGGCGCCTGAAGGCAGTACATATGATCTCAATAAACTGTATTCTACACCTCCGGCCCGTGTTCCCGCAGGTATTACCACTACTGCCGAACATGCACCAAAGGCAGATCCCCGTGACTGGACTTACTACTATGGCGCCAATGCCACAGGAAACCCCAACTGCTTTAATAATGTACGCGACTATGACTACTTTCTGGTCCGCGGTTTTGCCGTAGTACTTTCTGCAGGCAGAGGTACAGCCCAGTCCGAAGGCATCTCGACCTGCGGTTCCGATGTGGAAATTGATGGCTACAAGGTAGTTATTGATTGGCTGAACGGAAACGCAAAGGGTTATACCAACAAAACCGACAATATTGAGATCAAAGCCGACTGGTCCAACGGTAATGTCGGGATGCACGGTACCTCTTATGGCGGAACTACTCAGTTTGGTTTGGCTACCACCGGCGTGCAAGGCTTAAAAGCCATTATTCCCGTAGCCGGTATCGCCAGCTGGTACGAATACAGCTATATGCAAGGTACCTACAACAACACCTCATTTGAATATACTCAAATGCTGGCTTATTACGTTGATAGCCGCTACCGTAATAACGCTCCTTTCGGTGATACCAGCACTACCGATCACCAAAATACCATTCAGGAAATGTATGGCCGCTACTTGCGTCAGCTCCGGGATGATCAAACCAAAAGCACCGGTGATTACTTCGATAACCACTGGTCAAGCCGTGATTATACCCAAACCGATTACGGCTACTATGACTGGTCCAAGATCAAAGTCCCGGCCTTGATCGTCCACGGAACCAATGACAGAAATGTGCGCACCAAGCAATCCGACCTGATGTTCCAAGCCTACAAAAAGGCAGGGACCCTCGCCAAACTGATCTGGCATCAGGGTGTACATATTGAACCGAGAACTTTAGTGACCGGTAAGTATCAATATAGAGAGCTCCAGAACAGATGGTGGAGCAACTACTTATATGGTACGGATAACGGGATCAAGGATCTGCCTACTGTGTCTGTGGAAAGCAATGTTGACGGCTCCTGGTACTATTATGACAACTGGGAAGCCGCCAATGCCGATATCTTTAAACATGCCGACCCGGCAGCAAAGCCCTTCACCGAGATCAACAGCTACTATTCCGGCCATAGCCCCGCCATCACCACCTCAAACTTCCGCAATTATTTCCTGGCAGGCGAAACACCCCATAGCACCATCATCTCCAAAAAGATGACCGAAAGTTATACGATCAAAGGCTCTATGGAAATCAATATCAGGGCAGCTGTAGATAATTTGATCCTCAGCCCTGAGGATTTCATTGCGCCCCCGCCGGAGAATTACCCCGATCCGGGAGAGTTTGACATCTACTTAAAAGACGGCGGCCTTGATTGGGATGCCATTGAAAAAGGCTTGGAAGCCGGCGATATTTTCCATGGCGATGTCATGATGCTGTTGAGGGATTTTACTCCCCGTCAAGTCGATGCTAACCCGCCTCCGGAGACCGAAGCCGCTACCGCCATCAGCAGAGGAGATAATTTGGTAATGTCCGCTATGCTTGTAGAAGTCAGCGATACTCCCTTCAGCACCTATTCCTCCAGCTCGACAGCATATGACACTCTAGAAACCGGCGGGATCTGGTTTGGCGGCGGGCTTAATAACGCCAATCTGCAGAAAATCAGGCAAGTCGCAGCCACCCAGAATACGCTCAATGGCAAATACTATAAAGAATTTGCCTACGGCTGGATGGATTTGGCCAACCCCGAAGCCAAATACGACTCCTACACAGCCCATAGAGATCTCCGTGTTGATCTGGAACCCGGCAAGTTTTATGACTACACCCTGTATTTGCAGCCCACAGTTCATACCGTAAAAGCCGGCAATGAACTAGCCTTGGTAATATTTGCCTTTTATCCCGGCCAAGGGGCCGGCCAGCCCACTACAGCCCAAGGCCAGTATACCATCACTATCGACAATGAAAAAACCTTTGGCCGCTTCCCCAATGATCCCGTCAACACGGTCACATTCCTCGGTGTCGATGGCACTACTGTACTTTCAACCCAGTATATCCCTGACAAAAACTATATTGATCTTGCCAAGGTGCCGGTTGTAGCCGATATCCCCAGCCATACTGTAGCTGGCTGGACCATAAAGGGGCAAAACACTTTATTCGACTTGTCAATTGCTATTGACAAGGACTATACCTTGATGCCGCTGCTGGTGGAAAGACCTACTATCGAGGTTCTTAACGTTGTCACCGTACCCGGCGGCGCCATTGATGTTACCTATACTTATAAGAATAATTACGTTGGCTTCACCACCCTTGACTTGGAGCTGCCTTATGACAGAAGTGTCTTTTGGCCCACAGCTATAGTCCCCGGCGGCATCATCCTGGCTCATGGAACTGATGGCGCCTTTGCAGCCAACCCCTCCTTTGGCGGCGCTGATATTGCCAAAATTGCTTTCGCCAGCAACAACAAGGTCACAGGCGACGGATTGCTTTTCACTGTCACCTACCAAGTAGCAGCATTCACCACTGCTGTGGAAGCAGCCTTGGATGTCAATATCATAAAAGCCACCGTACTTACTTCACTGGATGTGTATCAAGACCTCACTATCTATGCCAAGAACGGAACTATGATCATCGGCAGGCTGGGTGACATCAACGGCGACGGTCTGGTCACCCCCGAAGATGCCATGCTTCTACTGCAAATGATAGTCGGCTTGGTTCCCTGGACAGAAAGAGCCCTGCGTTTTGGTGATATCAATGGCGATGGTATAGTCGACACCAGCGATGCCACCCTGATTCTCCGCATGGTGGTTGGCTAAATCCAAGGCGGCTTTCAGCCGCAGGTATCCAGTATTCAGGATTCAGAATAGCTGAAAGGGTTGGATAGGTTTTCGCCTTGCGAAAATGTTTGAATCCTTGCTTTTAGTTTGCATTTCTTTCCTGCGAGTGCCTAATCATCAAGAATTAAGGCACAATCTTCTGGTTGTGCCTTAATTTTTGTTTTTCTATAATTAGAATTTTGGAGGAATATGCTATTTTTTGTAGAATTAAATTACATTCAAGGATATATTTACTTATCCTTGGAGAAAAATAGTTTTTTTGACTTCCATTTTTGGTTAGCATCTCGCTGTGATCATGTTTTTTGTCAGAGAAAGGAGTGATAAGCTGGAGATTTGCTTCATAGCCCAAGAGATCGGTCACTTGCGGCTATAACTGGTAAATTTTTCCAAGTAACTTGCAGTCTATTTGTCCCGACAAAATAAATTAAAAAAAAGGAGAGGGTTTCTTAATGATTAAAAAACGTATTTTGCCAATTGCCTTGTTTGTTGCTATTATGTTATTAGCCCTATCTGTCGCTTTTTCCGCCTCGGCTGCTCCGGACGAAGATTTTATAGCCCCGCCATATCCGGCGCCCGCAGGTGAAGCTCAAACCATGGAATATGTCGCCTCCTATCTGCTTCAATTCACCGGTTTAAGCGCAACCCAGCTTGGTGTCTATCCCAGAGACCACATTTCTATGGCCAAGAACGTAGGCCTCTTTGAAGGCGTAGATTTTGTCCAGGGCGCCGAATGCAGCTTTGAGGATTATCAGAAAATGACAGCGAATCTGGAGCCCCTGTATAAAAACATGACCACCGAGCCGCAGGTCCCGTTTTTCTATGACGGCATGGCTCAACGCACTTTTAAACGCAGTGAAGCCATCCGCTTTGTCGTCTAT
>WRHF01000146.1 GCA_009783415.1 Clostridiales bacterium
TCAATTAAAACCCGCCGCCCGGCCGCACCAAAAGCTCCTCCCTCCAGCATATCATAAACCGCAGCTACCGCCTCATCTATTGTCTGAGCAATCACCACACCTTTACCGGCTGCCAAGCCGTCCGCTTTGATAACCAAAGGCAGTTTTTGGGCTTTGATATAAGCCTCTGCCCGGCCGGGATCACTGAAAGCCTGATAAGCCGCCGTAGGGATTTTTGCTTCCTTCATCAAGGTCTTGGCAAACTCCTTGGAGCTCTCCAACTGAGCCGCCAAGCGGGAGGGACCAAAAACTAATTTTCCATTTTTTTCCAATATATCAGCCAGTCCGGCAGCCAAGGGAGCCTCCGGGCCCACAACTGTCAAATCGATCTCATATTCATCCACCGCCCGGCAAATAGCGGGCAAATCCTCAGCAGCAATAGGCAAGCACTGAGCCAAATCAGCAATCCCCGCATTACCGGGAGCACAATAAATCTTATCAGCATGAGGGCTTTGCCCCAGCTTCCAAACAAGGGCATGTTCCCGCCCCCCACCGCCGACGACTAGGATCTTCACTGTATCTTTTATCCCCCTCCATCTTGACGTAATTCACAATTCACAATGATTGTAGCTTCCACAAATTGTGAATTGTGAATCGTGAATTAATGCTTAAAGTGTCTCATTCCGGTAAGCACCATAGCCAAGCCATGCTCATCAGCAGCCTCTACGCTCTCTTTGTCCCGGATCGAGCCTCCCGGCTGAATTACTGCCGTTACCCCTGCTGCTGCTGCTGCGTCTATTGTATCGCGGAAAGGGAAAAAGGCGTCGGAGGCCAGTACTGCGCCTTTGGCTTGTTCGCCGGCTTGGCGCAGGGCTATTTCCGCCGCTCCTACCCGGTTCATTTGGCCCGCGCCTACACCCAGGGTTTGTCGTCCTTTGCTTAAGACTATGGCATTGGATTTGACATGCTTTACTACAGGCCAGGCAAAAAGCAGCTCTTTAAGCTCCGCTTCACTGGGGGCCCGTTTGCTTACCACCTGCAGATCAGCCGGGTTCAAACGGGTCTCATCAGGGTCTTGCACTAAAAAGCCGCCTCTGACTTTCTTCCACTCCAAGGAATTTGGTAATATTTTCCAATTATCGCAAGCCAATAAGCGTAAATTGACCTTTGCACCCAAAATAGCCAAAGCTTTGGGCGTGAATTCCGGAGCTATCACGGCTTCCAGGAATAATTTGGCAATCAGGGCGGCCAGTTCCTCATCAACCGGTCTATTGAGGCCCACTATACCGCCATAGGCGGAAACCGGATCGGCAGCTAAAGCTCTTTCATAAGCTGCCGGCAGATTTTCACCCAGGGCTACTCCGCAAGGATTGGTATGCTTAATTATGGCACAGGCAGGCTCTTCATATTCAAGCGCCAGGCCCAGGGCGGCGTTGAGGTCGATAATATTATTAAAAGAAAGCTCTTTGCCCTGTAGCTGCCTGGCTTTTCCCAAGCTTGGCCCCTGCTCCGGCAGAGTATAAAAAGCCGCTTGCTGATGAGGATTTTCGCCATAACGCAAATCCTGAACCTTTTCCCCGGCAATCAGGAATAGATCAGGGAATTTCTCCCCGGAATTGCCGCTTTCCTGGTATAAATAGCTGGCAATAAAGGCGTCGTATTCCGCGGTATGCCGAAAAGCCTCGGCAGCCAGATCCAGGCGGGTTTGTTCATCCATATCACCATTTTCCAACAATTGAATAACACTCTCATAGCGGGCCGGATTGACTACCACAAGCACATCCCGATGATTCTTAGCCGCCGCCCGCACCATAGTAGGGCCGCCGATATCAATATTTTCAATAGCTTCGGCAAAAGTGACTCCCGGTTTGGCAATAGTAGCCCGGAAAGGATAAAGGTTGACTACCACCAGGTCGATCAGACCAATATCCAGCTCAGCCAATTGAGCCAAATGTTCCGGGCTGCGCTTGGCCAAAATACCTCCATGCACAGCCGGGTGGAGAGTTTTGACCCGTCCTTCCAGTATTTCCGGGAAATGAGTGATCTCACTGATATAAAGGGCATCTATACCTGCCTCTTTTATAACGGAATAGGTCCCGCCGGTGGAAACGATTTCATAACCCAATTGGCTCAGCCGGCGGGCAAAATCCACCAAACCGGTCTTGTCGGAAACACTAACTAATGCTCTTTTTCTCATTACTACGCCTCCCTGATCAATTCACAATTCACAATTCACGATTCACAATTCACGATATTACTCCAAACCACCGACTTTTATCCTAACCCGACGGCCATCTAAAACAACCCGGCCCTGGGTTAGCCATTCGATCACTTGGGGGTAAAGAATATGTTCCTGTTCTAAAATGCGCTCTGCCAGGGTTTCCGGGTTGTCGTCAGCCAATACCGGCACTGCCTTCTGGGCGATAATCGGCCCGCTATCCATACCGGTATCTACAAAATGAACCGTACAGCCCGAGATTTTTACCCCATATTGGAGGGCTTGTTCCTGGGCTTTCAGCCCCGGAAAGGCAGGTAAGAGCGAGGGATGAATATTAATAACCTTATTGGTAAATTTTTCCAAAAATATCGGACTCAGCATCCTCATAAAACCAGCCAATACCACTAGTTTTACCCCTGCCCGTTCGATCCTCTCTGCTAAAGCCTGCTCATAAGCCGCTTTATCGGGATAATCCCGGGGTATCAGCACAAGAGTCGGGATTCCGGCAGCTTTCGCCCTGATCAAGACTTGGGCATCGGGCTGGTCGGAGGCAACAAGTGCTATCTTAATAAGGCTACCAGGATCGGCGGCAATATGATCAATAAGAGCCTGCAGATTAGAACCCCGGCCACTTGCCAGCACCGCTATCTTATATTTCTCAGTAAGTATATTCATAATATTTCCTTTATACTCGACTCCCGATTTCTATTTTTTGTTCCAGGGCAGCAATTTTTGAATAATCGCTAAATCGCCCGTTATTAACGGACGATTTGCAAAAATCAGCCATCTCTCCAAAAACATAAGAAAAAAGTATTGACATTTTTATCAAGCAGCAGTATAATAAAAGCAAATAAGGGCAAGACTTCTAACGGTTACGCCCAAGTTATGATAAAAGTGATCGTTAACCTTTGGCGGGGCGGGCGATTACTTTTTTGTATTTCTATTAGCTGTATTAACATTATACACTATAATCCTATAAAATACAATGCTTTTTTATAGGACGTTTTTATCTTGTGATCCTGATAAAAAACTCTTGGATCCCCTCATAATAACCTACCGTTACAATGGTTTTATCCCCTTCCATCCCGTTTATAGCATATTTTTGGTAATATATAGCATCTTCGATCAGAGGATTATCTGGTACAAAAGGTTCGGGAGCGCTTGTACCCAGGTATTCCGCCCAAAGCCGGATCAGCTCATCCGCATTATATTGATCCCAGGTTTTTGCCGACCTGAAGGAAAGGCTGTAAAGCTTATGGGTTTGGGCATCCATAATACAATCCACCAGCCCTTCCCGGATAATTGTCTCACTGGAATTTATCTGCCAAACCGGCAGATTTTTTTTGGGCTCCAATATGTCTATAGCGGAAAAGAGGCTCGATTCATAAACAGCGGCATTAGGGTTAAACGCCAACTCCGGAATCATACCCTTTTCCCTGAGTAAATCCAATTCTCCTTTTAGGGCATCAAGGGCAGCGTCACGGGTTTTGCTGTTATATTCGCTTTCCCTGTAAACAGGTTGGAAAGCATAGGATTGGGTTTGGATATTTGATATGCTATCCTGCCAGCGTATCGCCGCGAAATAGTCGCTTTGGGGCATTATGCGGTTGTTCAGGGCATTGGCAAGAATATACAATTTTTCCTCACTACCCAGATTATATTTATAACCTGCAACCTCAATGTCTTTTTCTTCCATGGTCACGCCACCCAGGAGCGTATTATCATATTGCCTGGAAATCGCTTCCGGAACCAGGACAATAGCCGCCACTATTCCGCAAACAATCAAGGCTGCTGACACATAGGTAAATATTTGCTTGATTTTCATAGCCATGACCACTCCTCTTTAGTCGCTGTCCCAAGAATCAAGGATTTTGGGGTAGGGACCAAGCTCTTAGAATAGAACAAAAAATCATATTTGCCTGCAACTCCACACTTCACCCTCCACCCTTCTATTCAAGATGCTTTTCCGGTTTATCCGGGGAAGGGGCCAGAAAACTACAACCTATCCGAAAGCTGACCTTTGTACCCTCACCCGGTGTGCTTTCGATTTCCAAGGTGCTATCGTAAAGGGCTAAGATATCCGCACAAAGGGTCAGCCCCAGCCCGACTCCGTGACGGCTGCGGGAGCGTGATTTATCTACCATATAAAAGGCCTGCGTCAGCTTTTTGATTTCCGCAGCCGGGATGCCATGACCATAGTCGCGGACAGAAAAACAGTATCCTCCGTCCGCAATACGCCCGCTTATTTCAATACGGCCGCCCTGACCGGAGGCTTTGACGGCATTTTCGGCGATATTGATCAAGGCAGCTATCAGCAAGTCAGACTCCACGTTCAGATCAACTTCATCATAATCGATCACTATGGTGATTTCCTGTTTGGGGCGAAAAGTATCCTCAATAACAGCAAATACAGCTGAAGCGGCAATGATGTTTTTTTCCAGAACCCTATTTTTGAGAACAATGATCTCAAGCAGCCTCAAAGACAGCTTCTCCAGCCGCTTTCCTTCGCTATAGATATAATTGGCGGACATGAAGTTGTTTTTTTCGTCCAATTTGCGGGAACGCAACAGATCCGCATAGCCGACAATTGATGTCAACGGCGTTTTTAGCTCATGGGCAAAAGCCGCGACAAACATCTCCCGTGCTTCGGCGGCTTCCTTCAGCTCCGCTATCTGCCCTTCTAAAGCCTCCGCCATCATATTGAAATCAATGGCCAAAAGCCCCAGCTCATCGCCGGAAACATGTTTTGCCCGGATTTTATAATCACCGGCTGCCATACTCCTTGCCGCCGCGGAGAGAATGCTGACCGGCCTTGTCAGCCAAAACGAGATCAGCGACATGATTACCGCACCGCAAAGCAAGGTCAGCAAAGTAATATTACGGTAAAGCCTAAACCCGGTATCGCGATCGGCAAAAACAGTCGAAATATCTTTGAATGTTTCGATATAAAGGAGCCGCCCCATTACGTCAACGCTGGTTGCCGTATTGATATAATAATGCTCCCGGGCCTTGATGACACGGCTGGCTTGCATCGTCTCGCCAATAGTATCAAGCAGATCGCTGTCAATATCCAAGTTTTCAAAAGAATAAAGGGCCTGTTTATCCTCTCCGCTGATACGGATATAGCGTCCTGTTTTTATGGTGGCAGCAATTTCTTCAATCGTTTTGTCCTGCAGGCGTTCATACTTAAGGGGCACATTCAGGGCTATAGTTTCAAAAGCAAATCTTAATATGTTGTTTTCATCCAAAGCCTGCCGGGTTTCCCGTTCGATTGCCGCGCCAAAGAGCGAATTTACCAGATATGCACCGCCAAAACCCAGCGCTATGGCAATAACTGTAATAGTGCAGAAAAAGACTTTGAGGGTAAATTTCATTGCGGCGCCTCCAACCTGTAGCCGACTTTGTGGACGGTTACCAGGATCTTATCCCAACCCAGCTTCCTGCGCAGGCGTTGCACATGCAGATCAACCGTGCGGCTGTCGGTATCGTATTCATTCTCCCAGACTTTTTCATAAAGAGCCTCGCGAAATAAGGCAATATTTTTATTTTTAACAAAAAGAGTTAAAAGACCGAATTCTTTGGCCGTCAGATACACCGGCTGCCCGGCTTTTGTTACCAAATGCGCCTCAAAATCAATTTCCACGTCAAAGAGTTTGGCCCGCCGCTCTGTTTTATGGTAACGGCGCAGTACGGTTTCGATCCGTACCAGCAATTCTATCATGTCAAAAGGCTTGGTCAGATAATCATCCGCACCCAGCCGCAACCCTTTTACTTTATCTTTTAAGGCATGTTTGGCCGTAATAAATATTACAGGTATCTCCAAGGGACGAATATATTCCATAAGTTCATAACCATCGACTTCGGGCATCATTATGTCCAGCAATACCAAGTCATATTTATTATTTTCGATCTTGTCCGCACCTTCTGCGCCATCAGATGCTGTCTCGCATTTATATCCGGCCTCTGATAAATGGAGGTTTATCAAATCCCGGATAGGCTTCTCGTCCTCAACGATCAGCACTTTGATCACTGCGGCCACCCCCAATACTGCCTTGCTTTACTTGTGATCACGCCAATATCATCATCTTCCCCACAGGAATAGCTTTGTTTAAACTGGGTATCCTCAAGAAAGTAACCTGCCCGCTGATAATAGATATCATAATCCCTTTTTATTATCACCAAGCCATCCTCATCATAGGTCACATAGTGGCCTATCAGCAATATATCTTTATTGCCATCCCCATCAATATCCCTGAATGAGATCGAACTGATGGCATAAAAGTTCACATAATAATGCATTGGCTGGAAATTCCAGAGTATTTTTCCAGCCGTGTCAGTAATATAGATCATCAAGTAATTTTGCCCTGCCAGATTAAAAAACCCGGAAATAATTTCCACAACACCAAATTTCTCGAAATGCTCGGTAAAGCACTGATTGGAGATCGGTCTAAATCCATGGGCATAAAGCTCTGCCAAGTCCTTGGCGGTAAAAAGGAATTCCATAGAAACACCGTCCCGGACAAAGGCGACGATCGCATCAAGCGTTTTGTTCATATCAAAGCGGTTTAATTTATCGGAAATGCGAGGATCGCGGTAAAAGCCTTCCTCGCTTTGAAAGAGCACATCAGCAACCTGATATGTCTTATCTGCATAAATCCCGAATTGATTGCGGCAAGCACTGATAATAATAATATCATCCAGTCCATCGCCATTTAAATCAGTAAAAGAAAGACAGACCAAATCGCGGTTTGTCTGGCGGGCTTGGCCTTTAAGCCAGGAATTGCTGATAAAATCATCAGTTTTAAAGACGATATAACCGTCATCCGAAGCAAAAAAGAAAGCCAACCGGTTAAATTCCTTATGTATTGCCGGCAAGAGTTTAAGCTCACCCATTTTTTCATGTTTTATGGTAAATACCTGGGTTTCGATAAAAACAAATCCGTTTTGAGTAATCTCTTCTTCAAAGCGCACATTTTTGAAGCTTTCACTATAAGGCTCAAAAAGATCCTTCTCATCATCAGCCTCTGCGGCAGAGACGGATGAAAGTGCAAGCATTACAATCAGAAAAACAATTATTGGATTCTTTATTTTTTTCATATTATCAATCTCAGTAGATAAACAATCAAATAGTACTTGAAAACTTATATTCATGGTGGGATTAAGGCCAAAAACCTTCAATCACAAAATAACATCAAATATATGCTTGCCGCCGTCAAAATCTACCCATTTTACCCCCGGTTGCTTATTTGCTTCTTTGCGAAAATCAAATGTCAGCAGATAGCCTCTGATGGCATTTTTGCTATCCATATAGCCCAAAAGCTGCTCATAGGCTTCTTCATGCAGGGAATCGCCGTGCCATAATTTTAGTTCGATAATGAACTGGTCATGTCCAAAATCCACAACAATATCCATGCGGCGCAGGTCTAATAGCTGACTCTCTATATGATAAAAGCCCTGTCCGTTGATGAGCGGTTGGAGATATGATAAAAAGAGCAGCCTTCCATGCTTTTCCAGG
>WRHF01000147.1 GCA_009783415.1 Clostridiales bacterium
ATCAACCTGGATCTTATTTTAATAAAATGTTTCGCGCAGCGAAACTACAACAACTCCTAACTCCTAACTCCTAACTCCTAACTCCTAATTGCCTGTTTCAGGTTTTCATCCAGCACTGCCTCCACCGTACCCGGTCCCAGGCGATGTGACAGTATTACCAGCCGCTGAAAGGCCTTTTGCTGCAGCAATTTGGCTAAAGTGGGGCGCTTGCTGATTTCTTCGCCGCTGGCGCCATGAGCGCTGGCTATCAGCCGTACTCCGGCATTTACTGCCTCGGCTATGGCTTCGGCATCCTCTTCTCCGCCGATTTCATCACAAATGATCAGCTGAGGAGCCATGGAACGCAGCAAAAGCATGATCCCTTCACCTTTTGGCGCCCCGTCCAAAACATCGCAGCAAGAACCCAGCCACATTTGAGGTCTGCCCTCCAAAACAGCCGCCAGCTCCGAACGTTCATCTACCACAGCGACTTGCAGAGGCAGACGGCTGTTGCTCCCTTCGGCGAAAAGGCGGGCCAAATCCCGCAGCAGAGTGGTCTTGCCGGCCCTGGGCGGAGAAATTATCAGGGTTTGCCAGGGTAAGGGCTGGTCTTTGCCCCACAGGTAAGGTAAAAGCCGCTCCCCTGCCCCTTGGATTTGGCGGGCCAGCCGGATATTGACGCTGGAAATGTCTTTGAGGCTTTTAATCCGTCCTTGCTCTAACACCGCTTTACCGCAGATCCCAGCCCTATGCCCTCCCGGCAAAGTTATATAGCCCTGCCTCAACTCATTATCCAGGGCATAAAAGGAACTATTCGTCAAAAGCAGCACCATTTGCTGCATTTCCCCTCCGGCTATGCGCCAGGCATCTTCCGCCTTTTGAGTGAGACCGCCCCGGTTGGCTAAATAGCTGTCATGCTGAGAGAAACGCAGCACTACGGGCCGTCCCAGGCGCAAACGGATTTCTTCCAAACCGGATAAACTACCCGCCGGCAATTCCCCCAGCAGCCTGCGGATGGCCACCGGCAAATAAGTTAGTATCCCTGCTAATTCACGATTCAACTAGATCACCCAATTCAGAAGTCGGAGGTCAGATGCCGGAACTTGTAGCTTTGCTTAGGCAAAGCAATATTTTAATATGTACAAACTCTATGATAATCTTATTATAGTAAAGTCTGATTTAGAATCTGCCCGGACAGAAAAAACCGCCGGAACAATTCCGGCGGAATTATTTGCCTGTAGGGGCGCGCACTGCACGTCCGCGGACGGCCAATAGCCGCCCTACGATGGGCAATGCGTTTTTTGTTGGCCCCGGAAAATGTGATGTACCCTACCAACATTCCGGATCCTGAATTCTTGTGTCTGAAAGCCGCCTTATTCCGGCATAACATAATCAGCTATTTGGTAGTAGCATTTATCATTTTCCAAAGCAATAAAACCCGGATCACCATCTGGACCCTGAGAGTTCAAAAAACGTACTACCAGTTGTTTTGTGATATATAGGGTATCGCTGCTCTCGTCATTATATCTTATTAAAAGCTCTGCATCAAAATCCGGCTGCATGCTCTGCTTTTGATCCGGTTTCTTCTTTATTTCTTTATTGCCATCCTGCAAATTGGCCAGTATTTGGCCGATCTTTTCCTTGTCGTCAATATGGAATGCCGCTCTTTGCTTATCAGAATCGATCAGGCAAACCACAATGAATGAAACATCGGAGATATCCCCGGTCACAATATCTTCGGATTTCGCAGGTATCAGCCAAAACACCAAAGCAATAATAATAATTATTACGGCAATTGCTATTATGATATTTCTAACCATTTTATTAACCATTTAGCTATTCCTCCTCCTATTTTTCCAAATGCCGCAGAAAACGGCGGCTAACGGGTACCTCTAAACCATGTTTTTCGCCAAGCCTGACAATTGATCCGGTTATAGCCTCAATTTCAGTCAGCCGCCTGGCTTCAACATCTGCCAGCATAGAAGCCCGGTTGGCAGCAGTTGCGGCACATACAGCCAAAACCCGCTCCCACATTGTTTCCCAAGACAAGGCAAGACCCAAGGCCTGAGCCACAAGCACACTTTCCTTGGTCAGGGCCTCCATATCACTTCTGGCAGCGGGCAACTGAGGTAATAGGCCATTTTCCTTTCGATAGACAGCTGCCACCGGATTGATAGCTGCATTGACTACCAGTTTGCGCCAGCGTTCCTCTTCTATATTTTCCGGAACAATAGCAGCGATCCCTGCTGACTTAAAAAGGCCGGCAATTTCCGCCTCGCCTTGGCTTTGCCCAGGGAAAGCTGCCCCAAAATAGGTCGGGCCGCTGCCGTTGTGTTGAATTTGACCGGGGAGCACCTCCCGGGCAGCCTGATAAGTCACTCCGCCAAAAAGGCTTTTCCGGGGCAAAAAATCAGCCAGATCCTCTAAATTGCCCAAACCGTTTTGCAGGCTCAAAACTTTGGCGCCCGGCTGCAGACAGGGGGCCAAATCCCGGGCCAGGCCGGCAGTATGGGGGGATTTGACCATGATCAAGAGCAATCCTGCTGTAGCCGCCTGAGCCAAGCCGGAGCAAACCTGGGGCCGGTAATGGATAGAGCCGCAGTATATACCCTCATTGGCTAAAATTTCCTGTTTGGCTGGATCAATATCATAGACAAGCACGGGACAGGCCGGGGAAAAAAGAACGGCAAAAAGGCAACCCAAAGCCCCCGCCCCGATAATAGCCAAGGGAGCGCGGGAATTTTTGATATGCCGCTCAGATATATGCATATTGCACCTCTTCTGATTTCTGCTCACTATTTTAGCATAAAATTCTAGCCAAAGCAACAATTGCTTTTCTTTTGTTTTCAGCCAAATAAAAAATGCAAACAAAATACTCTCCGGCAGGATAAAAAGCTTATTATGTCAAATAATAACAGTTAGTCACATGCGATGCAACAATGAAAACAAAAAGTATTCTACTCCCTAACCCCTTGCGGTGAAGCCGCTTGAAAATATTACAGCCTAAATCAAGATAGGAGTGAGTGCAATGACCGAAACTCAATATTTTCTCCTCCCCGGCCCCACTCAAGTACCCCCTAGTGTCTTGCGGGCAGGCAGCGCCCCTATGGTCAATCACCGGGGTCCGGAATTCAAAGTAATTTTCCAAAATATGATAGAATCCCTGAAACAGATTTTTCGTACTAAAAATGAAATTATTACCCTAACCTGTTCCGGTACAGGGGGTATGGAGGCCTCTATTGTCAACTTTATCAATCCCGGCGATAAAGTTATCGTAGCCTCCATCGGTAATTTTGGCCGCCGCTATCGGGATTTAGCCCAAACCTTTGGGGCCGAAGTGGATTTTATCGAAGCGCCCTGGGGCAGCGCCATTGATCCGGAGGAAATAAAAAAGCGGCTTGATGCCGACAGCCGCAAAGAAATTAAAGCCATAATTTTCCAGCACAATGAAACCTCCACCGGGGTTTATAATCCCCTGGAAGCTATTGCCGCCGCCTGTGACGGCCATCCCGCTCTACGCATTGTGGACTCCGTCAGCGGCATGGCATCCGCCCCCCTGGCCACTGATGAATGGGGCCTGGATGTGGTAGTAGCCGCCTCGCAAAAAGCCTTCATGTCCCCACCCGGCCTGGCTTTTATCGCCGTCAGCGAGCAAGCCTGGCAGGTACAGGCAAAAAATACCAATCGCAAATTCTATTTTGATCTGGATAATGCCCGCAAGTTTGCCCTTTTGGGCCAAACTCCTTTTACCCCGGCTATAGCCACAGCCTATGCCGTAGCCCAAGCCCTTAAAATCATGCTGGAGAAAGGGCTGGATAATATCATAGCCGACCACTTCCGCCGCCGGGATATTGTCCGCCAAGGCATAGAGGCCTTGGGCTTACGCTGCGTAGCCGATCCCGGCTGCGCAAGCCCTGCCGTAACCGCTATTTATACCCCAAAAGGAATAGCCCCGCCCCAAATAGTCAAACCACTGCGGGAAAAATATAATGCCGTAGTTGCAGGCGGCATGGGAGATATCAAAGACGAAAGCTTCCGCATCGGCCACCTGGGCTATATAAACGACTTGGATCTGATTGCAGTCCTGGCTGCCCTGGAAATGGTCCTGCTGGAGCTGGGCCTGGATATCACTCTGGGCAGCGGAGTAGCAGCCGCCCAAAAACACTTAATGAAATCATCAAAATAACAAAAGCTTATCCATTCAAAGTTTTGCGAAGCAAAACACACCCCCTCCGTCCTCCGTCCTCCGTCTTCCATCTTCCGTCCTCCGTCCTCCGTCTTCCGTCCTCCGTCCTCCGTCTTCCGTCTTCCATCTTCCGTCTTCCGTCTTCCGTTTAGAAGGAGGTTCGGCTATGCCAAAAGTGCCTTTTATCCCGGAGATATCCGGTAATCTACGTAAACATATGCTTTATGTGCCGGAAAGCATCTATGAAATTGCCGGCCTAACCATCCTGGGCAAAAGAATCAAATCCCTGGTCTTTTCCACTGACGTAGCCATCATCAAGAACTGTAATGCCCACGCGGTCATTGCCGTCTATCCCTTTACACCTCAGCCTTCCATCACTCACGCTATCATTGCCGCCGCCGATGTGCCGGTGCTGTGCGGAGTAGGAGGCGGCACTACCACCGGCAAAAGAGTTGTCAACCTGGCCCAAGACGCAGAATTCCAAGGCGCCTTGGGGGTAGTTGTCAATGCCCCCACCAGCAATAACACCCTGCTTGAAATGCGCAAACGCATTGATATTCCCATTGTGGTCACGGTCGTTTCCGAAAAAACAGACATACACGCCCGCTTGGAGTCCGGAGCTACCATATTGAATGTTTCCTGCTCCAGCCAGACACCCCAAGTAGTAGCCGCTATCCGGGCCGAACACCCGGAGGTTCCTATCATAGCCACCGGCGGCCCCAATGATGAATCCATCCACCGCACCATAGATGCCGGCGCCAATGCCATAACCTGGACCCCTCCCTCCTCCGGAGAAATTTTCAAATACATGATGAATAAATACCGTCAAAGCGAGGATCTGGTCTAAATACTAAGAAGGGATAATGGAAAGCCATTATCCCTTCTAAAGTGATTTTTTTTTGTTCAGCCAAAGAAAAAATTGAGTCTTTTTTGCTATTCCGACTCCTTGCGGCAAGAGCCTCTTTATGTTAAACCGACCACGCCGCTTGCGGCATAGCTGTCCAGGTAATCCGTCCACCAGGAAATGGCGGAGTTCAAAGAATTCTGAGACCAATAGCTGATCGTGCAGGTATTTGCCAAAACTCTGTATTGCCGTTGGCCCACGGCAATAATATCCTCACGTTTTAACGATAGCTGTCCGCTCTTACTATAAAAATCAGCTATGTTATAGATCTGTCCCTCAGTGGGCGGTGTTGTAGGGGGCGTTGTGGGAGGCGTAGTAGGAGGCGTAGTAGGAGGTGTCGTGGGTGGTGTTGTGGGTGGTGTTGTAGGCGGCGTTGAGATGGTAATTTCTTCCAGCACACCGCCTGCCGTATAGCTGTTCAAGTAATCCGTCCACCACGAAATAGCAGTGTTTAAAGAATTTTGGGGCCAATAGCTGATCGTATAGGTAGCCGGCAAAACCCTGTATTGCCGCTGGCCCGCGATAACGATGTCCCCTTTGTGTACCGATAGCTGACCGCTCTTATTGTAAAAGTCAGCAATGTTATAGGTTGCCCCTTCCGTTGGAGGTGTTATGGGCGGCGTTGTAGGCGGTGTCGTGGGTGGTGTCGTGGGGGGCGTTGTAGGCGGCGTTGTGGGTGGTGTCGTGGGGGGCGTTGTAGGCGGCGTTGTGGGTGGCGTTGTGGATGAGCCTGGTATGCCCATTCCGGCACACTGCGGGTTGCTTGGCAAATAAGTCACGGGATCGAGGGCCGGATCGGTTTCAATCGAGCCGCTTTCGCCGCTGATATGGGTTTTCCAGGCGGCCAGCCCTGCATTTGACAATGTGCTGCCCGGACGGTTATCGCTAAAGGCCGCGGCTCTGCCGGCAATATAATAGCAGTTGTTGCTCATCGTTGGGTTTCCGGAGAGGGCGGACAGGCCGCCGAGTTCATTGGCGTAACGGATCTCGATCATCGGGCGCCTGACAAATGTTGCCGGCTGGCTTACGATGTTGTGGTGGATATTAGGATTAAGATTAGCGGGGCGGCCCGCACGAGGTTCCCAATCCTGCATTGTGACACCGAAGTAGATCGCGCTGTGATAGTTCTGGGCATAATTCACATCGACCAATGTATTATTGTAGACCTGGGCATCCTTGGAGGCATATAAACCGATCCCTTCCCAGCCCGTATGAATGATCAGGTTGTAGCGTACGATGCCTCTGATATTTTCATAATACTGCGGATTTATGCCGGTATCAAAATACTCCGGGCTGGTGTCAAATCCGATCATGATGCCGGCCCCGTACGCGTTTTCAATCCGGTTATTTTCGATCAGCGTGTCTATCGCGCCGCCTTTGGCATAGATCGCGTTGGAACAGATATCGTGGATATAGTTATTTTGCACCACCATATTGTCGCCGTTGACATTGTCAATGCCTTCGGAATTGTTTTCCCCATTGGGATTCCCACCGTTATAGGCGCGTCCCGAGCGATAGATCTCGTTGTAGCGGATAGTGACATTGTCGCAATTGGGTTTGACTTTGACTACATCGTTCCTGGAGTCATGCAGCTTGCAGTCCTCAATGATAATATTGGACGCCCCGGACCGGTCGGCCTGGCCCCAATCCCATTTGGTCTCAAGACAGACGGCATAAAATCCTCCCATGACTTCGACGCCCTGCAGTTTGCCGCCGGACGAGCCCACATCGAAATAGACCCCGGAGTCCTCGCCATGGCCGGAATTATAAGTAGTCAGGTCGATCACCGCCCATTCGCCCTCTCTGGATTTTATGGTGATATTGGGTGTCCGGACGCGAACATTTTGTCCTTCACGATAGGTTCCTCCGCGCAGGATGATCGTGTCGCCGGAGCGGGCGGCTGCCAAAGCAGTGTTGATACTCCGGTAAGGTGCATTGAGAGAACCGGTTGCCGTAGCGTCATTGCCGCTAGGGGAGACATAGATGCCGTTGGCCGGATCGGCGGCAAAATTGGCGCGCGGCCCGACGGCAGGCGCCGCGGATGCATTTCCGGCAAAGGCGGCGAACAGCAGGGTAGCCGCAACGGCGGCGCAAAGAATGAGTACGAGTGGTCTCTTAGCTTGGATCTGTTTCATGAACATGATTTTCCCTCCATTCTGTAATATAACTCTAGAAAAATAATGTAGCTTGATTTGCCGCTCAAGGGAGATACCTCGCAAAAGGAGGTCGAAACCCATTAGACCTAATATAAGTCTAACAGATTTCGACCCCCTTGTCAATAGGGAAAAATAAAAAAATTTGCCATTTTACGCAGAATTTCGGGAGTAAGTGCCTAAAAATGACGCTTTTGTTACGGAAAACATAAAGCGGCGAGGCCGCTTTAGTCTAGCGCAGTTACCTTGCCGCTCGCTGCCCAGCTGTCAAGACAGTCAGTCCACCAGCGGATCACCTGATCCAGCGATGGCTGGGGATAAAAGGAGAGCGTAAGGGATTCCGCCGTAACTTGATACTGCCGGCTGCCTGCAATAAGAATATCACCGCCGTTTACCGCCAGTATTCTTGCGAAATCATTCTCGTCAAGCGCCAAAGCGGGATCGGAAAATCGGCCGTCTTTATTGTAGTAGTCGGCAAGGACATAAATC
>WRHF01000148.1 GCA_009783415.1 Clostridiales bacterium
GAAAACTTACGGAGGGCTGTGACGATGAGTGAAGCTGTAATTTAGGGATCAGCCTTATCAGTCGAATGCAGTAAAAGCGGTCTGTGATGTATTTACGGGGCATACTTCTCCCAATCCGACCTGCATGATAGACCCCGGTATTGAACAAAAACAAACTCCAAAGCAGTTAAACTTCAAAGTGAAAAGTCCCAAAATGAGACTTTTCACTTTCCCTTAGCTCTCCGTATGAGGAATGCAGACTGAAATTTTGGTTGAGTGTCATTTTGGCACTCAACCTCTTGTCAAAACCTGGAATATATACCGCTTACATACTCATCAAGAAGATCAAGCGCCGCCTTAAAGCTCTTCCGCCCGTAGCCCATGCGAAAATAATTACCCCCCATATCGAACAATGAACCATAAGCCAGCAAAACCCCTTTTTGCCGCCCCAAATCCTCACAAAAATCAACTATAGACCGCTTCGAATTTAATTTATGAAAAGCGATCGGGCCGGCCATGGGTCTGTTGTATGTGAATAGGTCGCTGTGTTTTTTAAAGAATCTATCGGAATGCAGCAGGTTCCCGCTGATTATTCTTTTGTTTTTGGCAAAAATCTCCTCGCGATGCCTGATGGCAATAATGGCGAGTTTTTGCGAAGGAACCGGGCTGCAGATGGAGGTATAGTATTTGAAGTTCAGCATTTCGGCCAAAAAAGGCTTATTTTGAGAAGCAATCCAGCCGATCCTCAAGCCTGCCAGCCCATATGCTTTGGAAAAAACATTCAGCGAAAAAGCGTTTTCATATATGTCCGCAAATCGCAAAGCCTGATTGCCGGACAGTTCCAAACCGCCGTATACCTCATCTGAGAAAACCATTATTCCCTGCCTTTCGGCAATAGCGGCAATCGCGCCGATTTGCTCTTCAGATAAGGCGAACCCGGTCGGATTGTTTGGCGAATTCAGTGCTATCACTTTGGTATTTGGCTTGACAAGCTTCTCCAAAGCATCAATATCCGCGGCCCATCCGCTGCTTGTCTGAATCAAATCCCAGTTGGATACCTCGCAACCGATGGAATGGCAGATTTCGTAGGTGGACTGATAGGCGGGGAACATGGTGATCATATGGTCGCCTCTATCTAGCGCATTATTCATAAAGTTGAATATAGCCTCCTGGGCGCCAACAAATTCCAGTACGCCTCCTTCATCTATTTTTTCATATATTTTTGAAATCTCGAAAAGAAGTTTGGGGTCACCTGGAGATTCACTGTAACCAAGCCGGCAATTCAAAAAACTATCTTTCGCGCCGGGCTCTAAAGCCAGTAAGTCAGCCGGTGACATTGATTCGCAGTCGGAACAGCATAAAAGGTAGGGCGTAGTGAACTCGTGCTGCTTAAAAAACTGCTCAAGCTTGAAATCATTTATTTTCATTCTTGTCCGCATTCCTTAAATTATTGTTTTTGAATGCCATCATCATTGTGGCGGTGAGGCTGATGAGGTTTGTCTCGGCGCTAATATCTTCTCGCTTCACCCACACTGCTTCGGCCAGCTCCCCGGTATCTAGGGTGATTTCGCCGGAGCCGTCAACTTCGGCGAAAAAACCCAGCAGGAGCGAGCGGGAAAAACCCCAAGGCTGGCTGGCGTAATAGCGAATGTTTTTTACCAAAAGACCAACCTCTTCAAAAACCTCACGCCGCAGGGCGTCTTCCGGCGATTCGCCGATTTCTACAAACCCGGCGATAAGAGCATACCTTTTATAATGGCTTTCAGCATATCTGGTCAACAGCAATTTATCACCATCGCAGATGCCCACAATTATTGCCATAGCGATCTCAGGATACTTAAGGTAGTCGCAGTCAGGGCAAAGCAAGGCCCGTTCTGCAGCGCTGTGCCCGAACTTGGCGCCGCAAGCGCCGCAGTAGCGGTTGTGGTCATACCAAAAATAGAGATGATAGCCGGTGATAGCGGCAAAGGCCAGCCAGGGGGGATCGAACTCGCGCAAGTTGCGAATTGGTAAATATTTCCAATCACTGTTATTTCTTTCTTTTATCCTGATAGCAGGATAATAAGCCCAAAAAACAATATCGTCTATGCTGAACAAATAAAGCAATTCCTGTTCCCGCCGGGCAATATCCGGTAAATCAGATAATCGGGGCAGAATTACTCCTTCATTTTCCTGCTTCAAAAGTATTTGTTCCCCGCAAAAAAGTAAGAAATAATCCTGCTCATAAATAGGTGGGCGGGGCGCAAAGTTGCAGCTATATTTATGCGGTTCGATATTATGCAGCATAAATCCTCCTAAGGCGATATATAATTGCCTTAGTCAATTATATAGTATTCACCCAGAAAAATCCAGACTTTTCTCCATAATGCTTTGCGGCGGCTTAATCCGGTTCACTATAGGTAATGCTGAGATCCGGATCATGACGTTTGCCCATTTTGTATATTTTGGGACATATTTATAAAGCATCTTGACGCGGACCTTTGGGTGCGGTAGAATAATGTAACGAAGAGAATGATTTTTAGTCATTAATAATGTGATGGAGGAAAAATATGCATTGGTCTGAAGAAATCGCGGATAAAGTTATTGCCCGTAACCCTCATAAGGAAGAATATGTCTGCGCGGCCGGAATCAGCCCTTCCGGGTCTATTCATATCGGCAATTTCCGGGATATTGCCACCAGTTATTTTGTCTGCCTGGCTCTGCGGAAAAAAGGAAAAAAGGCTAAGCTGCTTTTTTCCTGGGATGAATTTGACCGCCTGCGGAAGATCCCTGTTAATGTGGCGGAGATCGACCCGGATATGGAGCAGTATTTGGGTATGCCCTATGCCGATGTCAAAGATCCTTTCGGCTGCCATCGATCCTATGCCGCTCACTTTGAAGAGGAATTTGAATCCGCCCTGGCCCGCTTTGGGATCGAAGTGGATTACCGCTATCAGGCACGGGAATATCGCAGCGGGCGTTATGTTCCTCTGATCATCCGGGCCTTGCAAAAGCGAATGGAAATATTTGACATTTTAGCTGATTTTCGCACCCAGGAAATCGAAGCAGGCCAGCGGGAGCAATACTATCCTGTCAGTATTTATTGCCCGGCTTGCGGCAAGGATGATGTGGTTATTCAAGAGTTGAGCGCCGACTGCAGCCAAGCCGGCTATGTCTGCAAATGCGGTTATGTGGGCCGGCATGATTTCACCAAGGATTTTAATTGCAAACTGGCCTGGAAAACCGACTGGCCCATGCGCTGGCTGGCGGAGCAGGTGGATTTTGAACCGGGGGGCAAAGATCATGCCAGTCCCATGGGCAGCTATCAGACCAGCCGCATCATTGCCGATAAGATTTTCGACTATCCGGCGCCTCTTTTTCAGGGCTATGAATTTATCGGCATCAAAGGCAGCACCGGCAAAATGTCCGGTTCCAGCGGCTTGAATCTGACCCCTAAAACCCTGCTCCAAATCTATCAGCCCGAGGTTATCCTCTGGCTCTATGCCAAAACCGACCCTACCCGCGCCTTTAATTTCTGCTTTGATGAGGAAATATTACGGCAGTATTTTGAGTTTGACAAGCAATACAATGACTATCTTGGCGGCAAGGCTGATGAATTTTTGAGCTTGGTCATGGATTATTCCCTGATTCCCGGCCGCACGATCAAAACCGTGCCTATGCAGCAATTGGTTTCTTTCGGGGCTATTGTGGATTTTAATATCCCCATGCTGGAGACTATTTTCCGGAAGATCGGCCTGGACCATACGGAGGAAGATTTCGGTGAACGTCTCTCTTTAGCCCGCTTTTGGCTGGAACAATGCTCGCCGCAGAGTATGCATCGTTTGCGGGGGATACGTAACCGGGCTTACTATGAGGGCTTAGACGAAGCAGAAAAACAAGAGATAGGCCTGTTGCGCGCCTATCTTATAGAGCAGAAATATACATTGGATGAATTGAATGCCTTCCTCTATTCCGTGCCCCGTCAGGTGCGGGGGGAATTGGACGACAAGGCCAATAAATCCCTTCAAGGAAAATTTTTCCAAAATGTTTATAACTTACTCCTGGGCCACCCCAAAGGCCCCCGGCTTTATCTTTTCCTTTATGCCATAGAGCTGGAAAAATATATTAGCCTGCTGGATTTTTCCCTTCCTCCCAGCGAAGAGGAGTTGCATGAAGAGAATTTGCCCCGGGAAAAAGCGCCGGAAGGATCTAAGGCTCCTCCGCAAAAACCGCAAATATCCCTGGATGATTTTGCCAAGCTGGATTTGCGGGTCTGTCAGGTATTGGCCTGTGAGGAAGTGGCCAATGCCCAAAAACTGCTGCGCTTGACCCTGGATGACGGTCTTGATGGACGAACTATCATTTCCAGCATCAAAGAGGATTACCGGATGCAAGACTTGATAGGCAAAAAAATCATTGTTATCGCAAACCTAAAACCCGCCAAATTTGCCGGGGTAAAAAGCCAGGGAATGCTCCTGGCCGCAACAGCGGATAGCTGCGGTTGCCAAGTGATTTTTGTGGATGATGCAGTCCCTGTAGGTACGCAAATATCCTAAACACTAATTTCTGACTTTCACTTGGCATCTGCAATCGGGCCGTGGTTCTATTTTATGTTTATCTATAGCCATTTCCAGACCGTTTAGAAAGAGCAGACTATTGCTGTTTACCGGCAGGCCCAGCAGGTATTTGCAGGCTTCCAGGGCTTGCAGAGTACCGAAAATCCCCGGGGTGATGCCTAGCATGCCTTCTTTTACCGTATTGGCAGTTCGTTGCAAAGCTGCCTCTTCGGAAGGGAAAAGACAGCGCAGGCAGGGTCCTTGTCCCGGGATAATGGTCATACTCTGGCCGAAAAATTTATAAACTCCGGCATAAACGAAGGGTAGTCCTAACTCCAGGCAAATGTCATTGAGAATAAAACGGCTGGGCAAGTTGTCCAGGCAGTCCAAAACTATTTGGTAATTTTTTCCAGCAATAGCGGCGCCGTTTTCCCTGGTAAAAAAGTCGGGATAGAGGTCGATCCGCAAATCGGGGCGCAGCTGAAGCAGCCTTTGGGCAGTGGCTTCCACTTTCAGACGGCCCAAATCGACTTGGGCATAAAGAATTTGCCGGTTGAAATTGGAAGGGGCTACCTTATCCCCATCACAAAGGCCTATCCTGCCGATACCCATGGCAGCCAGATAAAGGAGGGCTGATGAGCCCAAACCGCCGCAGCCCACCACCAAAACTGAAGCTTCCAAAAGCTTTTGCTGGCCCGCTTCGCCCACCTCAGCTAAGGCGATATTACGGGCATAGATTTCCCTTTGCCAAGAACTAAGATTTTCCATATTAGAACTCCAATCGTTCGTCAATTAATAAAGCAACATTTCCATTTATACCCGAGAACGAAAACATTTTCTATTAATCCGCCGAGGATTTTTGTCGTCAGGTGGTGCGGGAAAACCGCAGGAATGCTTGTTGCTTTTCAAGGTTTTCCCGCGCCGCCTGGCGGCAAAAAGACCGGTGCAGTGATGGAAAATGTTTTCGTTCTTGGGTATAGATCATTCTGCCAATTCGAGGGTCGGAGAACGGAAACCGAAGTAACTGCTTTTTGCTTCAATGTTTTCGCAGAGCGAAAACTCACCCCTTCTGTCCTCCGTCCTCTGTCCTCCGTCCTCTGATTCCGTAGAAATCTCGGCCTTGACAGTCATTGATTACAATGGCAGGTAAATCCCGGATCTCAAGGCGGTGTACCGCTTCCGGTCCCAATTCCGGCCAGGCTATGATTTCGCTTTTCAGGACGCTTTGGGCCGTCAAGGCGGCTATTCCGCCGATCACTGCCAGATAAACGGCCTTTTCCTGCCGGCAAGCTTCAATTACCGAGAGGGATCGGCGGCCTTTTCCCAGCATGGCCTTGAGCCCGGCAGCCAGCAGGGCAGGCGTATAGATATCCATCCGGCTTGATGTGGTGGGACCGAGAGAATTGCAGATTTTTCCGGGAGGAGTAGGGCAAGGTCCGGCATAATAGATGATTTGCCCCCGGATAGCAAAGGGCAGGGGCCGGCCGGATTCCAGCATTTGAGCCATTTTTTGATGAGCGGCATCCCGGGCAGTATAAACCGGCCCGGAGATAAATACCAGGTCACCGGCACTTAAACTCAGGAGGGCTGTTTCATTTAGAGGGGCATGTAGGTGGATGGTCATGAGTAACCTCTTTTTTACTAAATTAGGAATTAGGAATGAGGAATTATTGTAAAAACGCTCTGCGTTTTGTCGATTTTATAAAAAGATTATTTGATTTCCTACAGTGATGTGAAGATTGGTGATTTTTATGCTCTTTACTTCAATGTTTTTGCGAAGCAAAAACCTCAACAATTCCTCATTCCTCATTCCTCATTGTAGAGCTATTTAGCAGGAATTATACCATTTTAAGTTAAACCATTTTTGGCAGCTTACAACTCAAAAGTGACATGCCGGGAAACGTGGCAATTCAGGTTTACTGCTACGGGTAAGGAGGCAATGTGGCAGGGGAAAATCTCAATATGGACAGCCAGGGCAGTTGTTTGCCCGCCAAATCCTTGGGGCCCTATATTCAGTTGATTGATTTCCGCCAGTAGCTCCTGTTCCAGCGCTGCAACCTCCGGATCCGGACTGGGCTGGCCCAGGGGGCGTATTAGGGCGGTTTTGGCCAGCAGAGGGGCTTTTTCAAAATTACCGCCCACACCAACACCTATCACCAGGGGAGGACAGGGGTTGGGGCCGGCTTTGATCACGGTTTGCCTGACAAAATCCTTGATCCCGGGAAGCCCGGCAGAAGGGGGCAGCATAGCCAGAGCCGACATATTTTCCGCGCCGCCGCCCTTGGGAGCAATGGTAAGACGGCAGCAATCACCTGCCACCAGGCGCAAATGAATGATAGCAGGGGTGTTGTCGCCGGTATTTTGGCGCAGCCAGGGGTGGGTCATAGATTTACGCAAATAACCTTCCCGATAGCCTTTTGCTACTCCTGCATTGATGGCGTCATCCAGCAGCCCGCCTTGGATTTGTGTTTCCTGGCCCAGTTCCACAAAAACCACTGCGCTGCCCGTATCCTGGCAAAGCGGCATTTCCTCTTTTTCGGCTATTGCCTGGTTCAAGCAAATCTGTTTCAGAACATAGCGGCCCAGGTCATTGCTTTCCTTTTGGGCAGCTTGGTTTATGGCCTGCTCAACATCCAAAGGAAGCTTGATATTGGCGGCGACAGCCATTTGGGCCACAGTTTCAACAATTTCCTGATAATCAACTTGACGCAATCTAAGACCTCCCTTTCTCCTTAACTATAAGCCGATCAGAGACAATTGTCAATATTTAATGCAGGGAAAAAAGAATAAATGACGAATATTTTAATAGAAAAAGAAGGAATTATGCTTGGTTTTTAAGAACTAATTCAGATGTATGGATTAAGATTGTATTGAGAGGAACATATTTAAAAGCTGGTCGGAAATTTTCGAGAATAGAGAGGGGAGAGAAAAATGCGGGTACTTTTAGTAGAAGACGAGGAAAGATTGACAGCGGCCATTAAGCATATTTTGGCCAAGCGGGGCATTGAAACCGATGTAGCCCTGGATGGCGATGAGGGTCTGATCCTGGCTTTGCGGGATGTTTATGATATGATTATCCTGGACATCATGCTGCCGGGTACCAATGGTTTGGAAATCCTCAAAACCATCCGCCAGAACCGTCTGGTCACCCCTGTA
>WRHF01000149.1 GCA_009783415.1 Clostridiales bacterium
GCCAGAAGTCAGAGGACAGAGTGTGTAGAAAAGCGCGAAAAAGACGCTTTTCATTTATTAAATTCTTGTTTTTTATTGACACTTTGCGTCCTATAGGTACTAATCAGTTGGCGGCCAGGTCTTTCCGGCCGGTTCTCCGGCCTCTTGGCGTAGTAAAGCCTGGTATTGATCCCGAACAGCTTGCATGTCCTCCCAAACCGGGCGCTTTTTACTCTCATCCCGCAGCAAGGCAGCCGGATGAAAGGTGGGCATAATCAGCATCCTGCCCTTTTGCAGCCAACGCCCCCGGTCCCTAGTGATCCGGGCTTGGGGGCCGATCAGCACCTGGCTGGCCAAAGCTCCCAGGCAAACAATAAGCTGGGGGCGGATCAGGCGGATCTGCTCCCGGAGATGGGGCTTGCAAGCCTCCACCTCCGCCGCATTAGGCAATCGGTTATCCGGCGGGCGGCATTTCACCACATTGCAAATATAAGTATCATCGCCAGGTAATTCCGCTGCCGCTAAAATCTTGTCCAGCAGCTGCCCGGCCCGGCCGACAAAAGGCTGGCCCAATCGATCCTCATCAGCCCCTGGCCCTTCCCCGATCAGCATCAACCGGGCCCGCGGCGAACCCCGGCCAAAAACCAGATGCCTCCGGCCCTGAGCCAACTCACAACCCTGGCAATTTTCCAGACTGGCAGCCAAATTAGTTAATGATTGCACTAAGCTCATAATATCCCCTCAAGATCACCATAAAGCCCGGTCAATCAAGAAGATTTGTTTTTGAGTCAATAATAAACAGCGGCTCTCCATATTCGTCATTACCGTTTTCTCTCAACACAAAAAGTCTCTTTTCCAAATCATCTTGACCGGTATTAAAAGTATAATCAATTTCAGATCTCTCGCCATCAAATGTAGCAGAACCGACAATCTCTGCTCCGATATAAACAATGCCGTCTTTCCATTCATATTCTTCGTCCCAGCTAATTTTCACTTCAATACAGGTGATATAAAATAAACCGTTTTGCTTTTTGATATCACGCAGCAAATAATCATACATAGTATCACTGCCGCCGGTCCCATTCCACATAAAACCGTTAAGCTCCGGATTCCATGCAGGATAGGAATTTTCATATTCCGGGAAATCTGCCTCGTAGGCCATCTGAATTTGAGGATTGATATATTTCCTGGCCGCTTTTTCAATATCCGCTATTGTTACAAAATAATCAAAGCCATATGGCGCCGCATCTTTGTTATGAGTATCTGAAAGGTAAAACAAATTAAATATCAGCCATTCCTGATCGATTTGGCTTATATCAGAAAAAAGCGGCATATTTCCATACCTTCTCAGATAATTATTAACCCTTAGCGGGATATCATCATCGTAATCCTCTTCATCAACTTTGTAATACCTGTCATACCAATCATCCAGTGGTTCTATATCTATAGTCTGGTCCTCGCCGTCCGGAGTGATCATGATCAATAACTCCCCTGTTTTCATATGAACAAGGATATTGTACCAATACATAGACATTTCATCCGCATGAAACAGATAGTGATCCTCTCCACCCAACTCGTATATTTCATTTGACTGTTTACTAAGGGTATAAGCGGATATATCCTCATGATCAGCAAAATGCGCATCCAGCCACATATTATAAATCGCCCTGGCTTCGTCAGCTGACAATTGCGCTGGGGTGGATATCCCAGGCGGCTCGTCCTCGCTGACGTTCGCTGCTTTTCCCCAACAAGCTGCCAATGTCAGCAACATGATTAGAACTAAAATAGCTGTAAGGATCTTTGTCACTTTTCTATATTCAATCATTTTTATCCTTTTCTCCTTTATTTTATAGGAATTCTCTCTGGCAGCAACAAAAAGAGACGCGCACTCTCTACAAAAAAGGTTTTATGGCTTTCTAATTGTGAATTGTGAATTTTACAAGTCCAGCTCCACCACAGTAACCCCCATACCTCCATCATGCTGATCTCCAGGGGCAAAGGTTTTCACCAGGCGGTGCCCGCTCAAGTATTCCCCTACGGCAGCTCTGAGGGCTCCGGTACCTTTGCCGTGAATGATCCGGAGATTTTTCAGGCTGGCGATAAAGGCATCATCTATATATTTGTCCAGCTTATCAATGGCTTCCCTGCTCTCCAGACCCCGCAAATCAATTTCATTCTTGATTTGCAGGCTTTTTTGCCTGGACATTTCTCCGCCGCCGGAGCTTTTTCGATAGCTGGCGGCAGAGCCCTCTTCGTCCCGGTTGGAATGGCGCAAATCTTCCAGTTTGATCATCATTTTCAAAATCCCGATCTGCAAAGCCACTTCCCCGCTGCTATCCGGCAGAGCCAGGACAAAAGCATGCTGATTAAGGCGGGGGATATATACAGTATCCCCTACTTTAACGCTTTTTAAGGCTTCTCCGGCAAAGATTTCCTTGGGCTGCTGTTCTTCCAGCTGCTCCTGCCAGGTTTTCAGCTTGCGGCGGCTTTCCTGCCAGGCCCTCTCCGCCGCTTTTTCCTCTACGACCTTGGCCATAAATTCCTCATAGTATTTCTGGCTTTTAGCAATTGTGTCTTCGATGATTTTTTGGCTATGCAGGTTAGCTTCCCTGATCATCTTAGCCTGTTCGATTTCCAAAGCCTGCTCCTTGGCCTTGATTTGGGCCAAATTATCCTCAGCGGCCCGGCTTTGCTCCTCTAAAGCTTCCCTTTCTCCGGCCAGTTCCCGGCGCAATTGCTCCAGATTAGCCAGCAAATCGGTTACCTGGACATCCTCCGTGCGCAAATATTCCCCGGCCCGGCTGATAACATTTTCACTAAGGCCCAATCTCCGGGCAATTTCAAAGGCATTGCTTTTGCCCGGCACTCCGATCAGCAACTTATACGTGGGCGCCAAGGAGGCCAGATCAAATTCCACGCTGGCATTGATGAAGCCGGGATTATTATAGGCAAAAGCTTTCAGCTCACTATAATGGGTGGTAGCCACTACCTTGGCCCGGGTTTCCTTTAAGTAGTCCAGGATGGACATAGCCAAAGCCGCCCCTTCTGTAGGATCGGTGCCGGCGCCCAGTTCATCCAAAAGCACCAAGGTATTATCATCACTCTCTTGAAGAATTTTTACAATATTTACCATGTGGGCGGAAAATGTACTCAATGATTGCTCAATGCTTTGTTCATCCCCAATATCGGCAAAAATCTGCTTAAAAAAGCTGAGCTCGCTGCCATGTTCCGCCGGGATATGCAAACCGGCCAGGGCCATAGCCGTAAGCAGGCCAACGGTCTTTAAGGTGACGGTTTTACCCCCGGTATTGGGTCCGGTGATCACCATGGCCGTCACATTTTGCTCCAGTCTCAAATCCACCGGTACCACCTTGGTTTTATCTATTAGAGGGTGGCGGGCCTTAAGCAGGCGGATATAACCTTTTTGATTTATCTTGGGGGCGGAACCATCCATTTCCGCGGAGAGCCGTCCCTTGGCTAAGATCAGGTCCAGCCGGGCCATTTTGGTCAAACTGGAAAGCAGATCATCTTGAAAACTGAGTACGACCATGGTAAGGGAACGGAGAATTGCGGCAATTTCTTCGGTTTCGTCATGGAGCAGTTTTTGCAGCTCATTATTTTGCTCCATTACCACCAGGGGCTCAATAAAAATAGTGGCGCCGCTGGCGCTGACATCATGGGAAACACCCGGCACCTGGCTGCGGTACTCCTGCTTTACCGGCACCACATAGCGCCCGTCGCGAATGGTCACCAAGGCGTCCTGAAGAAATCTGCTGCTGGGTCCTTTGATAATAGCCTCCAGCCGCTCCTTGATCCGCTCATTGCTAATGCGGATCTTGCGGCGGATCTGATAGAGCCGTTCACTGGCATTATCGCTGATACTGCCGTCCGGGGTAATGGATTTTTCCAGCGCCGTTTCGATAGTCTTAAAAATACCTAAACCTTTACCCAAACCGGAGACTAGGGGAAAACCCCCTTTCAGCTCGGAAAAGAACTTTTTGGCCAGGCGGCTGGCCCGGCAAACAGCATCAATATTCAAGAGGGATTCAATATCCAAACTGCCGCCAATAGCCGCATGATGCAAAACCCCCCGGATATCATGAAGACCACCCAAAGAAAAAGTCGGATAAAGCCGCATCAATTCCCGGGCTTCACTGGTTTGGGCCAACAAATAACCGGCGCTTTCCCCATCAGGAGCAGGCAACAATTCCCCAGCCAACTGACGGCTATAGGCAAAAGAGGTGTAATTAGCGAGCATCTCAATTATACGAGGGTATTCTAATTTTTGTAAAGTTCTCTGCTCCACTTTTCTACGCCTCCCCCAAAAAAACAATCATTTCCCCAAGTTGCAGAGACGACCGTCCTCGGTCGCCCGCTTCCGATAAAATGCGGTCAACATAATTATCAATTGTCAATTGTCAATTGTCAATTGTCAATTGCCTACACTCCTCTATACAAGTGCCCCTTGGTAAACTGCCCATCCGGCAATAATTGCCGCCGGGCGCTATCGGCAGCTATTTCCCCAGCCGGCACTTTCTGGTATAGTGTTACTATATTGCGGATTTCATTTGCTTCCGCCAGGCGCAGATCTAAGCGGGCATAGGACAGCCCCGCCCGGGCCAGAGCCGGCAAATCGGCGATCAGGCAGAGAGGCCGGGAATTGAAGACCTGCATCCTGCAGTTTTCATCAAAGCGTAATGGAAAAATATAATTTTGTTCATCCTTCAGGCTATAATATATTCCTTGACGGCAAGGGCGCCTGCAGGGTTTTTCTTCTTCCCTTTCACCCAGAGCCGCTCCCAACAGGCAGTATTCACTTGTCATTAGAGTTTGCCTGCCCTGCACTGTCCACTCTGTCGCCAGAGGCAAGCCGCCAAGAGCCTGAAATTGTTCCAAGTTCATCTCCGGGGAAAGATGGAGCTGTTTTACTCCGGCAGCGGCCAAAGCCAGGCAAGCTTGGCGATTATAAGCATTAAGGCTGCTATCACCATAAATTACCAATCCCTGTTCTCCGGCTAGCTGAAGGCCGCCCCAATCGGCAACCAACACTGTTTCTATACCGGATTCCTGCCAAAGCTGCAGTCGATTCCGCCAAAACTCCAGCTTATCTTCATGCCAAATCCTCGGCAAGGCCGGAATCAGACGCCCGCCCGAAGCCGCGATTTCATTTTCCAAATTCTTCCATTTTATAGCTTCCCGCCGGGGTTGCCAAGATTCTGCCGTCAGGTAAATTTGCTTTATCCCCAGCTTTGCCACTAGCCTTGCCGCCTCGGCATCTGCAACCAAAGCAGTAAAGCGGAGGCTTCGAACAGGACCGGGGGTTGGTGGTTTTCGCAAATCTTCAATTTCCCGCTCTATATCCTGCCTGTTTACACTATAGCCGGCAAAAGGGGATCGCCTGGCCCGGCTGATCAATTCCACCAGATGACGCCGTCCCTGATTAAGAACGCTGGCAGGTAAAATCACTCCCTCATCAAGCTCTCCATCCAACTGCGCCAAGCCAAAACCGCTGCCTCCCAACCTGGCTACCTGTTTTTCTATAGATTGCCAATCACTGGGGCTGGTTTTGGCTTTTTGCACTATATAATCACTGCTATATATTACCTTATTATCCAGGTCGTCCCGGACCTCCCAGCTTAAAGGCTGGCCCAACCGGGCATAGATCCGGATCCGTAAAGGGATCAAAGCCGGCTCCCCGTAGCTGCGCCGGGCTTCTTCCATCAGCAGCCGGTCATAAGTCTTAAAGACACGGTCGCCTGCCCTGCCCCAAGGCGAATCCACAGTCACAATATCTCCGGGCCGGGCAGCCTCTAGCGGCTTGCCCTCCCGCCATAATTTCTCCACGGTAAAGCCTTGGCGTCCGCCTACTTTCAACCAAACTTCCAGACCATCTCCAACTGTCAGGGGCCTCTCCAACCTAATCTCTATTTTGCCGCCATTGGCCTTTACAATCCGCCCCAAAAACAGCCCTCGGTTGTTGGGCCTCTGCCAGCTCATCAGCTGCCGCCCCGGGTTGCCAAAGGCATAGCCGCTGCTTTTACCCCGATTAAAAGCCTGTTCCAGTTGGGATAAATTATCAGGGGAAAAGTATTCCTCCCCTTGAGACAGGGCATCCAGAGCCTGGCGGTAAACCTTAGTAACTGTAGCCACATATTCCGGCTTTTTCATCCGCCCTTCAATTTTCCAGGCAGCCAAATCCAGTTTATAATAATCCTCAAGCTTTGGGTATGCATATAGATCCCGGGGTGAAAGCAAATGGTTTCCGGATAGGGGTATCTCCCTAGCCTGTCCCTTTTCTTCTTCCAACAAGGCATAAGCCAAACGGCAGGGCTGGGCGCAACGGCCCCGGTTGCCGCTGCGGGCGCCAATCATGCTGCTCATCAAGCATTGCCCGGAATAGGCAATACATAAAGCCCCATGAACAAATACTTCCAGCTCTCCCCCGCAATTCCTCTGCATAACCTCGATATTTGCCAAAGAAAGCTCCCGGGGGAGGATAAAGCGGCTGATCCCCAGCTGCTCCCAAAAAGCGGCGGCGGCGCTATTGGCCACCGTCATTTGAGTACTGGCATGAAGCGGCAAATCCGGCAAGACCCGGCGGGCAACGGCCAATAAACCCAAATCCTGGACTATAACCGCATCTACTCCAATATTTGCCAAAAATCTTAAGTTTTCCAGAGCGGCCGGCAGTTCCTGATCACTTATCAGAGTATTCAGGGTAATATAAATTCTCACCTGATGCAAGTGAGCAGACTCAACAGCCCGGCGCAGCTCTTCTTCAGTAAAGTTAGCAGCATAGGACCGGGCGCTGAAATTACTGCCCCCCAGATATACAGCATCGGCCCCATTGGCTACCGCCGCTTGCAAAGCCTCCATACAGCCTGCCGGCGCCAGGATTTCTGTCATCGCCGGCAAACCCGGATAATTCCGGATACGGCCACAATTTCTACGCCCTTCTCCTCTATAGCATCCAACAATAGATTTATACCCAGACTGTCACTGGCCATATGTCCGGCGGAGATCAGATTGAGGTGTTTGTCTTTGGCTGCTTTGATCTGCTTTTCCCCGGAATACATATCCACGACTGTACTGATCCCACTTTCTGCCAGTTTCTCATACTGTCCGTCAGGACCGCTGGTACCTCCGGTGAAATCCACATAAACCTTGCCTACCTTGCGCTCCTTCTTCCCGGCTACCAAACGGGGCGGGTTATTAGCCTCCGCTGCTAAAGCATATTCGGGGATTTCTTTGATCAGATCCAGCAAATCTCCGGCCTCTTCCGGCTCTTTTTCGGCAATCAGTTTTGTTAAAAAGTCATTTACTAAGTTGTCGGTTGGGGTATGGACACAGATCAAGGGGATATCCAAAAGCCGCGCAGCTTCCACTGCCCGCTGATGATTACCGACCGAGAGGCTGCGCCGTACTTGATCGATCCGCTCTTCCATAACGGCCTGAGCCAGATTGGGACGCACCCCCCAGGCGGCCATATAGCCCTCCTGCAGAGACATGACATCCGCCAAAGAGGTCAACGCCACTCCCTCCGGATGATGAGCCAGCAGCAGATCGATCCCGGCCCCTTTGCTGTTAAGGCGGTCAGCCAACAGCACTTCCGGTGTTTCCAAATCTACCCCGACCATGATTTTTTTAATCTCAAGCGAAGGCTCTCCATAAAGAATACGGCTGTCA
>WRHF01000150.1 GCA_009783415.1 Clostridiales bacterium
TATCTCTCTGGAGGACGGTCTGGCCGAAGATGATTGGGAGGGCTGGGTAGCCTTGACCTCCGCTTTGGGCAGCAAAGTGCAAATTGTGGGTGACGACCTTTATGTAACAAATGCCAAGCGCCTGGCAAAAGGTATTGCTATGAAGGCTTCCAATTCCATTTTGATCAAACTGAACCAAATCGGCTCCCTGACGGAAACCCTGGATGTGATAGAAATGGCCAAGAGAGCCGGCTTTACTACCATTATTTCCCATCGCTCCGGAGAAACAGAGGACACCACCATAGCCGATATCGCCGTAGCCACCAATGCCGGCCAAATCAAAACCGGCGCCCCCTCCCGTACCGACCGGGTAGCTAAATACAATCAGCTGATGCGAATCGAAGAGGAACTAAGCGAGGCAGCAGTTTTTAGGGGCCGCGATGTTTTTAGCAACCTTTCTAAAATAGGTAATAAGTAATAGGTAATAGGTAATAAGTAATAGGTAATAAGTAATAGGTAATAGGTAATAGGTAATAGGTAATAGGTAATAATTGAGGTAGTTTATGGATTGGTTTCAAGGTACTATAACGGCCCGGCCTGAGGCGGAAGAGATTTTGCTGGGTTTTTTGCTGAGCCGCGGCTTTGATCAGGTGGAAATTGAAAATCCCGGCCGTTTTTGGGCCTCCTTGCAGGAGAATTCTGCTGCCTGGGATTATTTGGCGGGGGGCTTGAATGATCCCGCTGGTTTTTTGCGCTTGCGCTTTTTTCTTTCTCCGGATCATCCTCAGCTTCAAGCCAAGCAGTTGGCGGAGGATTTGGCGGTTTTGCCTGGGGAATGCCCTCAGATTAATTGGAAAAATATGGAAATTAGTTTTGAGAAAGTTGATGACCAAAACTGGCTGAACGCTTGGCGGCAGTATTATCAACCCATAATGGTGGGAGAACGTTTGTTGATCCAGCCCGGGTGGTTGCCCCAGGAGCCTACCGAGCGTATGGTACTGCGCTTGGAGCCGGGCCTGGCTTTTGGCAGCGGCGATCACGCCAGCACCCGCCTTTGTCTTTTAGCTTTGGAAAAATACTTGCCTCCTGCCGCTCGCCTGGCCGATATCGGCACGGGCAGCGGCATTTTGGCCATAGCCGGGGTTTTGCTGGGGGCGGCGGAGGTAGTGGCTGTTGATAGTGACAGCACGGCTTTGGCGGTAGCCCGGCAAAATTGCCTGGATAATGATTGTGCCGCAGAGGTTCGCTTGCTTTCGGGCAACCTGGCGGAGCCGCTGGCGGGCAGTTTTGATTTTATTTGCGCCAATATCGTAGCGGATCCCATTATGCAGCTGATCCCGGCCTTAAACAGATACTTGCTGCCCGGTGGCTATTTTCTGGCTTCGGGCATCATCAGGGAGCGTCGGGATGAGGTGCTGGCTGTCTTGGCTGCTTATGATTTTACCCTGGTGGAGGAAATGAGTGAAGGCAGCTGGCTGGCTCTGGTGGTTCGGCTATGAGCCGGCGTTTTTTTCTGCCACCGGAGCAAAAAAATGGTGATATGGCCCGGATAGCAGGGGAAGATGCCCATCATCTGACCCATGTTTTGCGCCTGGCCCCAGGAGCAGAACTGAGCATCAGCTGCCTGGGCCTGATCTATCCGGCACAGATCGAAGATCTGAGCCGGGGCGAAGTTTGGCTGCGCCTGGGCGAGCCGCTGCCCGAACAGCTGGAATCTCCTTTGCAGTTAACCCTTTTATTGGGCTTGCTGAAGGGGGAAAAAATGGATTGGGTGATAGAAAAGGCGGTGGAGCTGGGGGTAGCGGGAATACGGCCTCTGTTTTGCCGGCGCTGCGTGGTCAAGCTGGGACAGGCGCAAGCTCAAGCCAAAACCGCCCGCTGGCAAAAAATAGCAGAAGCCGCCGCCAAACAATGCCGCCGGGCTCTGATCCCCCAAATTTTACCCCCCCTGACCCTGCCGGAGGCTTTATCAAACCTGCCTGCCGATTGCCATCTACTTACGGCCTGGGAGGAAGATAAAAATATCTCCTTAAAAATAGAAAAATATACCAATATTGCTCTGCTGATAGGCCCGGAAGGAGGCATTTGTGAGGAAGAAATTTCTCTGATTCGTCATCATGGAGGAGAAATTTTTGGTCTGGGCCCAAGGATATTGCGCAGCGAAACTGCAGCGATAGCGGGAATATCAATATTAATGCATAGGTTTGGAGACGTGATGGTAATTGACAATTATTGAAATTTTCGTAGGGATATGCTATTGCTTCCAAGTAAACGCACAAAAAAACAAGATTATTACCTTAAAGCAAGCTATAGCATGTGATTTTCAAGTAGTCAGAATTCAGAAGTCAGTAGTCAGAATGTAGGTAGTTTCGCTCCTCGAAAAGATTAAAGTAAAAAGAAAGAGCATATTTTTATTTGGAAGTTTACTTTTATAGCGTGTTTTATTTTTTTATTCTGAATTCTGACTCCTGACTACTGACTACTTGCGGTCGAAGACCGCTTTTAGGAGAATTCTATGGATACTCTCCCCAAAACTTTTGCCCTCACCACTTTAGGCTGTAAGGTAAATCAGGAGGAAGGATCTGCTCTGGTAGGGGTTTTTGCCGAAGCCGGTTATGCCCTGGTGGATTTTAGTGAGCCGGCTGATATTTATATTATTAATACCTGCACCGTTACTCATTTAGCCGACCGTAAGTCCCGCCGGCTGATTCGCCGGGCTCATAAGCAAAACCCGGATGCTTTGCTGATTGTTTGCGGTTGCTATGCCCAAGGCGCCCCACAAGAAGCCGCCTCCTTGCCGGGGGTGGATATTGTGGCCGGGGTGGATGAGCGGGCCGGATTGTTGGCCCTGGCAGAGGCTAGGTTGGCCCAGCGGGAGGCAGCTCCTTTGCTGGCAGTTGCTGACCTGAAAGAGCAGCGGGATTTTGTCAGTATCGGCGCAGGTAAAAGCGGACAAAAAAGAGCGCGGGCTTACTTGAAAATCGAGGACGGCTGCGATCAATTTTGCCACTATTGTATTGTCCCCCAGGTACGGGGGCCAGTGCGCAGCTTGCCTTTGCCTTTTGTGCTGGCTCAGGCCGAAGGGCTTATTGCAGCCGGACATCGGGAAATTGTTTTGAGCGGCATCCATATCGGAGCTTATGGGCAGGGTTTGCCGGATGGCGTTGATTTGGCAGATGCGATCAAAGCCTTATTGGCCCTGCCCAATCTGGGCCGACTACGCCTAAGCTCTTTAGAACCCCAGCATTTTGATCCAAAACTACTGGCACTATTAAAAGATCAAGCCAAGCTTTGCCCTCATTTTCATATCCCTCTGCAGTCTGGCTGCGACAAAACCCTAAAAGCTATGGGGCGCCGCTATAGTCTGAGTCAATACCAGGCAGTTCTGAACTCATTACGCAGTATTTTACCCGATCCGGCCATCACCACCGATATTATTGCCGGCTATCCCGGGGAAAGCGAGGAAGATTTTTCCCAAACCCTGGATTTTATCAAAGGCCTGGCTTTTGCCGGCCTCCACATTTTCCCCTATTCACCCCGCCCCGGCACCCCGGCAGCGTCTTTTCCGGATCAGGTTAGACCTGAGGATAAGCAGCGGCGGGCAGAGGAACTAGATATAATTGGTAAAATATTACAGGAAAATTATGCTAAAAAATATCTCGGCCAAGAGCTTCGGGTCTTGGCCGAGCAACAGCTAGAGCAAGACGGGCAAATCTATTGGTCAGGCCATAGCGCCAATTACCTGCAAGTGCTGTGGCCGTCCGGCGAAGTAAGCAGAGGGGAGTTTCAGGTTGTAATAGGGAAAGAGTATAGGGATGGTTGTATTTTTGCGGAATAGGACATTATACCCTGTCTGCCGCCGAGTATGCAATTAAATGGATAAACGGCGAGGTGCCAAAAGAAGGCATTGATGTCGGAGTTTTGAAGCAAATCATGGAGGATTACGCCGGTGTTGAGGTTTTCCTGACCCCCTATAAAGATGAGGCTCCATTATATTATGCGTGAAATTCCCGAAAAGTCAACAAGCGTTATATTATTTCATATCACGGCGAATGTTGATGCCGAAACGGCAGGAATTTGCCATTTGCGGGACGAAATCTTTGAAGATGATAACCTTGAAAGCAACTCAACTTTATGAAGGTTATTAGAATGGGCGCCTAGTTGACAGCAGATAGTCATCAGGTAAATTTTGATTATGCAATATTTAGGCAACCTCTAAAAACACAGCGCTGCCAGATTCGTTAGCAATTTTTTCGACTGGCAAGGCCCAGGAGCCGAAGCGTAGCCGAGCTACGTGAGGTGACGACAACGCAGTCCAGGCGGAAAAAGGGCAGCGAAGATGGCGGCGAGGGGTTTTTAGAGGTTGCCTTTAGAAGGCATGATCTTATTTACCACCTGGCAGCTGTTTTTGGCAGATTCTTTAAGGAGGTTGGTATTGATGAGCAAGCTTTCTCAAGCCCTCGCGGTTATTATGGTATTAATACTCGCTATACTGCTTGCAGCATGTACCGGGACCGCAACCGAAACAGATCCGCCATCGGATGACAGTCCGGTCGAAATGCCACTGAATATCCTGCTGGATATCCCTATCGGGGATAGTACAGATTACCATATCGGCATTGTTACGCTGCCTCTGAGGTATTGTGAAGATGAAAACCTGGCTGCCGAGGCGCTGATTGCACAATATGGCAAGGTAGAAGACGGCGGTATGATCAAACATGTCGTGTTACCCAATGAATTAGCTCAAGAAGCGGAATTGAATATTCCGCAGATAATCTCTCTTAAGGATGATCCGCTGATGAAGGCCGTTATCGTCAATCCAGGTGTCCAAGGGACCGCGGCCGCCTTTCAGAAAATCAGGGAAGCCGGCAGAGACGATATCCTATTAATAGCCAATATGTCACAGGACGACCCGGTTGTCATTTCCCAAGTGGCTGATGTCATAGTAGATTCAGACAATGTTTTGAGAGGCTATTACGATATTCTTAGGGCAAAAAATATGGGCGCCAAGACTTTTGTTCATATGTCTTTTCCGCGCCATATGAGCGTTTATGTTCTGGCCAGAAGAAAAGCCATTTATGAAGAAGCCTGTAATGACCTTGGCCTGGAGTTTTTGTTTGAGACAATCCCAGATCCGGTAGCAGGTGATTTTGGTGTTAGCATGTCTCGACAGCCCTTATATGATACGATGCCCCGCTTGATTGAAAAATATGGTAAAGATGCGGCGTATTTTACAACAAATATCGCATTGCATGAACGGGTAATCAGAGGCGTTGTTGAATTAGGAGCCATCTTTGTTGATAGCGATGATATATCGCCGATTTGCGGCTTTCCTTCTGCTCTTGGGGTTGACCTTAGCGATGTGATCGGTGACTGGCCGGCTATCGTAGCGAAGATCGAAGATGCTGTAGTGGCCAAAGGAATGAGCGGCAGGGTCGGCTGCTGGCCGTATTCGTTTGCTTACACTGCCGGTATAGGTCTTTTTGAGTTTGCGAAGGCTACTGTTGAAGGAACGGCTGCAGATGATACTTTAAGTGAGATCGTAAAAGCATTCCAGGTAAATACACCCGGCTGCGACTGGGTTTCGGGTGTATTTAAATATCCCGACGGCAGTCAACTAAATAATTACTACCTCCTCGCCATGGACACTTACATTTTTGGCCAGGGCTATTCAGGTGTTTTAAGTGAGCCGTTCCCGGAAAAGTATTACAGCATTGAACCTCAATATTAGCGTAAAAACATTACTTTTTCGCTGTTAAACATCTTGGTAAGAATAAATCCGCCGGCACAGGCATAGATGAGATTGGAAAGGGCGGTCAAAACCAGGTTCAGGGCTGAATAATCCAGGGAAAAGACACCGCTCATGCTCTGGACGCTGTTATAAAGCGGGATCAGATAGTATATCTGCTCTGTTTGAGCACCGCTGCCAAACATCGCCGTTACCCCTACCAGCATCACTACGATCATAAAAGGCGTAACGGCTGTAGTCGCTTCCTTGACAGTCTTGGAAAAAGCGGAAATGATAGATATCAGCGCTATGATCAAGATAATTGTGGAAAGAATGACCAGGGCCAGGAAAAAATAATCTGTCGCCCCATAGATATTGACATTGATCCCTTCGCTCCCTCCCATCAGTTTGGGCAGGGCTAAAATTGTTGCCACTGCGCTGACCAGCCCCGCTAAAAATGCCAGTACAGCCAGGCTTAGGATTTTGCCGATAGCCAGCTGGCTGCGCTTAAGAGGTGATACCAGCAGCGCCCCTATGGTGCCGCGTTCTTTTTCGCCGGCAATTGACTCCGGCGCTATAGCCATGCAGCCGGAAAAAAGGAACATCAAAAGCAGCATCGGCAGCAATGTCGAGATGAAACTGGCTGCCGCATCCTCCTCGGTTGCCAGGTCCGGAGCGGTGATATCCCTATTGATATCGAATTTGTTGGCAAGTGAAGATTCGTAGGCCTCAAGCAATGCAGTTATTCTCCCGTAGGCTTGCTGGGAGTTTACTTCCGTGGAATTATAATAGATCTCGATATTCGGCGCAGGACCGGGCGCTGTGAGTACATTGTAGGTCTCTACCTGCGAGTCAAAACCGGACGGGAATATTAGACACAAATCCGCTTCTTTCAGGGTGACTTTTTCCTTGGCGGCGGGGGTTTCGGCTGCTGCGATTTGCTGCAATTGAGCCCATTCCCAGTTGTCCATTACCTGCCCGTTAAGGGAATCGGGCAGATCGGCAACATAGATCACAGGAAAGTATTCCTGATCAGGCGCATACATGCTTTGCAGCGCCGTACCCATAAATGAATAGACGACATAGATCAGGATTCCGGGCAGAAGGAGCATTATCAGCATCCGCCTGTCGCCGAAAAAACGGGCAAATTCCTTTTTCATGATCATCAAAATATTACTTTTCATATATCTAACCCCGCTTTCTCTGCGTAAATGTCAAAAAACACATCCTCCAGCGGCTTGCCGGATCTTATATTATCAAGGGTATCGCAGGCAGTCATCCGGCCGTTTATGATAATACCTACCCGGTCGCAGATCTTTTCGATCAGGCTGAAAATATGGGTCGATACTATTATGCTTTTGCCCTGAGCGCGGAGTTCAAGCAAAAAGTCCGTGACAACTTTTGCCGTCAGGACATCCAGGCCGTTGGTGGGTTCATCAAAGATGATTATGTTCGGGTCGTGAACCAGAGAAATCACCAGGGATGATTTTTGCTTCATGCCGGTCGAGAGATTGGCGATCTTTACTTCGGCAAATTTATCCACCCCGAATCTTGCGAACATCTCCTTTTTGCGCCTGTCGCGTGTGGCAGGGTCTATTTGGTGGATGCCGGAGAAAAAGTCAAACATATAATTGGGGGTGAAGAATTCTTCGAGCTTTAAATCACTTGTCAGAAAGCCGATTTTAGCCCGGACAGCTTCAGGAGATGTTTTGATACTGGCCCCGTCAATAAAGGCATCCCCCTCATCGGCCTTGATCAGGGTGGCAAGTATGCGCAAAGTGGTGGTTTTACCTGCCCCGTTGGGGCCAAGAAGGCCAAAGATCTCACCCTCATAGGCGGAAAACGAAAGATTGTCAACAGCTGTTAATAATTTACGCTTTGTTTGTTCAAGCTTCTGCTGCTTGGCAGATAAATGAAATGTCTTTTTCAGCCCTTGGGCCCGTAAAATTTCTTTCAG
>WRHF01000151.1 GCA_009783415.1 Clostridiales bacterium
ATCTACGGTAACCTCTATTGGTGCCTTGGCATTGTCCGGGTTGGTTATGACATCGGTCGTATAGGGCCCTGTCGTCAGATAACGCCCGGGATAGGATGCGTGGGGTGTTCCTTCGAGAATATAGGTTCCTGCGGTATTGCCATCATATGAAGAGGTATCCCAATTGACCGGGTAACGGTCAAGGCCATAGGGCGAGGTCCAGGACAAGGGAGCGGTCGAGAAGCTGTCAGCGAAGGCTACTTGAACCTTGTCGGGCAAGGTTATCGCGCTGATAGGCGTGCCGACGGGAACCGTAACACCGGGCAGCGCCGGAGTTGCCGAGAGAGCTCTTGTTTGACGGGTAGTATTGGGATCAGCATTCCCGGTCGCCCAGGTCGGGGCGGCGGTGTTGGGGCAGTTGGCCCAATCCGGGGAGAGGATCACTTTGTCAACAGAGAAAAGTTTGGAGAAAAAGTCATAGCCCCTGCGGTCATATCTATGGAACTCATCACGGGTATTGCAGTTGGCTGCGTTCCCCTCGGACATCCCGTTATACCAAACCGAGGTCATCGTGGCGAAATATTCACTGCCGCCGCTGGCGTCTCTCACATAGGCGGTCCACATGACTCTGCTGGTGACTTGGGAGAAAGCGCTGGTAAACTCCTGCCTGAGCGGGTGGGTTGAGGCAAAGACGGAATTGAATGCCGATTGGATCTTGTGTCCGAACTCATGGGCTAAAATGGATTCATGCTGATAGCCGCTTCTGTAGCCTGCCGGATAGTAATCGGCGGTATTCCCGCTGCCGCTGACATTACATCTTTCCACGTTGGCCGCGGAGGTAGCGGCATTGGTTCCGCCGTACCCTTCCGCCCGGTTGAACTGATCGTAAGTGATCACATTTCTTTGTTCGGGAATGTTACCGGAATGTTCGCCGGGGCCGAAAAGCAGGAAGGCGCCTTGGCTGCTGATCGTGTTTACTACTGCTTGGGGCATGGCGGACATGATCACATCAGTGATGTCGGCTGCTTTTTGCACCGTGCGCATATCCACATACTGACTGCCTCTAATGCCGAGGCCTGTTTTTGCCGTTATCTGTTTATCGTAATAGGGTTTCCAGATAGCGGTATAAACTTTGGTTTTGTCGGCGGCAACACCTGCTCTGTTAGTTACATCACCGATGATTTGTACTGTGAGCGTGCTTGTGCCGTTTTGAAGGGCAGTTTGCTGAGAAGAGGTCAGGTTGGCATTGAGGCGCAAGGTCGATACATGCTGATTCATTCTGACCTGATGGAGTAAATAGTTATCGGCATGCCAGTAATAGGGAGAGAAGGTGCCGGTCCTTTGGGCAAGGGTGACGCCATCGATCTGGACCCTGAAATTGGCGTTATGGTTGTTCTGGGTGCTGAAGAAGTTCAGACTGCTGCCCGCACCCGAAAGGCTATCGGGATGATTGTCCGAATATCTATATGCTGCCTGCGAACCGGACCACTTAGTATGTACCTTCCAGTGCAGTTCGATCATGCCGCTGGTGATGATCCTGACTTCTTCTATTTCCGGTTGATCAACGAGGGATGTTACAGCCTTAAAGGTTACGTTAATGGTGTGGTTGGCGGTGACATTTGTAAAGGTGTAGCTGGCGGCAGCCGGGACCGCTGTGCCGTCTACAGTTACCGTATCAACTTCGAAACCGGAATTAGGGGTGAAAGTAAATGTTTGTCCCGCACCTTCCGCCACGGAAACGCTGCCGCTGGGAGCAATGGAACCATTAGCGCCGGCAGTTGCCGTAATAGTATAGGTTTCCCCGCCGCCTTCGGGTGTGTATTCGGCTACAAGGTCATACCACTGATTTGTGGTAACCGGGTTAAATTCGACAAATGTGGCATAGGCCCTTGTGGTATTGCCGTTGCCTACGCTGTTTGTCTGAGCCATAGCCAGGTTATAGTTGTTGGTATTGCCCATATAGACAAAGGCGTAACGTCCGTTAGCCAGGCGGATAAATTTCCAGAGATAGTTGGCGCCGCCTGTGAGGCTTGTCGGGGAGGTATAATAGCTGCTGCCAACATTATTCAGATATAAATAACCGTTATTGGCCGGTCTCACCGAGTAACCAAAATAGGTGTCAACGTTTGTGTTTCTGTTAACCGTATAAATAGGATGGCCGGAACCGCCGGAAGCAAAAGACCAACCGGCATTCTCTATAAACTTGCCGTCTGCACCAAGCAGAGCGGTTTTGGCGCCAAAGGTGGAATGGTATGTGCTGTCAAAGTTCCGCATTTCGGCATTACCGCCATTACCTGCGGGGTTTTCCGGGGCTGTTACGATCGCGAGTTTCTGTCCGTTTTCGAAGGCATACCTGCTGACGTTAACGAGGAAGCTGGTGATACCCTCGTCAAAGGTTAGGGTGACCGTTCTGGTAGTAGTTTGCTGGACACCGGCGGCGGCGCTGGTCAATCCGTTGGTGCTGTTAAGGTCATAGTCCATGGTTACCTTGGTTAGCAGCAGCGCAATATCCGCATCGCCATAGTTCGTAACTGTACCGGCGCCATCATCAACCTTAACTTCTATGCCTCTGAGGTCAAGCTGGTCGTAGATGGCATAATCGGTGTAAGAAGGAGCTTTGACTAAAGTTACGGATGGTCCGGCAGCGCCTTCCACCGTAACCGCAATGCTGGCGGTCACCGCAGTAGCCGGCTGGGTTGCCAATCCGTTGAGCTGCAATGTCCCCACCAGATTATATGTACCTGCCGTGCTGCCGTTGTAAGCCGAGGTATCCCAGGAAACAAAGGCAGGTCCGTCGGTGCCGTTGGCATATGTAACTGTTACGGCAGTAGGCAGTGTGAGCGCACTGGCAGCCGTTCCAACTGGAACCGTTATTCCTGTTTGAGCAGCTACCGAGGCAGCCGGAAATGCCGCAGAGGAGGTAGGACGGGTAGAGGATTCGGGATTATGCTGGGCGATCGTCCAAACATTGTTGGTGGCGGTCAAAGCTGCCAGATGAAGTTCTGTTTGGTTAACTGTCGCTCCACCTATCGGAGCTATGCACAGGGTCGGGTCCGCTTTATTGGTGATGATGAAACGGTTGTTGGACTGGCGTTCCAGCTTCCACCATTGATTGTCGGCGGCGCCTGGGGTGGCTAATCTCAAAACCGTGCCGGCTGCAACTGTCCCGCCGCTGGGAGCTAAGGCGTTACCTACGGCAAAGGTGGTGCTGCTGGTGATCCTTCTGATTTGGAAATATTCATGATTGGCGTCAGGTACAAGCTTCCATAGATAGTAGTGTTGACTGGTCGAGCCGACCGGGCTCCACCAGCCCCACAGATCGATGACGCCGGTATTGATGGTATTGGTGCCGCCATAACCTTCAATGCATTGGCTGCCGGTGCCGTTAGCGATAAAAAATGTCGGATCCTCATAGGGGGTTGCCGGTGCGGCGAAAACTGTCAGGCTGAGTAATGCAAAGAGTCCTATAAGCAGGGAAACGGTGATAATTGAGCTAAGAACTTTTTTCTTCATATGGTTTTACCTCCAATTTAATATAATAGAATGTTTTTACCTCTTTTTTAACGGAGTTGAGGTTCTCCTTTTGAGCCTGTTCACCCCCTTTGTTGAACAAAGAAAAAGCAAAGCATGTCCATGATCTAGTTTGAACTATGATCAGGGGTTGATTTGCCAACTATTCCCATTGTTCCGTTGCAAATATAATACATAGGAATAAATAAAAATACGATTTCTCTACAATACTAATAATACCGATTTTGAACATTTTTGTCAATATAAAAGCAGGCATCTTGAGAGCATAAATAGCAAGTAAATGTTGGAAATTATCTTCCCCTGCAAGAAGTTTCTAATTATGGAATTTATTGGTATCAAGGCAAGCTTTAAAATCTATTAATATTCATTAGGCAGAAAATTGCATTAAATTTTAGGCAAATAAAATCTATTCTATTCAAATGAAGGGTTTAGCTCATCCGAAGCGAAATACTTGCAAGGGAGTGATTTGCTTGTCAAAAAAAAGCTTTAAATGGCTGGGTTTAGGTTTGGCTTTGTTGATGGTTTCAGTGGGTTTTATCTGGGGCTTTTCCTTTCGCGCTGAAAAGAATACCGATGGCTCACAGCCTTCGCTGGTTGACAGCTCCGGCAGTTTGGTTACAGGCGCTGATCCGGAACCTGATCCAGCCATACCTTTCGATTCCCCTCTGATTCTGGCTAAAGCTGACCTGCCTCCGGAGGAATTGAAAGAATATGAAGAAGTCTATGTCTTTGCAGCGGGGGATTTATGCGGCCTTATCAGCGCCTCGGGAAAATTGATCATGAAGCCGCAATACAATTATTTGGCGATCCTTTATGATCATGCCGCAGGTAGGCAACGCCTGATTATGGCCCAGCATAGCCCCTCCGAAGGGAGAATAGAATATGCTCTTTTTACTCCGGACGGCCGTCAGTTGACAAATTTTAGCACAGACAGCTATGAGTATAATAGCGGCTCCTATGCCGTAGCCTTTACGGATCAAGGCAATAAATTAGTAGGAGCCGGCAGCGGCCGGGATTGGACCCTGCCTGCTTCCGGTGATTTTGGTTTTACCCTGAACGGGCTTAACTACTTTAATGAAGGGGAAAGCAAGCTTTATTTTCTCAACGAGGATCTAAGCAGCAGGAAAGTTCTCCGGGATGTGGAATGGGCTTATGCCCTTGACAAAGAAAACAGCGTCTATACCGTAGTCAGCACTAAGGAAACAAATCTCCATGGCTTGGCGGATGAGGATGGTGATCTGATAATTCCCTGCCTTTATGATTCCCTGAGACAGGGTGGAAATAATCAGGTTTTAGCCTCCGGCGCCGAGGGTTTTGATCTGGTGCTGACCCTGGACAACCGGGAGGTTTTGCGCTATCAGGGCAATATTCATTATGCTTTGTCCGATCTGGCTGTGGCCAGTGTAAGGGATGATCCCCAGGAAATATTCCTGATTGATAAAAGCGGAAAAAAAACCGGCGGCACTTTCACCTCTCTCTGGAATCTGGGAGAATACTTTCCCGGTTCGCCATTAAGTAATTTTTATCTGGCCCAGAAACGAATCGAGGACTGGGGCCTTACGGATGAGTCTACCCCTTCAACAAATCAGCCGGATGCAGGGGAAAACCCGAATGAAGACGAATTTGACGAGGATTATTATAACAGTATGTTCGGGATCGAGCCGGACGAGCCTCCGGCAGAGCCCGAAGAGGATGACAGCCTGTGGTTACAAATGCTGAGCGGGGAAAGCTATGAAAACACTATCCTGGACGCTACGGGGAAAGTTATTTATGAATTCAAAAGCAACCCCTTGAATTGGCTTTCCGCCTTTCCCGGGGATCGTTTGCTGATAGAGAGGCGGGATAGAAAAAGCAATGATATCCAACTTTCCTTTTTAAGCTATGACGGCCGGGAATTGCTGGGTCCCGGCGCCGGTTATATCAGCATTACCCCTATCCCTGATCAAAAACAGCACTTCAGCGGCTATTATGCCGCTGCCAGGCACAGCTCCGGTTCCACTCGGAGCTATGATGTGATCGACGGGGAAGGCAAAGCTTTAGTCAAAGACCTGGATTCCGTATATTGCTGCGGCAAGGATAGAGTGGTGGGGGTGAAGGGCGGTAAACCCTGTCTGGTAGATATGGCAGGGAATTTATTATTCACTTACTAAAAACTTAGAAACATTTACTTGGAATGAGGAATGAGGAATGAGGAATGAGGAATGAGGAATTATTGAAAAAACCCTCCAGGTTTTCGCTTAATACCAAAAAGATTTTAGTTCAATAAAAAAAAATCGGAGATTTTTCCCATCATTCCTAATTCCTCATTCCTAATTCCTAATTCAAGCAAGCAATCGCTTCGAAGTTGCAAGATTGCTTTCAGTAGATAAAAGGAGGTTTGATTATGGGACTGACTTATAAGGATGCCGGGGTTAATATTGATGCCGGGAATCGGGCTGTGGATTTGTTGAGAAATGATGTGAAGCGTACTTTCCGGCCGGAGGTTTTGACGGATATCGGCAGCTTTGCCGGACTTTTTGCTCTGGATAACTCTAAATATCAGGAGCCGGTGCTGGTTGCCGGTACGGATGGGGTGGGCACCAAATTAAAAATCGCCATGCTGGCCGATAAGCATGATACTATCGGCATTGATGCGGTGGCTATGTGCGTCAATGATATCCTGGTTCAGGGTGCGGAACCTCTCTTCTTTTTGGATTATATTGCCCTGGGCAAACTGGTTCCGGAAAAAGTAGCCGCCATTGTCCACGGGGTGGCCGAAGGCTGTTTGCAAGCTAATTGCTCCCTGATCGGCGGGGAAACCGCAGAGATGCCGGGTTTATATAGTGAGGAAGAATATGACATCGCCGGTTTTGCCGTGGGTATAGCAGAAAAAAGCCGCATCATCACCGGAAAGGATGTGGCGCCCGGCGACCTGGTTCTGGGCCTTCCTTCCAGCGGGCTCCATTCCAACGGATTCTCCCTGGTACGCCGCGTTTTTGACAAAGCCGGTTACAGCCCGGAAAGATTTCTGCCCCAATTAGGGACGACCCTGGGCGAGGCGCTGCTGGCACCCACCAGGATCTATGTCCGGGAAGTGCTGCCCCTGGCTCAAAAAGGCCTGATCAAAGCCATGGCTCATATTACCGGCGGCGGCTGGACAGAAAACATCCCCCGGGTCTTGCCACAGGGAGTAGGAGCGGAATTGGAAAAGGGTAATTGGAAAATATTACCAATTTTCTCCTTAATTCAAGAACTGGGAGAAATCAGCGAAGCTGAAATGTACCGGGTTTTCAATATGGGCATTGGCCTGGTCTTGATAGTTGCTCCGGAAAACCTGGAAGAAGTTCTATTGGCTTTGTCCGAGGCCAGGCAAATTGGCCAAGTAGTAACCGGGGAGCGGAAAGTAGGCTTTGTGTAAAACGGTTTTATATTACCTAGTGATATAAAAAAGCTGAGCGTGGAGGTATTGATTTATGCGTAGATTTAACGTAACGGGGCTGTGTGTGCCTGAAGAAGATTATATGGTCGATATCAGCGGCAAGTTGGAACAAATAATTAAACTCATAGACAGCCGCTCATATTTTACCATAAACCGGGCGAGGCAGTACGGTAAAACTACTACACTTAGCATGTTACGAAAAAGGCTTGCCGGTGATTATATTTGTGTTAGAATAAGTTTTGAGGGGATTGGCGATGAGGATTTCGCCTCGCCGGATCTTTTTTGCCGTATGTTTGTGGAATTGGTTCATGATTCTCTACAATTTACAAACGCTCCCACTGAGTATAGAGATAGCTGGCTAAATGACAGTATCTCAAATTTCAGAGAATTAAGTAAACATATCACAAAAATGTGCAAAGATAAAAAAGTCGTGCTGATGATAGACGAAGTAGATAAGACGAGTAATAATCGCATATTTCTCCATTTTCTAGGAATGCTGCGAGATAAGTTTTTAGCGCGCAAAGATGGCATGGATTTTACATTTCACAGCGCGATTCTTGTTGGAGTATATGATATCAAAAATATCAAACTGAAAATGAAGAATGAAGGGACCTATAGTCTTACAGCCGAAGAGAGTAAAATTTATAATTCACCGTGGAATATAGCG
>WRHF01000152.1 GCA_009783415.1 Clostridiales bacterium
CGGAAAGAATCATTAAAATGAGGTTGAGTTGCAAAATGCAACTCAACCTAAAAAATCTAGCTTCGTATATTTTTTCCAAACAATTGACTTTCTCAAAAAAATTGTCTATAATAAAAACATAATCTACGAAAGGGCAAGGTAATTTACTAAGATGAAAATTTGCTAATCTGACTATAATCATTTGATATGATTGCGTATGGGATTGTTTTACTCATTCGTCGGATTAGCATGCAAAAATTAAAAACTCGCGGACGATCTTTGTCTGTGCTTTTGTATCTTTCCGACCCAATTAGCTACAACTTTTGTGGAAGGAGAGATTTTTTTGCTTTTATTAGAAGCTTTTGGGATCAAAAAATATTATGGTGACAGATTAGTGCTGGACATACCGGAACTGAAGATTATATCCGGTGATAGAATCGCTGTTGTCGGGGTCAACGGGGCGGGCAAAACGACGCTGCTGGATATTTTGAGCGGTGATTTGCCGCCCGATGAGGGGTATTGCAAACGCTATTGTGAAATCTCCTATATCAGACAGTTTTCAGAGGAAAAAGCTGAGGCGAAGCAGCAGATAGTCAGTGAATTTCTGCTGAGCGGCAAAACAGAGCGAAAAACCCTTAGCGGCGGCGAACAAACCCGGGTCAAAATTTCCAATGCCCTCAGTAAAAACAACCTGCTTTTATTGGCTGACGAACCAACCTCGAATTTGGATTATGAGGGGATAGAGCTCCTGCGGCAAAAACTGTCCAGGCTGGAAAGCCTGGTTTTGATCAGCCATGACAGAGGCCTTTTAGACAGGCTTTGTCAGAAAACGATAGAGATAAAGGACGGCAAAATTGAAGAGTATAAGGGAAATTTCAGCTTCTATCGCCGGCAGAGCCAACAGAAGCATGACCAGGCTGTTTTTGAGTATTTGCAGTATACCAGCGAAAAATCCAGGCTAAAAGGCGCAATCAGAGGCGCCCAGTCCCGGGCTGCAGCGGTCAAAAAAGCGCCCAAAAGAATGGGTAATTCCGAGGCGCGGCTGCACAGGCGCTCGGCAACGGAATCAGAGGAAAAACTCCATAATTCTGCCAAGGCCATAAAATCACGGCTGGAGCAGCTGGAAGTAAAAGAAAAGCCGCGGGAAACACCGAAAATCAAATTGGACTTTTCCCTCACCCAGCCGCCGCAGAATAAAATCGTGATCAGCGGTAAGGATCTTTGTTTTGGCTATAACGAAAATCTGATTTTTCATCAAGCCTCCTTTGAAGTACCCAATCGCTCAAAAATAGCCGTCATCGGCGGCAACGGAACGGGCAAAACAACTCTGCTGAACTTGATTTTCCAAAACAGTGAGGGCATCAGCAAAGTGCCCAAAGTAAAAATAGGCTATTTTTACCAGGGGTTTGAGAATCTGGATTTTAACAAAACCATCTGGGAAAACGCCATTGCCGGTAGTGTCCAAAACCCCAATATTGTGCGCCTGACCCTGGCCCGCCTTCTCTTTCGCGGTGATGATATAGCAAAAAAAGCAGCTGTGCTTTCCGGCGGAGAAAAAGTAAAGCTTTCCCTAGCCAAGCTGCTGGTCTCGGAGGCCAATACTCTACTTTTGGACGAACCGACAAACTATCTTGATATAGATTCCACTCTGGCTATGCAGGCTTTACTTGCGGATTATGAGGGGACTTTGCTTTTTGTCTCCCATGATAAAGAATTTGTCAAGGCGATAGCGGACAAATTGCTGATAATCCAAGATCAGGGCTTGGCGATGTTTGAGGGAAATTTAGACGACTATGAAAAAAGGAATAACGGTTTTGCAACCTCAGCAAACGATACCGGCAAACTGCTGCTAAAAACCAGGCTTTCCCGGATAATTTCCGATATGTCACTGGCCGGCGCCGACAAAGACGCTTTGGAACAGGAATACGAGGAAACCCTATTACTGCTGAAGGCAGCCGAAGCTGACCTTAAGGGGGACAAAAATCAATGACCATAACCGATAGCTTTAACTTTGCCACAAATTATAAAGACGACCCCAAACTAAGAAAGAGCTTCAATGACTTGACCCAAAAGATATACGGCTTTGATTTTGAGGATTGGTATAAGGAGGGATACTGGGGCGATAGTTATATTCCGTATTCGCTTGCGGCCGGCGGGAGGATGATCGCCAATGTATCGGTCAGCATTATGGATTTTCTGGTTTCGGGAAAAAAGAAAAAAGCTGTGCAAATAGGCACAGTTATGACGGATATTGATTATCGCCATCAGGGCCTTAGCAGGTACCTGATGGATATCGTTTTGGCGGAGTATCAGGACAAATGCGATCTGTTCTTTTTATTTGCCAATGACAGTGTGATCGATTTTTATCCTAAATTTGGTTTTGAAAAAGCCGCTGAATATGAATGCAGCAAGAAAGTGGAGGCAGGGTATGTGCCTTATAGCTGCCGGAAAATCAATATTGACAGACCGGAAGATAAACAATTGCTGACAAGACTGGTTTTAAATGCGCTTCCAATTGCAGAAGTTTCTCTGCAAAATAGCGCCGGTTTGGTTATGTTCTACTGCAATTCAGTCATGAAAAACAGCATTTATTACATAGCTGAGCTTGACATTGCAGTCATTGCCGAATATGGCGAAAATAGCCTGCATATCCTTGATATTTATAGCGAAAAGCCATTTGAGTTGGCCAAAGTGATTTACTCGTTAGTAAAAAATGGAAACGAGCGGGTGTTTTTAGGGTTTTCTCCTTTAAATAATGAAGGCTTTTCCCTGAACCTACGCCGGGAAGAAAATACGACCCTGTTTGTCAAAGGAGAAAACATACTTGAAAAAGCGATGTTTCCTGTCTTATCACATACCTGAGTGATATTGCTACTCATTCAACTTCTTTTTATTGAAGGCGGAAGGCACAAACCGGTAGGCTTCCTTTTTATCCATTTTGGTAATATATCTGGTGGCAATACGTTCGCCGCATTCGGGGCAAAATATTGCGCCGTGATATTGGGAAAAATCTATTGTGCCTTCGATGATCCGGTCATTATACATTTTAACAAAGTTGCTTTCGCCGACCTTCTGATATTTAGCGATAAAGCATTTGCAATAGGCACAGCTGACCTCTAAAATATGGCTGCCCCTGATTTTTTTGCAATTAGGATTTTTAAAAACTTCCATTTTTATCTAACCTTGATCTGTAATCCGGCCATGACCTCCAAAGCTGCTGCATGCAACTTGGAATCATGGCTTGCTGTGCAGCAGGGATCCACTATAATCGGGGTGTCCGGTTGTGCGGTTTTGGCAAGAATAGCATTTGCTATGACGCATATATTGGAAACTAAACCGGCAAGCTCAATGCTTTGAAACGGCGTGGCTTTCAGATATTCAAACAGCTCACCCGAACCAAAGGCCGGTTTATAAAAACATTGATCTGTTTCTTGCAGCAGCTCCCCAACCTGACCGAATAATTTGTGTCCGTCCGTGCCTTTAAGGCAATGCGGTACCGGCAGGTTTATTCCTTCCTGACTGAAAAGATAATCATCGTCATGAGTATCAAAGGTAAATAACACTGTATCACCATTCTCCCGATATTGGTAAATTTTACCAGCAATAAGCGGAGCCAAATCTGCTGCACCGGGAAAACCTAATGAACCGGAGACAAAGTCGTTTTGATAATCTACCACAATTAAGCATTTTTTCAACCTTTATAGCCCTCCTTTTCATTTGATAATGATATGAAGCTATTGATAAAAAGGCAAATCTGCTGTATTATTTTGGAGCGATGGTTAGCGTCAACGCCTCCAATACCGACATGACCTCACCCCCTTCAGGGGTTTGGCAAACCGTCCCGCTGCCCTCAGAGATATTTTACCTTATCGGGAAATGCTTGTCAAATAAAATAGTAAAAAAGAAGGGTATATGATATTGCTGTCGAATTTTTAAAAGCAAAAATAATAAATCAGGAGGAATTATTATGACTAAAAAAGTTTTATCTATCATCGTTGCCCTTGCTCTGACAGCTATTTTGTTCTGCCTGCCTGTGGCGGCGGAAGATCCGCCGGATGATCCTATCCTCGTGGAGGAGACCTCGGCAGATCCTGATGACGGCGGCAAAATATCCGAGTGGGCAAAGGCAGAAGTTGCCAGAGCTGAGGAACTGGATCTCATCCCCGATTCGCTGCTGGGCGCCGACCTGACCAAACCTATCAACCGGGCTGAATTCGCTGCGGTTTCGGTTAAGGTATTTGAAGCCTTATCCGAAGAAGAGGCAACCCCGGCAGAAGACAATCCCTTTACCGATACAGAGGACGCCGAAGTTCTTAAAGCCTATGAGGTGAGGATCACCAACGGGGTAGCGGAGGATACATTTGCTCCGGAAGCGCTTTTAGTGCGCCAGGAAGCCGCAACTATGCTGGCCCGGGTTTTCAAAAAGGTCAGCAATGAGGAATGGACCCTGGAAAATGATTCTGAATTCCCCTTTGAAGACCCCGAGCTTGATCCCTTTACGGATGATGCCGCTATCGCCGATTGGGCCAAAGACAGCGTCTATTTTATGGCTGCCAATGAAATCATCAAAGGCATGGGCGACGGCACCTTTGCCCCCAAGAGCAATACTACCCGTGAACAAGCTATTGCCATTGCCTTAAGGATGGTGGAAAACCTCGAAATAGACGAGTAAGAGGAAATTGTTATCTTGATTTGTTTATAAAAAAACAGGTGGTTTTATCCACCTGTTTTTTTATAAACAAATCAAGATGCCGTTATCAAATCAATTTGCTTGCATCTGTCTATGCAAGTTATTAGGTTAGAACAGTTATTTCTCATCAACAACTATATCATCAAGCACTTCTTGTTGAGCTGCTTCAATTTCATCGGTTGACAGCGGAAGTTGATCATCGTCATCTGTGCTTGACATGTCGCCGGTTTGGCAGTATTGATTGGCAAAACCTACCATATCCTGGTTAAATCCGTATTCAACCCCTTCCTCTTCTAAGCGCTCCTGAAAGACGACCAGTTCATCCAGGTTGATGCGGGAGAAAGCCTCCTTATCCTCTTCAAACAACTCATTCAGCGTTTGGATATTGTAAACTTTACCGTCCAGATAAGCCCCCTTTGCATTCATTGTGGCCGCCAGCATATCTTCGTATGGTAGATACATCGCTCGAAGAAGGTCTTTATCGTATTGCGACCCATAGAAGCCGGTATCAGCTGCCTCAAGCAAAGCTTCCTGGCTTATGTCGAAATGATGTATCATATGGTATAGGTCCGGCGACTGTATAATGTCCTGCATCGGCATATGTTTATATGTGTTTTCGCCATAGCCTGTTACGGCATCACTGCCCAATATATCAAACAAAATTATGGAATTATAAGCTTCCTCAGCATATATGCGTAGATCCACGTTCACACCGCCACTGTTTGAATCGTTGCCTGATGGCAAAATATAAGGGGTATCAGACACATGCAGAACTTTTTTTAGACCTGAGTCAGAGCTTGGGAGTTTGCTTTCAGGGGCATTATTATTGTTCCCGGCAGGCACGGTTTCTGAAGGACCGGAAGGAAGCTGCTTTTCGCAGGCCGCGAAGCAAAGGCAAAGACAAAAAAGCAGGAAAAACAGAACAAGATTTTTTTTCATCGAAATCGCTCCTTTTTTTAATTTAGGATATTATTCTGGTAACCCTCATTGACTGTCGGTGAAGTCGTCACGGCTACTCCGGTAAAATTGGAGGGGATTGGTCGTTGTGCTATTGCTCAAATAATCTCCATTGATTTGCACCTCAAAATGCAGGTGAATTCCGTTAGAATTGCCGGTTGTTCCCATCTTGCCTATTTGCTCGCCTCTTGTGACGGTGTTACCTGATGTTAATAATGTGCCGTTCGCTCTTTGTGGCGCTTCAGATAGGTGGGCGTAAAGAGATTTTAAATTGGCTGGGCTACTATGGGTGATGATAATGTAGTTTCCATAACCACTCCCATTATATGCAACTGTATACACCGTGCCGGCGCTGGCGTTTTTTATTATCGGATTACCGCTGCCACCATCTCTGTTGATATCAAGCCCAGTATGGAATTCTCTTGATGTTTTGTCTCTCCAACCGTAACTGGACGAGCAATTTTTTGAGGAATCCACCGGCCAGTACCAAAACGCGCTGCTGTAATTCTCTTCCTGATGCATATAATTTAGGTTACCGCTCAGGATCCATTTTTGATCCGCATTGCTGCTGCTGTAAGTAGCCAGGCGTACTCCGCCGGAGGTTCTTTCCAGGGCTAGAGTCTGGGCGGATTTCGGGCGGATATAGAACTGGCCGCTGCCGGAGCTTGTCTCTGTTATTGTGAATAATTGCGTGGACGACCCAAGGGTTCTATTTTTGACATACAGATTTTTACCGCTGGCAAGGCTTTCAGCGGTCATTTGCCGGATAAAACCATTGCAACTGGAAATAGCCGCTATGGTGTAGGCTTCATACTGCGGATAATACCGCAGGCGCATATTTTGAGCCAACAAATTACTGCCACTTGCCAGCCCTGCGGTGATATATTGGGTGTCAGTGTAATTGAATCCGTTGTTGACCGTCAGGTAATTACTGCCGCTGCGTATTTGATATACCCCATCAAAGTAAGCCGTAACCTTATAGCTGCAACTGACATTCTTGTCATTGTGCAAGCCGGAATAGTAATTGAAAGTTTCTCCGGCGTTTAACTCTCGCGGAAACTTATAATTTAGGCCTTCTCCTCCGTCGTCATTCCAGATGTCGGTACCGCTTAAGTTTTTGTAGGCCTTTGGATCATAAGAAGCACAATTTGAACTTTCAAAAATATAGGTTCCGGCAACGGGAGCAGTAAATTCTACCTTGCGTCTGCCGCCGTTAGTAATGGCAACAGTTGTGGGGGTATTCAGGGGTAATGTGATTGTTCCTGCTCCTCCTGCAGTAATGCTCGTGACCCGGAACCCGTATCTATTGATTGAGCCATCCGAGGTCAAGCGAATCTTTACCGTATTACCTGATACAGTTTTGGTTGCTCCTTTCAAGACAGTGCCGCTAAACGGGGATCCAGAGATGTTGTTGCCGTTTCCATCCATAATATAGATGAAATCATAATTTGCCTCTGTTTCGGTATCACTGGAGAATGTGACATTAAGTGAGCTGGCACCGCTCAGAGTATAAGTCCAGGTATTATCGTAGTTGTCAGGATAGTTATGAACAGACTCCGGGAGCCCGCTATCAAGCGTCCATTTAGCATAAAGCGTTAGGCTGGCAGAGCCTAGATTATAGTTATTACCTGCCGTATATGTGGTTCCAGTTCCGGAAGGATTTGTGTTCCAGCCGGTAAATTTATAACCGTTTTTTGCTAGATTTTTCATGGTTGGCATGGTAACGGTTCCCCCGGCAGTCCAACTTATGCTGTTAGGCGCTACACCGCTAGTGTTGTTATTGCCATTAAATGTTACCGTATATGTAGCGTTTGGCGTCCATTTGGCATACAAAGTACAGCTCGAGTTCCCCAGATTATAAGATTGGCCTGCTATATATGTAGTTCCCGTACCGGAGGAGTTTGTGTTCCAGCCGCCAAAACTATGC
>WRHF01000153.1 GCA_009783415.1 Clostridiales bacterium
CGCAAAGTGTCAATAAAAAACAAGTTCTTTGCTTCAATACCGCTTTGCATAAGCAAAGCTACAAAAACTCAACACTCATAACTCATAACTCAGCACTGCGGTCGCAGACCGCTTTAGTAGGTGGGGCTATGGTTTGCCGTTTTGTTTTAGGGCGGGCCGGAAGTGGTAAAAATTACCATTTTCTGCAATTTTTGCGCCGGGAGTTGCTGGACAGCCCTCTAGGGCCGCCCTTGTTTTATCTGGTGCCGGAGCAGGCTACTTTTATTGCCGAGCAGGCCTTGGCCAGTCAAGAGGGCTTGGTTGGTTTTAGCCGGGCGGAAATTACCAGTTTTCGCCGCCTGGCTTTTCGGGCTTGGGATAGAGGGCCCCGTTTGCCTTTGATTTCGGAATTGGGCAAAACTTTGCTAGTGCAAAAAATCTTGCTGTCCAATAAGGACCGCTTGCAGGTGTTGGGCTCTTCCGGAGCCGGCTCTGCCCGGGATGTGCTGGCTTTGCTTAAGGAATTTCAGCAGCAAAAAATAGTTTGGGAGGAAATTGATAAATCACCTCTACCGGCCCGCTTGCAGAGCAAATTGGCTGATTTGACTTTGATCAGCCGGGAACTGGAGACGGAGCTGGCCCAAGGATATGCCGATCCGGAAGCCGGCCTTAATTGGCTGGCTCAAAGCATCGAAGCAGGGGATTTTTTGGCGGATGCCACAGTTCTGGTCAATGGCTTCAGCGGCTTTAGCGGCCAGGAAATGGCGGTGCTGGGCGCCTTGATGGAAAAAGCCCGGCGTTTGGAAATAGGTCTTCTTTTGGATCAAGAGGGAATAGATGATGATAATCCGGCAGCTCCCTTTTTTCCGGTGCGGGAAACTTATTTGGCTTTGACAAAGATGGCGTTTGAGAGGGAAGTTCAGGTTGAGGAAAGTATGTTTCTGGAGTGTGGAGAGTGGAGTGTGGAGAGTGGAGTTGGTAACATAAAGGTAAATCACACCGGTAAAAAGGAGGAATCTACTCAACACTCAACCCTCAACCCTCAAAAATGGTCTGCTAAGCAGACCCGTTTTGAGGATGCGCCGGAGTTGGCTTTTTTGGAGAGGCAGTTTTTTCCTTTGGTTGATGATTCTCTGATTTGGGATCGAAGGCCGCGGCATTTGCGCTTGCTTGCTGCCCGGAATAGGCGGGCGGAGGTTTTGACTTTGGGACGGGAAATTCTGCGTTTGGTCCGAACTGGCTTCCGCTTTCGGGATATTGGGGTCATTTTCCGGCAAAGCCAGGATTATCAGCCGGTTTTGGAGACGGTTTTTACTGAGCTCAATATTCCGTTTTTTCTTGATCAAAAAAAGCCTCTCTATTATCATCCCCTGGTAGAGTTGATCCGTTCCGCCCTGGAAGCAGCGATGGAGGGTTGGCATTATCAGGTGGTTTTCCGTTATCTGAAAAACAAATTGCTGCCTTTTGAGCGGGAAGATATTGATATTTTGGAGAATTATTGTTTGAGTAATGGCATTCGTGCTTATCATTGGAAATATATGGAGGATTGGACTTTTTGGCGGAAGGAGTTGGAAAGCCGGCGTTCCGCTAATTGGCGGAAACATCTGGAGGAAATCAATAGAAGCAGACGGCTTGTCACAAAGGAGCTGGCTCTTTTTTGCGAGAGTGTGAGCGGAGCCGGGCAGATGGGGCAGATTTGTGATGCGATCCGCTCTCTTTTGGCAGAATTGAAGGTGAAGGATCGTTTGCTTGCATCCAACGAACCTATTGACAGTCAGGCCTGGCAGGAAATTGAAGGTCTTTTGGCTCAGCTGGAACTTTTCCTGGGTTCTGAGGAGCTGCCCCTGATCAGGATGGGGCAAATCATCGAAAGCGGTTTACTGACATTGCAGGCATCCTTGGCGCCGACGGGCCTGGATCAGGTTTTTATCTCTTCGATCGAAAGAAGCCGTAACCCCGGTTTAAAGATAGCCTTCCTTCCGGGTCTCAACGAGGGTGGATTTCCTCTGAAAATAAATTCTGAGGGGATTTTCTCTGCAGCGGACCGCCGGGCTTTAGCCGGGCTGGGCTTGGCTGCGGATAGTGAAAACCGCCAGCTTAATGAGAGCTTGCTGATCTATATTGCCCTTACCAGGGCATCCGGACAGCTTTATTGCAGCTACCCTGCCTATGGCGAAAGCGGGGAAGTTCTTCTGCCTTCCTTGATCATCAGTCGATTAAAAAAACTGTTCCCAGAGCTCAAAACAGAAGAGGATTGGCAACCCATGGATCAGCCCCTGCTCAGCGGTGGTTCGGATGGACTGGCTCAGCTGATTCAATCCCGCCAGGAAAATAATACCAATCAAAACCTTTCCTCTCTTTGGCAGGAGGTAGATGATTGGTATCGCAAACAGCCTGCTTATGGCTCCCTGTGGGAGAAGATTGACAATACCCTGAACCGGGAAAACAGGCTTTTGGCGCCTGCCACGGTGGAAAACCTTTATGGCCGGATCTTGTTTAGTTCTGTTTCCCAACTGGAAACTTATCGCCGTTGCCCTCTTTCCTATTTTGCTGCCTATGCCCTGCGCCTTGCGGAAAGGCCCGTCTATCAGCTGACGCCTTTGGATAGCGGCCAGTTTTACCACACGGCTTTGGCAGAAATCAGCCAGACCATTCGCGAGCAAGCCATAAATTGGGCTGCTTTGGATGGCAAGAGATCTTTGTCCCTGGTAGAGAATCAGATGAATAAGCTTTTGCCCGGTTTTTTGGGGCAAATACTTTCTTCTTCAGCCCGTTATCGTTATTTGGCTGAGCGGATCAAGAAGAATCTGACCAATCAGCTGCTCCTGACTGCTCAGCATCTGCGGCAGGGACGCTTTTTCCCGGCTGCCTGGGAAATCAGTTTTAGCGAAAGAGGACCTTTGCCTGCTTGGCGCCTGCCCTTGGCAGAGAATAAATCCCTAAAGATCCGAGGGAAAATAGACCGGATTGACTTGGCTTTTGGCCGGGAAAAAACCTGGCTGAGGATAATTGATTATAAAACAGGTCAGGCTGATTTGCGTCCGGAAGATATAGAAAAGGGTTCGAAATTGCAGCTTATGGTCTATTTGCAGGTGGCTCTGGCAAATTCGGGGCTCTTGGGGGCCGAAGAGGCAGAAGCTGCCGGGATCTATTATTCCTTGCTCCATGACAATCCTCTAGCCGGCCCTCCCCCGGAAGAGGGACAAGAACCCAGCCCGGGTGAACGGGGCCTGCGTCTGGTTGGTCTCTCTGTCAAAGAGGAAGAGGCGGTACAGCTGGCCGATAGGGAAATCAGCGGCTTTTCCAGCCTGATCCCGGTCGCTATGAAAAAAAACGGCGAATTTTACAGCAATTCCCCCGGAGTAACAAGAGAGGAAATGGGTCAGCTATTAGAGCATATAACAGGTATTTTATCTCAAACCGGTCAGGAAATCCTCCAAGGACGGGTAGAGGCGAAACCCCAGCAAGACAATTGCCGATATTGTAACTATCATGCCTTTTGCGGATTTGATAAAATCAATTAGGAGTGAGGAGTTAGGAGTTAGGAATTATGGAGAAAATCAAAGATTTTTTTTAATCTCAACAGTGTATAATTCCCCGCCCCTCTGGGGCGAAACCCCCGTAACCCGGCGTTAATACCCCGCCGCTCTGCGGCGGGGAAATTTATTAAAATAAAAAGGAAAAATCGAAGATTTTTCCTTCCACAATTGTCAATTGTCAATCGTCAATTGTCAATCGTCAATTGTCAATTGTCAATCGTCAATCGTCAATCGTCAATTGCCATCATCCTATTAGGGGAAAGCGGCCTAGTTCCAGTTCTTCGCTGGACCAGTTGGGGATGTTGTCTAAAAACATTTCTACCAGGCTTGGCTCGAAGTTGCTTCCTGACATTAATTTCATTTCTTTTTTAGCTGCTTCCGGTTTGAAAGCCTGGCGGTAGGGGCGGGGTAAAAGCAGTGCGGCATAGCAGCCGGCCATGCCCAAGATCCGGCCGCTGAAAGGGATCTCCTCACCCTTAAGGCCGCGGGGATAGCCCTGACCGTCATAGTTTTCGTGATGGCAATAAATAGTCTCCTGAATCTCCTGACTTAGGCCCAAATTGATGGCAAGCAGCGCCGCCTGTACCGGATGGCGCTTCAAGCGGTTATATTCTTCCATGCCCAAAGGTCCCGGATGCTTCCCCGTATCTCCTATGCAAATCAAGGCCACATCCTGAAGCTGGGCCGATACAGCCAAAGTTGTTTGAGAAGCCAAAGAAAGTCCTGCTGCCCTGGCCAGTTTTTGGGCATAAAAAGCACTGAGGGAAGCATGAAAGCTTAAATAAGGATTCTCCTGGCGCAAGAGAGCGGAAACCACCCGTTGCAAGGCGGTGGTTTCCTCCCGGGTGAGACCGTAACCCCCATTTTGAAAAGTATCGGCTAAGGCCAAATTCTTTTCCGCCACTTCCCCCAGTTGCCAAAGATTGACCGGAGGTAAAGTAGCGCTGCCGCTGATCAAGGAAAATTCCAGGCCGGGGAAAGCCAGGGCTGCAGGCAAACGGTGGCTGTGACTGGCTTCGGTGATTTCCCGCTCCAAAAGTAAGGCCTGAGTGCCATTACAATCGGGCAGTAAAAGAGCTATCTTGGTGTGATCCCAGCGATAAGCAGTAGCCTGGGCCGGTTTTTTCTCCATCACCACCCGGACCGCCTCGCAAATCAGCCGGTCGGAAGCTAAAGGAGAAATTTGTCCCTGCCACAAAGGGTAGGCATGAATTTGAAAAAGCAATAAAGAAAGCGGCTTGTCCCGGTCGGCTTGGGAAATCCACTCGCTTAACTCCTTATGTAGCTGATGACGGCTATAAAGCCCTGTTAAATCGTCATGCATATTAATCACCCTTTTTAGTATTATTCACTGTTTTCCTCTTTACTTCCTGCCTCTTCGGACAAGTTTTTTATACCTTATTGCGAGCAAATATCCTAATTTACGACAAAAATTGTTTACAAACGACAATTATAATAGTATTTCGAGTTTATTCGTGGCGAAAAAGGCTTTAGTTTTGCTCCAAAATATGATAGAATAATATTATCCGGCTTGGAAAAGCCTAAATCTTGACTGGTTAAAATAAACAGGATCTCAGGTATTATCATCCTTTAAGTTTTTAAGCCAAAGGCAGAAAAACCTGCAAGATTTGGCGGTCAATAACTGTATTTATTATGAATTCAGGAGGATATGGAATGGAGCGCCTGGAGGACGAGGTTTTGGTAGCCAAAACACTGGAGGGCAATAAAGAAGCCTTCTCGGTATTAGTCCAAAGATACCAAAAACAAATATATAGCCTCGCCTACCGTCTTTGCGGCGATTATGACGGCGCCCGGGATTTGGCTCAGGATTCTTTCCTGAAGATCTATGAAGCTCTTGGCACATTTGACCGCAGCCGGAGGTTTTTTCCCTGGATGTATCGGGTAGCCCATAATGTTTGTATTAATATCTTGAGCAAAAAACAGCAGGAGCTGGTGCCCTTGGATAATATTATTGATTATGAACCCAGCTCGCCTGATGCCCAAACCCAGCCGGAAGTATCTTTCGAACAAAAAGAAAGGCAGCGCCTGATCAGCAAGGCCCTCTCGGAATTGCCGGAGCAATTCCGGATACCCCTGGCTTTAAAATATATTGAGGGCTTTTCCTATAAAGAGATCAGCGAACATTTGCAATTACCGGAATCCACAATAGAAACCAGGCTTTTCCGGGGCCGCAAAATGATGCAAAAAAAACTGGAAATCGCCCTAAAGGTTAATTAGTTTAAGAGAGGAGCGAATACCAATGCAATGCCGGGACATTCAATTGAATATGCAAAAGCAGCTGGACGGTGCTTTGTCCCAGGCAAAAAGCCAAGAATTCCTGGCTCATATGGCTGTGTGCCCCACCTGCCGGGCGGAATTCACTAGATGGGAAAATATGGAAATTATTTTGAGCAGTCATTTGGCTTCAGTGGAACCGCCGCCAGATTTTGCGGCAGGGGTAATGACTGCTTTGAAGAATAAAGCCCCCCGCGTTTTACCTGTACGAAAAATCTCCTGGCATCGTTATGCCGCCGCCGCAGCAGCAATCCTGCTGATCATCGGCGCAGCCAGCTTGGGTTTGTTTGGCACCCCCGATGTCAACTGGCTGGATCCCAATCAAACTCCCTCTATAAGTAACATTGAAATCCCGCCGCGGACAGATAATCCAAACATCATCGCAAAAACAGAAGAACCGTCGGATCCGGGAACAACGGATATCGGCGAAAACTCTGGAAATACCGAAGATCCATATAACGAAGATCCGGAAAACACCGGGAATCCGGAGAATAACGATAACCCCGGCAATACCCAACCCGATAATCCCCCTCCCGATAGGTCACAGTCCGGCGAACCGGGAGAACCCGCCAATCAAGGAAGCGGGCAAGCCCAGCCCCAAAACCCTCCGGTGACTCAGGAGCCGGATCCCGGGCAGGAGGAGACGCCGTCAATATCAGGCCAGGTAGTGCTTCCTACAGTAGCATACAGTTCGGCTGAGGAGGGCAATTTCAGCCGCCGGCTGCTGGCAGAACACGAGGATGCATCGGCTCTACGCCCCATCATTGCCGCAGCCGGTAAAGTTCACTATTATCTGCGTCATGGCTCCTCCTATCAGCTTTGGGAACAGGATTTGGATCCGGTGGCAGAGCCTGTCATGCTGGAAGAAAGCACCCAACCGGACATTAATAGTCAAAGCTGGCAGGGAGAAGCCAAAAACTCTCCGGACAATGCTTATCTGGCTGTCAACGGCTACGATGAAAAGGATCAGGTTGGTCTTTGGATCTATAAAAATAACGATCAGGAGCCGCAATTGCTCAGCAGCAACGGCGGCGGCAAGATTTTGGCCATCGCACCCAACAGCAACAAAATTGCCTTCACTGACGAAGCCGGCAATCTTTATATAGCCTATGTAGCGGAAAAAAGAGTTTATCCGGTCTTTGAAGCAGAAGTAGGCAGCTGCTCCTGGAGCGCCGACAGCAAAACGCTGGTACTGGATTGCCGCCCCGGCGGCAAAAAATACAGCGCAGTTTATGCCATAACGATCCCGTAAAAGTTATTTATATCCGAGAACGAAAAAGCCCTGCCGGATTGGCCGGGGCTTTTTTTGCGGTTGCGGGTTTGCTAAAGCAGCTAAAATAACAAAAGGCAGGCCAAAATGAACTGCTTTGCTATACCCGAGAGCGTGAAGATTTGCCATTCATCCACCGAGGATTTTTGTTGTCAGGTGGTGCGGAAAAACCGCAGGCCTACCTTGACTTTACCTTCGGCAAAGCCTAAGGTATGCACGTAGGTAAAACTCAAAATCAAAGATTTTGGCTTTACCTCAGGAATGCTTGTTGCCTTTCAAGGTTTTACCGCGCCGCCTGACGGCAAAAAGACCGGTGCAGGGGTGGCAAATCTTTGCGCTCTCGGGTATATCTTCGTTTGCAACAATTTTACGCTTATTTCTTAATTCAAAATAAATCCATGCATTTTTCGTTCAGTATTGACAATACAGATGTTGGTGTGGTATCCTA
>WRHF01000154.1 GCA_009783415.1 Clostridiales bacterium
AGACACAAAGTCTCAATAAAAAACAAGTTCTTTACTTCAATCACGCTTTGCATAAGCAAAGCTACAACAACTCAACACTCATAACTCATAACTCAACACTGCGGTCGCAGACCGCTTTAGTAATTTTGGGAGGCGATATTTATGTGTGAGGCTGACGCTTATATTTTAAATGAGGGCCGGGAAGAATTGTTGCTGGAAAAAGTTGACAAATTGACCCCTCAAGAAGGCGATCAACTGCTCCTTGAGAATATTTTCGGCCAAAAAAAATTCATCCAAGCCAAAATCCACCACCTAGCCCTGGTAGACCACAAAATCATATTAGAACAGGTAATAGGTAATAAGTAACGTTGGGAGGAAGCAAAAATGTCCGGACACTCCAAATGGGCTACTATTAAGCGGAAAAAAGCTAAGACCGATGATGCCCGGGGTAAGATTTTTACTAAGATAGCCAAGGAAATTATGGTGGCGGTGAAGCAGGGCGGAGCTGACCCGGAGGGTAATTTCCGGCTTAAGCTTTGCATCCAAAAGGCCAAGGCCAGCAATATGCCCGCTGACAATATAAACCGCTGCATCCAAAAAGCAGCAGGCAGCGGCGACAGCCAGGCTATTGATGAGTTTTTTTATGAAGGCTACGGCCCGGCGGGCATTGCCGTGCTTTGCGCTATTATGACCGATAACCGCAACCGCACCGCCAGCGAGATCCGCTATATATTCTCCCGCAATTACGGTAACTTGGGGGAGACAGGCTGCGTATCCTATTTGTTTGAGCGCAAGGGCCAGCTGAGCATAGTTATGGAACCCGACAAAGGCCGGGATGAGGAGGAATTGTTCCTGATCGCCTTGGACAGCGGCGCCGAGGATGTCAGTTGCGAGGAAGATGAAGGAGAAGTCATCACTGCCCCGGAGGATCTGGAAGGGGTACGCGCAGCCTTGCTTGAAGCCGGCTTCGAGGTGGCAAGCGCGGAAATCACTATGCTGCCGGGCAACAGAATTACCATAGATGATCCGGAAACCGCCCAAAAGCTCTTCAAACTGCTGGAAGCCCTGGAAGACAATGACGATGTCCAAGCCGTTCACGCCAACTACGAAATCGACCCAGAAATCATAAACACGCTGGAGTAATAGGTAATAATTAATAGGTAATAGGTATTAGGTATTGAAGTTTTGCGGAGCAAAACATCCAAAATTATTACCTATTACCTATTACCTATTACCTATTACTTTTATGAAGGGGTGGCTACATAATGAAAAGAAAACTAATAATTATCGCCCTTGTATTTATCCTGGCATTTGCCCTACATACCCTTCCTGCTTTTGCTGAGGATGGGCTGTCTTTGTGGGCGGAGGCAGAAGTAAATGAGGCGATAGGGGCAAATCTGGTGCCCTGGACGCTGCAGGCTGATTATACCCGGGCGACTACCCGCGCCGAGTTTTGCGCCTTGGCAGTTGCCTTATACGAAAGCGTGATCGGCAATATACGCGCTCCGGGCAAAATGTTTGATGATACGGATGATCCGAATGTGGCCAAAGCGGCGGCGATCGGCGTGGTGACGGGGGTGGGCAATAACAAATTTGACCCCAATGCCAAGCTCACCCGCGAGCAGGCGGCGGTTATGCTGTCACGCTTGGCCGATGCCATCGGCAATCCTTTGACGAAAAAGACGGCGGCGTTTAACGACAGCAGCAAAATTTCCGCCTGGGCTGTTCCGGAAGTCGGCCAGGCCCAGGGCGCCAGGATTATGGGCGGTGTCGGCAATAATACTTTCGCTCCCAAAGACCCCTATACCAGGGAGCAAAGTATTGTCACCATTTTTCGGACATTTAATGCGGTAAAAGGCATCACGACCTCTATTTTCGGCGAAGCAAAAGCAGTCCCCGCTGCCCGGCTTCTGGAAAATTACATCTTATCAGCAAAGGAAAGAAGACTTTACAACCAGCTTGTCGCAGGTATCGCAAATTTCGAAATGAAGATAGCCGTCGATTCAACTCCCCAAAACAATGCGGATGTGAATATGCTCGGCAGGATTTGTGATCTTGTTTATAACACCCATCCCGAGTTTTTCTGGTGGAACGGTACTGTAATCTATTCCTTAAACGGCAAGCCGGCTGATGACGGCAAATATGCCTTATTGCCTTTTTACCAGGTAAACGGCAAAAAATTACAGGCGGATATGCATGGGACAAATAACACCATTACCTATCCGCAGTCATCGGAGATAACCGCAGCAAAAAATTGGCTGGATCAGGAGAAAACCGCTATCCGCTCCAGATTGAACGATCTGCCGGTACATAGCGGGATGACCCGGTACGAGCTGGAACTTGCCACCCACGACTGGCTGGTAGATATTATTACATACGAAACCAGTGATCATGAAAAGCATGAATTTAATACTATTCAGGGCGCCCTTATCAAGGCTAGGGTAGATTGCACAGGTTATTCCAGAACATTCCAGTATATTATGGGCCTTACCGGCATCGAAAGTGTAGTTATTTTTGGCGTCAACGAGGAACTACACATGTGGAATGCCGTCAAGCTGGACGGGCAATGGTATCAGACGGATGTTACTTTTGACGACACTGAAGACGATCTGCCCTGGCATTTTTATTTCAACCGCACCGATCAATTTATGGCAGAACAGAATTATGCAATAGGAGTGGACGGCTATCCGGATTCAAACCCCAATATTACCTGCACGGCAACCGAGTACAATTATTATGTGATGACCGATTCCCATATTGTCTCGGACAGCGACTTCATCAGCAAAGTACCCCCCCGGATCGAAAGAGCCAGAGCCGGCGGGGAAAAGGCCTTCGAGCTGGAATTCGCTCCTTCCTATGCCAAGGCTGCTGATATTGCCCTCAAGCGGGAACTGATTGCCTCCAGCTGGTGGAGAAATATTGATATCTGGTACAACAATCAATGCGGGCTGGTATTCGGCGTTTTCAAATAGGATGCTTCTTTGCAAAACCTGGAAACAAGTGGCAAATGGACTTGCTATTTCCCAAGTTGGGCAGTATAATAAGAGAAGCCGGAAATCAGAAGCGGAGCTTGTAGTAAGCCGTGACATCTAAAACTTTGCTATTTATTCTTCCCGTCATTTTTGGCTTGACCCGTAATCCCCCGGATGTAAGCAGGGGATCCCGGATCAAGTCCGGGATGACGTTAGGTCTGATTTTGTAGAGATTTGGTTGACACATGGAAGTAGTTTTTTGGCTGGCAGAAAAACTACAAACCCCAGCATCCGGCTTCTAAATCCTGAAAGAAGGTGATTTTATGCTGCAAAAAGTGATAGCTTTGATTTTTGACGGCCTGGGCGACCGGCCCGTGCCGGAATTGGGCGGCAAAACCCCTCTGGAAGCCGCCGCCACCCCTAATTTTGATTATTTGGCGGCTCAGGGAGAAACAGGACTGATGCATACCCTGGGGCGGGGCGTCCGTCCGGGCAGCGATGTTTCTCATTTGGCAATATTTGGTTATCCGCCTCAGGAATACTATACCGGGCGGGGCCCGATCGAAGCAGCGGGGCTGGGCATTGAGCTGCAAAGCGGGGATATAGCCTTGCGGGGCAATTTTGCGACAGTGGATGCCGATTGGAATATCTTGGACCGGCGAGCAGGCCGGATCAGCGATACCGGCCCTTTTGCGGCCGCTTTGGACGGCTTGATCATTGATGGCATTGAATTTATCGTCAAGCCGGGTACCGGCCACCGGGCCGGAGTCATTCTGCGGGGCAAAGGCCTTTCCAGCAAAATCACAGATGCCGATCCCCATAGCGGGGACGAACCGGTCAGCCAGGTTCGGCCTCTGGAAGAAAGCCCCGGAGCCCATTTTACCGCTACTATTATTAATAAATTTATGAAGCAATCCTCGGAAATTTTGCATAATATGCTTTTGAACCGGGAGCGCTTGGAGCAAGGACTGCTGCCTGCCAATTTCCTCCTTTTGCGGGGCGCCGGCATCTTCCCCTCCTTTCCTTCCTTTGCGGAAAAATACGGCTTCAATGCCTGCTGCATAGCAGGAGGAGGCCTTTATCGGGGTATTGGCGCTTTTTTGGGCATGGATCTATTGGATTCGCCCGGGGCCACGGCTATGCCCGATACCAATTTAGCCGGCAAGTTCCGGACAGCCTTGGCAGCCCTGGAAAAATATGATTTTGTCTTCCTTCACATCAAAGCTGCCGATTCTCTGGGCGAGGACGGTAATTATGCGGGCAAGCGTGATTTTTTGGCGGAGGCGGACCGTCATCTTGCCGCCCTGGTCAAGGGCTTGGATCAGGAGACATTGCTGCTTATCGCTGCCGACCATTCCACCCCTTGCCAGCTGAAGGCTCATTCCGCCGATCCGGTACCGGTTCTGTTTTATGGCCCGGGGGTACGGACGGATGAGGTGACCTCTTTTGGCGAGCGGGCCTGCACCAAAGGAGGCCTGGGCTTCATTGAGGGCAAAGACCTGATGCCGCAGATTCTGAATTTACTAGGCAGGCTGCACCTTTTAGGAGCCTAAATCCGCTTTACTAACTCTGGGACGCAAAGTGTCAATAAGAAAAGAAGATTTTTTACTCCCTACCCCCTTACAGTCAAAGATCGCGCTAGAAAGGAACAAATTTGAGCAATACCGCAACTGCTGTTTCTGAGAAAAACTGGAAAAATAAATTCTTGTTTATTTGGTCCGGCCAGGGCGCTTCTGTTTTGGCCAGCTCTGCTGTGCATTTTTCTATCATTTGGTGGCTCACAGATCTGACCGGCTCCCCCGCGGTACTGGCTATAGCTGCAATGGCTGGTTTTTTGCCGCAGGCTCTCTTTGGCCCCTTTGCCGGAGTCTGGATCGATCGCCTGAAGCGCAAACGGGTGCTGATCGGCGCGGATTTTTTTATCTCACTGGTCAGCTTTGCTCTTTTTCTGGTCTTTGTTTTAGGCCAGCCATCTCCTGCTTTTATTTATCTTAGCCTCTTTTTGCGGGCTTGCGGCTTTTTGATGCGTAATCCATCTATGCAGGCCATTATGCCCATGCTGGTCCCCAAAAGCCATATCACCAAGGTAGCCGGCTGGAATCAAATGGTGCAATCTGCTTCTTTGATGCTGGGCCCGGTGGTGGGGGCGGCTCTCTTTGCCATTTTGCCTATGCATCTGCTGGTACTGATAGATGCCGCCGGCGCCCTGGTTTCCATGATCATGGTTTCATTGGTAAAAATCCCCAATCCGGAAAAGGGCCAGGAGCAAAATAATGTCCTGGCCCAGATGAAAGAAGGCATGTTGATTATCCTGAGCAAAAAACCCCTGGTACGCCTGGCCCCCAGCTTGCTTTTGGCGGTCTTGATCTATGTCCCTATACCTGCGCTTTTTCCGGTGATGATCAAAACTCATTTCATTGGCACAGCCTGGCATGCAGGCTCAGTGGAACTGTCTTTTGCCGGGGGATTGCTTATTTCCTCTCTGATTATCGGCCTTTGGGGGGCGCCCCAAAAACGCTTCCGCGCCCTTGCCATTTCCCTGGGGTCAGCCGGAATTTTTCTGGCCCTGGGGGGTATTTTGCCCGCAGGTTATTTCTATATCTTTCTCTTGCTGGCTTTGGCGATGGGTTTTGCCGGCAATACTTTCGTGGTTCTTTTCACATCCTACATACAGCTGATCATTCCTGAGCGGTCCATGGGCCGGGTTTTTGCCCTCATCACCAGCCTGATGGCTTTGGCTACCCCGGTAGGGCTCTTTATTTCCGCCCCCATAGCAGAGCTGATCGGCATAGACCGCTGGTTCTTCTACTCCGGCCTGGCCATGGTAATAAGCGGCCTCCTCTGCGCCATACTGACCCGGTCTTTAGCAGAGAATTAAGGCTTTACTCAGACGCTTGGCTAAAGCAACAATAGTCAAAATAGGAGGCATTCCTAAAGCCGCGGGGAATATACTGGCATCGCAGATAAACAGATTATCCGCCTCCGTTTGCAAATCCTTATTTACTACTTTGCCGATAGCGGCTGTTCCCCCGGGATGAGCGCCCTGAATATTGGTCCGGATAATGCTCTTCTCCCCGGCGCCTGCTTTGAGCAGCAACTCCTTGGATATTTCATAACCGGCATTCAGCTTTTTGGCATCATTGCCGGTTACAGTTTTGCTGATTTTTCCGTCAGGCAAAATCCCGCCGATATTATCATCAGCGATTTTTGTCATAATTGACATTAACCCGGCGCTTTTTAAACTCAAGCCTTTTAGCCCCGATTCCATAAACCGCATAAACGGGCTTTTTTTATAGCCATAAGGCGAAATAATAAAGCCAGCGTCACTTTGATAATAAATTGACATCGGCGTACCCGCATATAATTTCCGGGACTTTTCCCTGCCATAGGTATTGATAAACAGATCCAAAAACAGATTTTCCCCGGCATTTTTTATTCCCGACCGCCGCAAAATTTGGGGAGTTTCCAGCCCGCCCGCAGCAATTATCACAGTGTTAGCCGCTATTTCCATCTCTTTATTTTTCTGGGCCGCTATCACACCTACCGCTTTGCCGTTTTTGATAACAACCTTTTTGACTTTCGTATTGTATAAAACCTCCGCACCGTTTTTTTGAGCCTGTCTTAAATAATCAACTGCCGACCACTTGGCGCCGAACTTGCATCCCACCATACATTCCCCGCATCTTTGGCATTTATCCGGCTTAATAAACTTCGGGGCGGCTTTAAATTCATAGCCGCTCTCTTTGCCAGCCGCTTGAATTTTTTTTGCCTCCCCGGATACCAGCAGTCCGCTGTTTTGGATCGCCAATTCCTCTTCTGCTTCGGCAAATTCTGCGCCTAAATCAATGCCATATTCTGCCAGCATTTTCCCGGCAGCCCTCATCCCGTTGCCGATAGATACATTGGTTGAACCTCCCGCCATAAAAGTTCGCCAAATAATGATCCCTTCTTTTGATTTCAAAGGAAAGTCCGGTTTATAAAAACCTACGGCTTTTAAATGATGGCCCAATTCTTTTTCAAAAAGCTTTCCTCTTTCAATCACCAGCACTTGCCGCCCATCTTGGCAAAGTTCCTTAGCCAGCGTCGCTCCGCCGGCCCCAGAACCAACAATAACAAAATCATACCTTTTTATTGTATCCATTTCTTCTCCCTACTCCCTACCCCAGATAAACTGGAAAAGCATTCAAAAACAAATTAGACACGGATTTACACGGATTAAAAACGGATTAGCACGGATTTTTTTTATTATAAAAAGTATTGAATTATTTTTATCTTTTCTTCAAAGCAACAGCACCTAAGTTTCTCATATCCTAAAGACAA
>WRHF01000155.1 GCA_009783415.1 Clostridiales bacterium
ACATTTTCTATTCATCCAACGAGGATTTTTGCTGTCAGGTGGTGCGGGAAAACCGCAGGAATGCTTGTTGCCTTTCAAGGTTTTACCGCGCCGCCTGGCGGCAAAAAGACCGTTGCAGGGATGGAAAATGTTTTCGTTGGTGAGTATAGTATAAAATTCCATCTAAAACTGAGGATCGAAATAAAATATAGCCCCCTCCCTCAGACCGATAACATCGTCTGGGGATTTCAGATAGTTTAGGGTGCAATCAAGTTTTTCCAACACGATATTATTGGACAGGTCAAGCCCTGCAAGTTTGTTGCTGTAGCATTGAAGCACTCTAAGCATGGTATTCTTTGACAGATCAAGCTCCGTCAGCCGGTTGCTATCGAGCTCAAGCTTTCTCAGCTCGATATTATTTGCCAAATAAAGCTTCTCAAGGTAGTTGCGGTTGCCCAAAAGCACTTCTAGCGCAGGATTCTTTGAGAGGTCAAGCTCAGCAAGCTTGTTATCCGAGCAATAAAGCTTTATTAGCGCGGTATTATTGGACAGATCCAGCTCCGTAAGTTGGTTGCCGGAGCAGTTAAGCTCTTGCAGGGCGGTAAAATGTTCTATACCTTTAAGGCTCGCTATGCCACGGTCTTTACCGTAAACGTCTCTTATTGTTTCCCCATTTATGTTAACGTTCCCCCGGATAGCGGCGGATTTTTGGCCATAGAGGGTACGATCAGACTCGTCGACCGCGGCCATGAAGCCAGTAAAACGCGCAAGGTCAAGCTTCTCAAGCGAGGCCATGAAGCTAAAATCCTGCGCGGTGATCTCACTTGAATCGATTCTTTTTCCGCCGTCTTGGTCATTAAGCAGTCCCAATATCTTTTTCCGGCACAAGGCGTCCGGGAATTCGTAAGCGAACGTTCCCGGCGCCGCCAAAACATCTGTTTCGGATCCAGAACTCTCATCTGCTTCATCTTCTTGAGCAATATCCGCTCCAAGAGAAGGATTTTCAAGCTCTTTTCCTTGCTCTATCTCTCCGTCACAGGCTGTGAAAAACAATATTGCAAAAAGCGCAAACAGAAGAAAAATCTTTTTCATAAGTATTACCCTCTTTCCGCAAAACTTTGTCAACCTTATGTATGTTCTACTAATTCTATTATCCATTGTTTTTCCCTCGTTGTCAAGTGACTGAAGTCATATCGCACTCATTTTGCAACATTATAGTAGCCAATTTGAATCTGGTTAACAAGATGGTTTCTTACTATAATATACAATTCCAGACCCGTTGGGGTAACAAGCTCAATATCTACACATCTTCCACTTTCACGAATTGAAAAAGAACCATAGCCTGTTTCATCAGACCAATTACCATATAATAGTCCTGTATAGTCTGCACCGGATTTCATATGATCCGAAATATTTTGCTTCATATCTGGTTTGAGAGGTAATTTATCCAGTACATTTTCAATAAGATCGCCGACATTTATACCGTACGGAGTTGGATAATCAAGTATTTTGCTTATATAAATACGCTGTAACGTTAGATAGCCTTCATAAAACACGAAATTAACTCCATAAGGACTCCAATTATCCAGCATAATCAATCCAATACTATTATGACTTTGGACATCATAGATATAATTATAGACACGTCTATAATTAATATTTAATACAACCCGTTCCGGTGTTTTTTCCTCGTCTATTCTTGCCGGTTCCCCCAATGTTTCCAATAATTCCTCAACCGTTGTTTTCCCAATAGTAAGCCCACGATATGTCAATTCATGATCTTCAAGATAAAGAAGATCGTTATTCTTGGATGTTTTGCATGAGGATAATAACAAAATAATAGCCAGAAGATATAAGAAATATTTCACATATTTCTTACGGAAAGCTATTGCCATAATTCTTGCCACCCCTTTTATTTTATTTGTGCTTGGGACTAATTTGGAGACTCAAAATTGAGAGTATAAATAATTTCTATTACTTTATTATTGTATTCGATTCCGAGCCGTGTTACAATAAATATTTTACAGTTTTTTACTATACTTTTTGCAATTAAAACGAGAGCTATGTCCCAGATCCCCCAACTGGTAGGAGTACTTCCGCTTGAATTTGAAGCGCAGAAAACCTAGAAACTCTGCCGCTAGCCAAGCATGTCAGTATCGTATTGATTAGGAGCTGCAAGGCAGCCTATTTTTATTCATGGCAATAATGAGGAAATCGCCTCCTGAGTATAGAAAGAAAGTTAGCTGGGCGGCAGCGGCGATCTATCTGTAACAAAAGGGGCTGTTGTAACCTGCGGAGGCCCCTCGTTTGGAGTGCTTGGCTGGTTAAAGGCGATGTTGAAGAAAAAAGGTATCTGCTTGCAATATGGAATAAATCTGGTCTCCGGCACAAACTACATCATTATACTCAACAAGGAAAACATTTTCTATTCATCCAACGAGGATTTTTGCTGTCAGATGGTGCGGGAAAACCGCAGGAATGCTTGTTGCCTTTCAAGGTTTTACCGCGCCGCCTGGCGGCAAAAAGACCGTTGCAGGGATGGAAAATGTTTTCGTTGGTGAGTATAAATACGAAATGAAGGATAGCAAGGAGTTTCGCAACAAGATAGATGAGAAAATTACCAGGATAGCCGCTGCGATCAATAACCGTGAGAGCAAACGGGTGGGGCCGGTCACTTTTGTGAACAGGGTGGCTTACCACTTTATGCCTGATCAAAAAAGTGACCGGTATTTCCTTGTTTCATCTCTATGTACAGGTTGTCTTACCTGCCAAAAAGTTTGCCCGGTCAATAATATTACCCCGCTAGCCGGCAAACCTGAATTCAGGCATTCTTGTGAACACTGCCTGGCCTGTATTCATAACTGCCCGAATCAAGCAATTGAGTGGGAAGAGAAAACTAAAGGTAAAGTGCGTTACAGAAATATCGGAGTTTCCCTGGCTGATCTGATTGCTTTTAATAATCAAGAAGATGCCTTAAATAAATAAAGGATTTAAGCACCAGGTAGCCAATTTATAAAGATTAGGGATAAATAAAGGGCAGCCAAGATGGCGGCAATTGGGCTTTGCAGCGCCCTGAATGAAGGATAGATCTACTATGAACGGACAGCAGCTTTTGCATCTTTTGCAGCAAATATCCCGCCGGGAGCTGGAGCCGGAAGCGGCTTTGGAGCAATTGAAATATTTTGATCAGGAAGATTTGGGCTTTGCGGTGATTGATCATCACCGGGAACTGCGTAAAGGTTTCCCGGAGGTGATTTATGGCGCGGGTAAAACTCCCGAACAAACTCTGAAAATTATGGAGCGTCTCTTTAAGCACAGTCAAGGTAATATTATGGCAACACGCTGCTGCCAGGAGACCTGGCAGTTGGTGAGCGAAGCTTTGCCTTTAGCCCAATATCATCAAGAGGCCAAAATGATCACCTTACGCCGCCAGCCCTCCCCTGAAAGGGGCCGGGTGCTGGTGGCCTGCGCCGGTACTTCCGATTTACCGGTGGCGGAGGAAGCAGCCCTGACTGCCCAAATGCTGGGCAGCCAAACAGACCGCCTCTATGATGTGGGGGTGGCGGGGATCCATCGTCTTTTCAGCGCCATGGACCGGCTGGTGGCAGCCAATGTAATTGTGGTCGTAGCCGGGATGGAAGGAGCCTTACCCAGTGTAATTGGAGGGCTGGTGGATAAGCCGGTGATTGCCGTGCCTACCAGTATTGGTTATGGGGCCAGCTTTAAAGGCCTGGCAGCTCTTTTGGGTATGCTCAACAGCTGCAGCAGCGGCGTTACAGTGGTAAATATTGACAACGGTTTCGGGGCCGGCTATGCAGCGGCCAATATCAATCGGTTGATTGCAGAAGCAGGGGCTGGAACTAAGCTCTCAAATTCGGAAAAAAATCCGTGCTAATCTGTTCAAATCCGTGCCTAATTTTTTCAGGTGCTTTTCCAAATTATCCGGAGTAGGAGTCGGAGGTTGAGAATATGGCAGATATGGTTTTGATAATTTGCAGCATGATTGGCTTGATTATTGGCTGGAATGTAGGTTCGCTGCGGGTAGTTGCCAATATTGCTTCCTGGTTTATCGGCTTTCAGGCAGCCCGCAATTTTTCCGGCATCATCGGTCAGTTCATAACCAAAATAATGCCTCTCACCCCGCCTGCAGACAGCCCTTGGCGGATTTTGCAGATATTTATTGACCCGCAAGCTGTTTCCAACCGGGTCCTGCAAATGATTTTATTTGTGGTGATTTTTTTAGTAACATCGGTTTTGGTACGCTGGCTGGCCCGGCTTTTGGACAAAGCCTTTCGCGGTAACATTTTGGGTCTTCTGAACCGGGCTTTGGGAGCTGCTTGTGCCCTGGCAATTTTATTTATCACCCTTAACATAGCCCGTCAAGCCATTTTACCTTTATTTATCGGTCAATCCTGGGGTTTGACAGCTATGATGTTTCTGGATGATTCCACTTTTGTGATGCCTTTTGTCCGTTCTTTATTTGCAATCAAAATATAAGGATATACTATGAATAACAGTCTGGATAGCACCCTGGCAGCCAAGATGGCGGCTTGGGAAATCGACCTTTTCGGGGTGGCGGATTTAACTGCCTGCCCGGCTGATTTGGATTACGAATATGGTAATATTTGGAATATTTATAACCGAGCCATCTCACTGGCTGCCTATTTCCCGGCGGCAATTGTAACCCAATTACAGCAAGGACCCAGTTATACCTATTTGGCTTATTATGATATTATAAATGCTCATCTCAATGCAGTATCTCTAAAGCTTGCTAATTTCCTGACAAAGCAGGGCTTTGCCGCTTTTCCGGTACCGGCCTCCCAAAGAGTCAGCCCGGACAAGCTGGCCGGTATTTTCAGCCATCGCTGGGCAGCCCGCCTGGCCGGATTGGGCTGGATCGGCAAAAGCGGTAACCTCATCAACCCCCAGGTAGGCCCCTATCTGCGCCTGGCCACAGTACTCACCGATGCTCCCCTGGCCCCAGGTGTGCCTCTAGCCTCCCGTTGCGGGGATTGCCAAATCTGCCAAAAGCATTGCCCGGCCCAAGCCATCAAAGGTATAAATTGGCAAGAAGGCCAAGCCCTGGCAGAGCGCTTAAATGCAGGCGCCTGCAATACCTATTTAACAGAAATGCGCCAAACCTTCGGCAAACGAATCTGCGGCCGCTGCGTGGCTTTTTGCCCTTTTGGGGCAAAAAGCAGTCTTGAATTTTGAGTGTTGAGTGTTGAGTGTTGGTAACTTTTGCTTCGCAAAAGTGTTGAATTAAAAAAGAGCTTTCGCGGAGCGAAAGCACAATCACTTAACACTCAAAATTTAACACTCAACACTCCCGACTGAAAGGAGGGATCAGTATGCGTTTGACTCAAATGGTGCATAGCGCTGGTTGAGCATCTAAGTGGGGTCCGGAGGACCTTCATCAGATTATCAAAGATTTGCCCTGCTTTAGCCACCCTAATTTGCTGGTGGGGCGGGAAAGCTATGACGATGCCGGGGTTTATCAGCTTAATAGTGAGCTGGCCCTGATTCAAACTGTGGATTTTTTTACCCCTATGGTGGACAGTCCCTATCTTTTCGGCCAGATCGCCGCCGCTAATGCCCTCAGTGATATTTATGCTATGGGAGGGCAACCTATTACTGCCCTCAATATAGCCGCTTTTCCTACTTGCCTGGATAAAACCGTCTGCCGGGATATTTTAAGAGGCGGTGCGGACAAGTTAAAAGAAGCCGGGGCTTTGCTGATCGGCGGCCACACTGTGGAGGATCAGGAACCAAAATTCGGCCTGGCAGTTACAGGTGTTGCTCATCCTGGGCAAATTATTGCCAATAATCGGGGAAAGCCAGGAGATTTGCTCTTTCTGACAAAGCACTTAGGCAATGGTATAATCTGTTCCGCCTTGAAAAGAGATCTGGTGAAAGAAACAGATATTGCCAAAGTGACAGCGGAAATGGCCGCCTTGAACTGCTCTGCCGCCCGGGCTATGACCCTGGCCCAAGTAGATGCTGCTACGGATATTACCGGCTTTGGCCTGCTGGGCCATTTGGCGGAAATGCTGGGTAATGATTTGGGCGCCCAACTGTGGAGCGATCAGCTGCCTATTTGGCCTCAAGCTCTCGCCTTTGCTGAAGAGGGGATCATTCCCGGTGGCTTAGAGCGAAATTGGAAATATATTGATAGTTTGGTTCGTCTGAACTCATCCTTGCCTTTGCCCTTGCAGCATCTTCTCTTCGACCCCCAAACCAGCGGCGGCCTTTTAATGGCTACTCCGCCCCGGCGGGGAGGGGTTTTGGAAAGCCATCTGGAAAATAATGGGGTTGAGTATCGGATCATTGGCAGGATCACTGAAAAGCGGGGGATTGAAGTCAAGTAACAAAGTTGTTCTTGGAGGTGAGTTGTGCATGAGAGAAGAGCGTTTGCTGGATGTTCGTGGTTTGTCTTTAGCTTTGCCCATAGTGGAAGAGGCCCTGGCCCAGCTAACGAGCGGCACCTTGATTACTCTTTTGGATGGGGAAGGCTTGCGGGATGATATTATTAATTTAGCTCAGGATCAAGGGCTGCCTGTTTCCTCCCAGGAGGAAGACAGGGGATTTCGGGTGGATATTGAAAAACCGGATTACAAAAGAGAGTATTTCCCGGGTATGGACCCACAATTGGAAAATTTTTCCAGAGGTTGGTTGCTTTTGGTTAGTCATAACGGTTTAGGCCAGGGCAGCAAAGAACTGGGGCAAACTTTGTTATCTTCTTTTTTTTACCATTTGGCTCAGGCTACCCGGCCTCCCCGCTCCATAATTTTTATCAATGGCGGAGTTCACTGTGCTTGCCAGAATTCACCTCTCCTGGAATATCTAAGCTGCCTGGAACAGCAAGGCGTGGAAATAATCACCTGCCGCATCAGCCTTGAGCTTTTCGGCCTCCAAGACTCCTTAAGCGTGGGTTTTTCCGCCCCGATGCCCCTTTTGGTAGAAAGGATCAGCCAAGCGGTACAGGTGGCGAGCATTTGATCAATTCACAATTCACAATTCACAATTCACAATTAGGCACGTTGGCAGAGTAAAGAAAATACCGTATTGCTTTTATACCCAAGAACGAAAACATTTTCCATCACTGCGCCGGTCTTTTTGCCGCCAGGCGGCGCGGGAAAACCTTGAAAGGCAACAAGCATTCCTGCGGTTTTC
>WRHF01000156.1 GCA_009783415.1 Clostridiales bacterium
CATGGCGCTTTGCCGTATTTCCATCTTTAGTGCGCTCGCTGAATATAGGCAGGTCGTTGCACGCTTCGTTTGACGGTATTCCATTTGGACGGTCATGCAGTTTTATAGCGGTAAGGTTTTTATTACTCCAAACAAATCGGATATGAGGATAAAAATATGTCCTCATATGTTTCCCCAATTGGAGGCGAAATTTTAGACCTGTTTTTCAAAAAACCATAAGATGGCAGGAAAATAAGGTTACAACAAAAAATGCCCTCATCTGTTTCCACAGTAAAGGACGGTTATCTAGCTTGAAGCATAATAAAAGCCCTTGGAGATAATTTCAAGGCTTACAAGCTTGGGTTCTCTAGGTATTTGTAGTGTGCATTTTAATGAGATATATGATATCGTTAAAGTACGACTATAAGCTCATACATAAAAGCCATTATCTCAAATTATGAGGTAATAGCTTTCCGAAGCCTAAGCCCATAATGTTGGTAATTTCTTTAAAAAGCCATAGATTTCTGGATTATTCGGAATACTACCCGCTTTAAATATACATTGCGACTCCACTTTGCTGAACTCTATTAGGTTTTTTGCGGAAAACTGTCTGCATTTGTAAGAAATCTCTCTTGTTAATTTACTAAATTTTAGCAGGAAAAAAAGAATAGGGAATAGAATTAAATACTTATAAAAAGTAGAGTTAGTAACCAAAAAGTCCGCGGTGGCTATAAGGGAATGGATGCTAATAATAATTGGAAAGATTACACATCATCATGGTACACCGGCAGCGGTGCCAACATCTCTGGTGTGTATTTGCTTAACATTATAGGCTTATCAATATGGGGTGAGCATGGCTGCACACTTACAAGAGGGACTCAAACATGGGATGTCTCATTTAAGTTATATTGGTAATAACTTTGTAAGGCGAGTACGGGTGTAGACCCATAAGAAAACCTCAAATTTGAGATGTTTCATCTGAATTGCCTTGGGAATTATAACCAGTAATGCAAACACAACTTACTACAAAAAACACTGTAACAAATAGGTGGTGTAGCCAGAATAGGTTACGCCACTTATGGGTGCAATAAATGAGGCTTCAGTTTATACCCATAAATGTTATTTTAAAAGGGGGCCAGTTAAGTTATGAGTGAGTCAATTTTACATAGGTTAAAAAAGTTTTTTATACCCATATTGCTTGCACTGATAACTATCTATATACTTGCAGCCTGCTCGTACACAAAAGAAGTAAACTGGGACAACCGCTTTATTGAACGTTTTCAGCCAACAGAAGACGCTATGGCTCAAACAAGAATTGGCATCCATAATGTGAACATAGATGCTGTACGCGATGATTTAACGCTTTATATAGGACAAACCCTGGGAGATGGAAAAACAATTTATATAGCTTTAGATGCAATTTTTTCTAATGCCATAGACGTGAATAGTGTTGAGGTGGAAAGCGTTAACTTTTATAAAGGGAAAGTCACCTATGGTGATATAAAAGGAAAGAAAGCAGACGAGATAATTGGAGGCATATCTGTAGAGCAACAATTAGATGCTGTAGTTAATAACTGTATACCCTATATTATATCATTCATATCTAATGACGGTTATTTTCTTGAAAAGGAACTAACCATGGCAATTCAGATTACTGCTCAAAACAACTTTAAACAAGATGTTATGAACGAATCTTTTGTTATTTCATGGATTCCAAAAAACAGGGGGCAAGCCTATGATTTGCCACTGAATAATACTGACGGAAAACTGGTCGGAGATGCTTTTATATCCGCATTTTATTTCGAGGCTGATTTATTTTATTCAGGTTATGAAACTTTTGAAGAACTTGCGGAGTCAGTTAGGATTACTATGAACGATGGAACTATATTTAATCCAAAAAGCTCAATGGCTGGTTCGTATTCTTCCACGCAAGGTGGTTTTCATAAGATTAGGTGGCAATTTAGAGAAATTCTGATTCTAAGCGAGGTTAAGTCATTACAGATAGGAGACTATAAAGTGGATATAAAAATTAAGAACTTCAAAATAGACATTTCAAGTAATACTGACAGAAATTAATACCAGTTTATAAAGTGATTATGATATTAAAACAAAATTTATACGCTGCTACAGCTAAAGGTTGCTTGTTGTGTACCTATATATTGCGCGTTATCTCCCTATAACCAAGGGGATAATTGCCCTAAAAACTCCTTCGCAACCCCGAAGTGAAAAGTCTCATTTTGACGTTTTCCACTTTCATCCCTAGCATAAGCACCAAAAAAAGCGGCCCCGCTTGGGAGCCGCTTATCTGATAACAAATACCGGAGCTGTCGGTTTTGCTTAAATGTTTTGCGAAGCAAAACCTAACCCTTTCTGTCCTCTGTCCTCTGTCCTCCGACCTCTGACATCATCCTCCAACCACCATACGCAAAATCAAAGCAGCATCTGTAGTATCAACTACACCGTCCTTATTGACATCGCCCATAATTAGGGCTCTGGGAGTCCAGGGAATCAAGCCTACATACATTTGCAGCAGCACCATGGCGTCTTCCGGGGTTATTTTGCCGTTGCCGTCAACATCGCCCAGTAAGCCGATGCTCAGCCAGCCGGGCCGGACCAGCAAGTCAATATTCTCCAGATCTGCCGAACCGGTATCCACCCTTGCAGCTAAGACCTCAACATCCAAGGGGGCATCCTCAGCAATCAGACCAGCTTTAACCTCATAAGTCACGGTGAAAAGGAGGCCGTCGCCTATTACTTTGTCGCTGCTGGCAAAAGCTATTTTCAGGATATCGCTGCCATTGAAGCTTGGATTGGCAAAAAAGTAATTGCCGCCGGCTGTATCGTTCAAGGCTGCGGAAGGAGTTACTGCTACCGGCTTATAGATGCTGCTGTCATAAGGCAGCTCCAGATCTAAAGTGGTGAAACCAAGCTCATTATAAGCGATATTGTAGGTAACATCAACATTGCTGCCGGGAGCAGCGCCGACATGGTCTACTACTATTAGGGGTTTTGCCAAGTGGATGGTTTGCCCTGTGGAAAGAACGGTAAGGTCGATCTTCTTATAGTCTTCAATAGGCCAATCCAGGCGCAGCTGAGCTATGCCGTCCTTATAGGAATAGAAATAGATTGCCTGAAGTTTGCCGTCTACCCTCAGCTCAAAGCTGGTCGGGACATTATTGGTAGTCGGCAGATCGCCCTCATATCCGAATTGGACTACGACGGGGGTTTTGAGGGAAAGGGCGGCGATCTTGCCTGTCGCCGGTTTTACCAGCGCTTCCATTTCCGCCGGTCTTTCCGGTTTCTTGACGCCTCCCGCAACCAGGAAGGGATGGGTCTCGACTTTGATCGGCGACTTTCCGTCCGGCTCCGGATGATAAGCGGAGCGGCCCACAAAGTCGAATCTGTTATTGGGGAAACTGGGATTGCTGGGCTCTCTGTACGGTTCGGGATTCCAGACACTGGGGCTGTTCCATGAAACCCATCTGATCAAGGGATTAGTTGTGCCGGCATAAGGATTGTCGAGCGCGGTCGGGGGGGTGGAAAAGCCCCAGGCGACCAAGTCATTTTCACTGGTCCAATGACTAAAGGCCGGGTTTTGATCTCTTAAAAGTTCCCAGTCTTCGACCAGTACCCTATATTTGGGATCGCCGATTTTACCTTCATACCAAAGACCCAGATCGCCGGTAAAGAAAACTCTCTTAAATACTTCACCGCCCCAGGGATCATAACGGAAGGCCTCTTCCCTGGTTGCAATAGGCGTCCAGGTGCCGTCATTGATCCCCTGGAATGATTCGCGGCCGCCGCCGGCATACCAAGGACCCCAGGTGGAGACATATTCGCCCCGGACGGACATATAGGCGCCGATCCCGTCGACATCATGATATTTGGCGCCGCTGGCATATGATACCGCGGTAGCCCAGGCGGTGGTAATATCATTGTAGATATTTTGGGCATAATTACTCGCGCCATTGGCAAAGGAATCAATACCATGACCGCCTTCATGCCAGACCAGGCTTTCATTTTTATATCTGCAGAGATTATAATCCCGGACTATCAGGACATCTTCGGTTTGGAAAACATTACCACCCCAGCCTTCGACCCGAAGCCCGTCGGCAACGCCCGAAGCCAGACCGGTGCTTTGCGGTTGCCGCCCGGGATGGTTCCCCAGCACGGATCCTGCGGCAATCAGCATACCGCCGTTGCCCCTTACCGCCCCGTCTGCGATCCTTTGACCCACTCTGTCATAAGTTACCGGGCCATTGGTAATATTCTGCGAACTATAGGTTATTGTTCCGTTATTCCAGGTATAGGTGCTGGTCATACCGGCGCCGGCATGGGTGGTGGTGCGGGAGCCGCTGCCGACAGCAAAAGCATGGTCGAAAGCATCTCCGCCGGCGCTGCGCGGATAGGTAACAGTCTTGTTATTGGCAAATTGAGTCTCGTATTTATTGGCCGCTGCCATGGCGACATCCTTAACGGTAATATTTGAAGCCAAGCCCTTGCGGGTGTACATATAGAAATCTCTGCTTGCCACATTAGTATCAAGATAAATATAATAGCCTGTAAGCGGGGTTCTGTAAACATGACCCATCCAAGGCCGGAAATCTGCCTCATATTTCAGACCTTTTGCCAGTTCGTTGCCGTCCCAGTCCAAGACTTGGGGCGCAGCCGAGGCTCCTCCGACATATTCAACCCGGACTACTCCGTCCTCGGTCGGGCCGGCGCCCATTGCAATGGCATCATCAAGACTGACAAACTGACCGAACCGGAGCGGGTTTGCCCCCGCTTGCTGGCTATTGCTGATCCAGCCTCCGGCGCTGACTTTGCGTTCATCAATATCTGTCTGGGTAAATCCGCAGAAGAATCTGCCGTATGGCTTACCGTTGTCCAAACGGTTTTGAGCATTACTGGTCGAGAGGCCGGTGGCAAAATTGACGGCGTTACCTGTATTTAAGCGAATACTTTTCCAGCCATAACCGTGATAATCGCTTATTCCGCTCAGTTGCCTGTCGCCGATATAGATCCTCCAGTTGGCGGCATTGGTCACCGCGGCAAGGGTTTTGACCTCCCGGTTGAACTTGATTTCCACTAAATTATGGGAAATAATGGTAACGCTTTCTATAGCTAGCGGCGGATAGGCTTCACCCATCGTAGGGTCGCCGGCTGCCGGCAGGCCGAAATTGTCCGGCTGATTCCACCAGAACCAGGGAGTGTTAAGCTTATTGGCATCACTTCTGGAGGTAAGGCCCTGAGCGGTACCGTATCCCGTCCAGTATTCATATTTTCCATGGGCGCCGGACAAGGCCCAGTATAAGGGATAGTCATACTCATATATCTCGGCACGGGTATTGACCGGCCAGGACATATGCTCAAATTTCTGACTTTCCGGAACCAGTTCCCAGAAAGACATCACCCCGTAGACATAATAATTTTTGACGCTTTCCATCATAGCCGTACCCGGCCATAATCCTGCTGCCTTGGCCTTTTCGTAGGCTTCTATCACATGCAGATCATAGCGGTAATCATCCCAGGTATTGAAGTGGCTGAGGGGGAAGCGGGGGCAGCCTTGCACCATGCCAAGCTCCCAGTACATGTCAAAGAAGGCTTCGCCGAAATAAAAGAAGTCTGATTTGGGACGCGCCGAGCTGATGCCGTCAGCCGCTTTGAGGGGGCTGTCATGGCGTAAAACATCATCGGAGGTGCCGACAATAAACGGTTTCTTAAACTCACCTGTCAGGGGATCAAAGTTGCCGGGTACATCGGTAGCTTTGATGCTGGGGCGGCTGAAAGTGTCGGTGGTTACGCCGTATTCATAAAGCTCGCGGTATTCGGGAGCTTCGTAAACGGATTGGGAGGGGCCGACAAAAAGCGCCTTGAACCCGGAGTCGATCATGGGCAGATTCATATATTCGCTGCGGCCCACAAACCTGTTCATACCCTCGCCGACCTGCCTTACTATATATTCGTCCGTGTAGAGAGGATCTGCCGTTGCCGAGAAGATGTTGTTTGAGGTGTAGTTATTGGGATTGGCCAGCAAAAGCTGAGTTCCGTTGTTTCCTGCTTTGGCAGAGGCATATGTCCAGAGCCTGGACATATTACCCAGAGATCTTTCCATATAAAAAGGATCCCACTTGGCAGTTTTGGGGGCGCCGGTGCTAAGGCTCACAGTTACACTGGCGGCGGCAATAGGTCCCAGAATATGTTCCGTACGGGCAAGATACGATTCGGCGGCAGATTCACGTCTTCTGCCGCGAGGTTCACCGGCATCAAGGGGCTCAGCCAGGCGCACATTGACTACCCCGCCGCGGGCCGCATAGGCGCCGAAATCGAAGTAGGAAAGAAACTCCCATGCAACAGGGGTACCGTCCACCCGGATATCAAAGAGCGCTTTGGCTTCAGCCGCGCTCACAGGGGCATTGTACTCGATTTCCAGCACATCACCGCTAATCAAAAAGACATCATTCAAATCCGCTATCAGAGCGTGAGGAAGCTCGTCCTCAAGAAGGCCGGTTTGCGCCAAGTCCGGTCCCGGCTCATCTTCCGCGGCAGCAAATAAGAGCATGCCTCCGGAAAGCAGCGCAAAACCCACAACAAATGCCAGCAAAAGAATGGCCTTAGCCGATAATAAGTACTTTTTCGGTCTCATTGATAATTTCCCTCCTCTAAAAATTAAGTTGATTCTCAGCATAGTTTGATACAATGTTTGATACAGTACAAAACTAACCCCAAAATCTAAATCATAAGCATCCCCCCCTAGGCTATACTAATTATTATAATAGCATATATATTATCCATTTACAAACATAAAAGGAAAAAAATGTAGGAATATTAATCATTTTTTTTTGCTCTACCTGGATAAATCAAAATCAAAAAAAACAATTGAGAAAAAACAATTGACTATCTATATTTATGGGGCTTTCTATTGACCTCACACATATAGCTGTGTATAATATTACACATAGAGAGGGCGATTGCTATGGCAACGAATTTATACTCACCAACGAAAACATTTTCCATCCCTGCAACGGTCTTTTTGCCGCCAGGCGGCGCGGTAAAACCTTGAAAGGCAACAAGCATTCCTGCGGTTT
>WRHF01000157.1 GCA_009783415.1 Clostridiales bacterium
GCTGTAATGGCGCATCACGTCATCAGCGGTACCTACCACAAACGGTTTCTTATACTTACCGTTGCCCAGGAAATTACCGGGTACAGCGGTAGGATTGATGCTGGTACGGGTATAAGTGTCGGTGGTTACGCCGTACTCATAAAGCTCGCGGAACTCGGGTGCTTCGTAAACAGATTGGGAAGCACCGACCAAGAGCGCCTTGAAGCCCGAATCAACAAAGGGCAGGGTCAAAAATTCCGAACGGCCGCAGAACCTGTGCATACCTTCGGCGACTTGCCTGGCGATAAATTCGTCCGTGTATTTGGGCTCGGTTGTCGCCGAAAATACATTACCCGTGTCATAGTTGGTTCCGTAATCACGGATCTGCTGCCCATTGTTTCCCGCCTCAGCCGCGGCATAAGCATAGACCCTGGACATATAGCCCAGCGATCTTTCGGTATAGAAGGCTTTCCAGGCGGCTGTTTTGGTAGCAGCGCCGGCTGTAACTGTTATTTTGGCGGCGGCAGCAGGACCCAATGTGAGTTGGGTGTTTTGGAGGAAAGTATTTGCTGTCGAGGTGCGGATCCTGCCCCTCGGGTTACCGGTATCCAGCGGCTCGGTCAGGCGCACATTAACAACTCCGCCCCGGGTCGCATATTGGCCGAAATCGAAGTAGGAAAGGAATTCCCATTCTACTTCCACCCCGTCAACTTTGATCGTAAAGAGCGCTTTGGCCTGAGCTGCGGTAACCGGTTCATTGTACTCGATTTCCAGCACATCACAGTTGATCAAATAGACATTGTTCAAATCGGCAGGCTCCGGAAGAGGAAGCAATTCCTCCAAAATGGCAGCTTGTCCGAAGTCCACCTCCGGCGGCTCCTCGCCGGCAGCAAAAATCAAACCCCCGGAGAGCAGCGCAGACCCAATAATAAGCGCCAGTAAAAGAATGGCTTTAGTTGATAATAAGGTTTTTTTAGATTTCATTAAATAGTTTCCCTCCTTTAAAAAATAGTTTAACTTGAATAGATTTGAAACACACCGGAACCCAATTATAAATAACCCTAAATCATAAGCATCCCCCCTTATCTAATATATTAACACACAAAATACCCATTTGTAAACAAATAAGTAAAAAATTACCATATTAAAGCTATAAAAAAAAGGCGGCCCCCAAACAGGGAACCGCCTTTCGGATAACAAAGCTATTGGTTTTAATTCAATGTTTTGCGAAGCAAAACCAACAATAATTGTCAATTGTCAATTATCAATTGTCAATTGACATTCACCCTCCGACAACCATACGCAAAATCAGAGCAGCGTCGGTGGGATCGACTACGCCGTCCTTATTGATGTCGCCTAAAAGCAGGGCTCTGGGGGTCCAGGGGATCAAGCCTACATACATTTGCAGCAGCGTTATGGCATCTTCGGGGGTGATAAGGCCATTGCCGTCAACATCGCCCATTAAGCCAATGACCAGGGCGCCGGGTTTGACTGAATAGCCCAGATCTATTATTTCATCTTTATTGGTTTCGAGCTTGATAGCATTTACCTTAACATCCAGTACCTCATCAAAAATAGGAGCAACGCTGGCGGGTACCTGATAGGTTACGGTGAAGAGAAGGCCGTCGCCGCTGACATTTTCGGTGGAAGCGAAAGCAATTTTCACGGCATCAGCAGTAATATTGGAGATAAAGTACATGCCGGCAGCTGTTACTTTGGCGGCCGGGGTGACTTTTGTGGCGGCAAAGCGTTCATTGAAAGGCAATTCGAAATCAAAGGTAGTGAAGCCGAGAGCATTGCCTTTGATGCTATAGGTAACATCCACCGAGCCGCCGGGAGCGGTCCAGACATCGGCCACTTCTATGACGACAGGCTGGCTGACTGTGACTACATCGCCCGGCTCCAGCGGCCAGTCCAGACGCAGGGTCACTGTAGCTGTGCCGGGTGCTGTTTCCTTGAATTCCCAAAGATAGAAATGGCTGTATTTCCCGTTAACTTTCAGCAGGAAGCTGCTAAGGGCATTATTGCTGGTTATCGCGCCGCTATAATTTTCAAAACCGAACTGGACCAGAACAGGGCGGGGCAGTCTGGTAGCGGTATGGTTGGTAATAGTACCGTATACCGGCTTGGCAAGGGCTTCCAGTTCCGCGGGTCTTTCAGGTTTCGGGACCCCGCCGGGCCTGGCGAAGGGATGCTCCTGATTCTTCAGAGGCTCTAACCCGTCGGGATCATCAAAATCAGGGATCGGGAAATAAGAAGAGCCGCCGACAAAGTCAAATCTATTGTTGGGATAAGCGGGATTTGTAGGCGCCTTATAGGGTTCGGGCTGCCATACGTTAGGAACATTCCAGGATACCCATCTGACTGCATCATTTGATTGCGACTTATAGGGAAGATTGTTAAGCGCTTCCGTATAGGGGTTATGGCGCTGTACTTGGGGGATAGAGTAACCCCAGGCAATTAAGTCGTCCACGCTCTTCCAGTGGCTGAACTCCGGATAGGTATCCCTTAAGAGCTCCCAATCCTCTGGCATGACCCGGTAAGCCGGATCGCCGATTTTGTTTTCATACCAGAGATGAAGTTCACCGGTGTAGAAGATCCTCTTGAATACTTCAAAGCCATAGGGGTCATAAAGGAATAATTCAGACCTGACGCACATAGGAGTCCAGGTACCGTCATTGACGCCCATCATCTGCTCGCGCATAACGCCTGCATAGAATGTGGGCAGGGTTGAGGTGTACTCGCCCCTGGAGCCGCAGTAAGCGACTACATTATCCACATCACGCCATCTGGCGCCGTTGACTGCAGCAGTAGCTGTAGCATGGGCGGCAGAGATATCATTATAGATATTTTGGGCATAGGCGGGGGCAAAGCTGTCGATACCATGCCCGCCTTCATGCAGCACCAGGGCTTCGTTTCTGTATCTGCAGAGATTATAGTCCCTCATGATCAGAACATCCTCAGCCTGGAAGGTATTGCCTCCCCAGCCTTCGACCCGGTAGCTGTCGCCTACCCCGGTGCCCCTCAGATTGCCGCCTTGCATTCCCGGATGGTTGCCCAGATTAGATCCCGCAGCAACCAGCATTCCGCCGGGGGTTCCTCCGATGGCGCCGTCCGCGATCCTTTGGCCGACCCTGTCATAAAATACGGGGACATTCCAGGCTTGATTGGCCGAAGCAGGGAAATCATCTCCGCCTGCGCTCTTGGGATAGGTTACGGTTTTATTGTTCTGCATATGGGATTCCCAGAGTAAGGCGCCGGCTACTGCAACTGTCTTGACGTCATACCTATTCCAGACAGCCGTATCCAGATATGTGTAAAAGCCGGTCAGAGGGCTTCTGTAAGCGTGGCCGATCCAAGGCTCGAATTTATCCACTTGATGCTTGACATTTTTGGGCAATATATTGCCGCCCCAGTCGGTAACATCGGCGCTTCCTATATAGGCTACCTCGATTTTGGCGTCCCGCGGCCCTGCGCCATAAGTGTCTATAGCATCTTGGAGGCTGACGAATTGTCCGAATTCAAGGGCGTTTACCCCGGGTGTCGTGTTATTTGCTATCCAGCCGCCGGAGGATATTTTACGTTCGTCAATATCAGCCTGGCTGAATCCGGCAAAATAACGGCCATACGGTTTGCCGTTGTCCAAACGGTTATCGGCATTGGTTACGGCGCCGGTCGTGAAATTGACGGTGCAGTTGGTCTGCAAAGTAACGCATTTCCAGTTATAACCGCTGCCTTCGGAAACGGCTGATGCCGGCAATTGCCTGTCACCAATATAGATCGTCCAGTTTCCTCCGGTCGTTACAGTCTGTACGGTTCTGACCTCACGGTTAAAATATACTCTTATCCGGTTGTGAGCGATAATATCGGCAGATTTGATTGCCAGCGGAGGGTAGGGAACGCCGACAGTACCGTCAATGGTTGCCGGCAGGCCGAAATTATCCGGCTGATTGTGCCAGAACCAGGGAATGCACCATTTTGAGCTATCGTCGATCGTGCTGGCGCCCTGTAAAGTGGAAACACCTGTCCAATACTCATATTTCCCGAAGATGCCGCACATTGCCCAGTATAAGTCATAGTCATACTCATACATTTCGGCGCGGGTGTTGACCGGGAATGATTTTTCTTTAAACTCCTGGGTTTCCGGAATGAATTCCCAGTGGATCATAGCGCCATAGAGGTAATATTCCTTGACGCTGTTCATCATGGCAGTACCCGGCCATTGGCCGGCTGCCTTGGCATTATTATAATATTTTATAAGCTGCAAATCGAAACGGTAGTCGTTCGGGTCATTATCCGGTCCGAGGGGGAAGCGGGGGCAGCCCACTTTTACCCCGATTTCATAATAAATATCAAAGAAGGCTTCCGCGAAATGGAAGTAATCGCTTCTGGGACGCGCGGAATCGGCATTTCCGGTAGCGGGGGTACCGTCAGCTTTGAGGGGGCTGTAATGGCGCATCACATCATCGGCGGTACCTACGACAAAGGGCTTCTTATATTTACCGTTGCCCAGGAAATTGCCGGGTACAGCGGTAGGATTGATGCTGGTACGGGTATATGTATCGGTTGTTACACCAAATTCATAAAGCTCGCGGAACTCGGGAGCTTCGTAAACGGATTGGGAAGCGCCGACCAGAAGCGCCTTGAAGCCCGAATCGACAAAGGGCAGGGTCAAAAACTCCGAGCGGCCGCAGAACCTGTGCATGCCTTCGGCGACCTGCCTGGCGATAAATTCATCCGTATACTTGGGCTCGGCTGTCGCCGAAAAGACATTGCCTGTAGAGTAGTTGGTTCCGTAATCGCGGATCTGCTGCCCGTTGTTTCCGGCCTCAGCCGCGGCATAAGCATAGACCCTGGACATATAGCCCAGCGATCTTTCGGTATAGAAGGCTTTCCAGGCGGCTGTTTTGGTTGCCGCGCCGGCTGTAACGGTTATCTTGGCAGCGGCAGCAGGGCCCAATGTGAGTTGGGTATTGCGGAGAAATTCGTTTTGTTCCGAAGCCCGGATCCTGCCCCGCGGATTACCGGTATCCAGCGGTTCGGTCAGGCGCACATTGACTACCCCGCCGCGAGCCGCATAGGGGCCGAAATCGAAGTAGGAAAGGAATTCCCATTCTACTTCCACTCCGTCAACTTTGATCGTAAAGAGCGCTTTGGCCTGAGCTGCGGTAACCGGTTCATTGTACTCGATTTCCAGCACATCACAGTTGATCAAATAAACATTGTTCAAATCCGCAGCTTCCGGAAGAGGAAGCAATTCCTCCAAAATGGCGGCTTGCCCGAAGTCCACCTCCGGCGGCTCTTCGCCGGCAGCAAATAAAAGCAGGCCCCCGGAAAGCGCTGCAAAGGCGATAACGATTGCCAGTAAAAGAATAGCCTTTGACGGGAATAAGTACTTTTTGGATTTCATTAAAAAGATCCCTCCTTATAGAATAGTTTTTTTCATAGTTTGATTTTCAGTAAAGTTTACCTCTCGCTTCCGTCCGGTTCCAAAAAATCCTATTTCCAAAGCACCTCCCCGCTGTTTGGATTAAATAGTACTATTAAAGCGAAAATAATACTATTATAGATAATAATAACATATTATGTCATTATTTGTAAATAGCAAAGAAGGGGATATGATATGGTTAATTTTACCAATTATTTCCCCATATGCAGCAATAAAAATTATTGATTATTTGAAGATACTGGAGTATAATAGTATCTGGTATCTGGTATCTAGTGGCTGGAACAGGTATGTTTTCGCAAGCATCCCCCCTGACCTTCGGCCTTCCCTCTTTTAAAGGGAGGTGGTGCGAAAGCTTTTATTGAAGCAAACAACTTGTTTTCTGTTGATCTTACACGGGAGTAAGTTGCTTTAAATTAAAAAGAATGGAGGAAAATTATGAAAACTGTTTATGAAGGCAAGACAAAAAATGTTATATCAGATGAGGTAACGGGTGATTATTTTTTACTTTTCAAAGATGACGCCACCGGCGAAAACGGGGTTTTTGATCCGGGCGCAAATACCGTGGGCGGTAGTGTTTTAGGCAAAGGGAAGACCGGGCTTGCTATCTCAAAATATTTTTTCCAAATAATGGAAGATGAAAAAATCCCCACCCATTATCTGGATGCGGATCTGGGGGAAGGTCTGATGAAAGTGCGTAATGTCACGGTCCCGCCGCTTGAATTTGTCCTGCGTTACTTCACAGCCGGCAGTATGTGCCGCCGGTTTTCAATGGAAAAAGGCATTCCTTTTGACCCGCCTTATCTGGAAGTCACCCTCAAAGACGATGATCAGGGGGATCCCCTGATCAGCGAAAGGTTATGCCTGATGAAAGGTTTGCTAAAAGCAGGCGAATACGATAAGATGCTGGCTCTTTTGCTAAAAGTCGGCGAGGTCCTGCGCCGGACTTTAAAAGAACTTGGCCTGACCCTGATCGATTTTAAAATCGAATTTGGCTTTGACGCCAACCGCAATATATATATAGCGGACGAAATAACCCCGGATATCTGGCGAGTTCAGGATGAGTCGGGCAATATCCCCAATCAGATCGATTGTGCCAAACTTATTCTTGATAGGATCAGGGGGTAGGTACTACCCCCAGATAAACTGGAAAAGCAATAAAAACCAATTGGACACGGATTTACGCAGATTCAAACGGATTAGCACGGATTTTTTTTATTATAAAAAGCATTGAAAAAGAGCGCTCATTGCTTATACCCCCGTAATTCAATCCGTAATGCGTATTCAGGATGGTTTTGTCAACAGAATAGCAAAAGGGCTGCTGAGGCAGCCCTTTTGCTATTTATATCTGAGTCTGTATTCTTAGTACCTATGGGACGCAAAGTGTCAATAAAAAACAAGAATTTAATTTAATCCTTTCGCGAAGCGAAAGTCACCCGTTCTAGCCACTAGCCACTAGATACTAGA
>WRHF01000158.1 GCA_009783415.1 Clostridiales bacterium
AGAAAAGATAAAAATAATTCAATACTTTTTATAATAAAAAAATCCGTGCTAATCCGTTTTTAATCCGTGTAAATCCGTGTCCAATTTGTTTTTATTGCTTTTCCAGTTTATCTGGGCTAGGAGTTAGGAGTTGTTGTTAAAACACTCCGCGTTTTTTTATTTAATAAAAGATCCTCAAAAAAGAAAAAGCCTTGCTTTTTCTTTACCATAATTCCTCATTCCTCATTCCTCATTCCTCATTCCTCACTCCTCATTCCTCATTCCTCACTCCTCACTCCTCACTCCTCACTCCTCACTCCTCACTCCTCACTCCTCACTCCTCACTCCTCACTCCTCACTCCTCACTCCTCATTCCTCATTCCTCATTCCTCACTCCTCATTCCTCATTCCTCATTCCTCATTCCTCATTCCTCATTCCTCATTCCTCATTCCTCACTCCTTTGGTAGGTGACGCAGTTCGGCTTGGGTGAATACCGGGCCGTCTAGGCAGACATATTTGCTGCCTATATTGCAGCGGCCGCATTTGCCGATACCGCATTGCATGCGCATCTCCAGGGTGGTAACGATATTTTCATCGGCAAAGCCCATTTTGGCAAGGCTCTTTAGGCACATATCTATCATTATGGGAGGGCCGCATAAAACCGCCAGGCAGCCATCGGGAGAAAAAGCGCATTCCTCCAAATAGGGAGGGACAAAGCCTACGTTGCCCTGCCAGTTTTGAGAACCTTTGTCCACGGTAATATGCAGCTTGGTATCCGGCTCTTGGGGCCAGTTGCTAAAAAGATCATCTTTAAAAACCAAATCATCATAGGAACGGGCCCCGTATACTATATCAATATGGCCGTAATCGGCCCGGTTGGCCAAGGCATGAAGAATGAAGGAACGTACGGGCGCCAGGCCAATGCCGCCGCCAATAAAGAGTAAATTCCGGCCCTTTGCTTCTTCAACCGGGAAATAATTACCATAGGGGCCCCTGAGGCCCACCTTATCGCCTATATTCAGCTCATGGAGGGCATCCGTCAGCAGGCCTGTTTTTTTGATGGCTATTTCCAGCCAGTTATCGTCCCGGGCGGTAATGGAAAACATGGCTTCTCCCACCCCCAGCAGGGAAAGCATTGCCAATTGGCCGGGAAGCAGGGAAAAAGGACTCTTCTCCTCGATAGTCTGGATCCGGAAAGTTTTTACATCCGGGGTTTCTTCGCGCATATCCGTTATTTGACAGATCTGCGGCAACAGCGGATTTATTGTTCTGTTCATACCGATTCCACCTCCCCGGTCATTTCAATAACCTTGGCAATATCCAAACCTGCCGGACATTTTTCGAGACAGCGGCCGCAACCGACGCAAAGACCCTTTCCATAGCGTTCGGCAAAAAAAGCTAGTTTATGCAAATAACGGTTGCGCAATCTTTCTTTATTGCCGGGCCTGGGGTTATGGCCCCCTGCCATCCGGGTATATTCGGGAAACATACAGCTATCCCAATAGCGCATTTCCGTGCCTTCCCTGCCCCGCATTTCCGGGGCCATCTCAAAACAATAGCAGGTAGGACAGACAAAAGTGCAGGTTCCGCAGCCCAGACAGGGCCGGGAAAGCTCATCCCAGATCGGGTGCTCGAACATACCGGAAAGTTTTTCTGCCACCCCCGTCATATCCACCGTCAGCTGAAGCCGGGCCGGGGGCAAAAGAGAGCCGTCAGTTTCTTCCACCAGGCCGTCAAGAGCCGCCAGGACCTTCTTTCCTTTATCACTTTGGCAGCTTATATTCCAGCCGGAAGCGGTGGGTATAAGCAATATATCGGCCAGAGGCGCCTCATCCGGTTTTGGCCCCATACTCCGGCAAAAACAGGTGGGAGCGGCCTCTTTACAGGCAATAGCAATAATTGTCAGCTTGCCGCGCTTATTGGCATAAAAATTATCCGTATAGGTCTTGGTCAAAAAGACCTGATCCAGACAATCTATCGACTGGACATCGCAGGGGCGGACACCAAAGAGGATCTGCTCATCAGCCTCCATTACCTCTTGGACCTGAGCCTCGGGACCGGTGCTAAAGCTGTACATCTTTTCCGTCTGAGGAAAAAGTATATCCTTGGGGGGCAGGGTGGTATTAACCAGATCCAAATCAATTTCAGCCCCCGCTTCCCAGGGAATGAATTTTTTCACTCCGTCCACTATAGCCGGAGCTAACACCTTACCTAACTTGCTCAAAGACTCTAAAGTATTTCCAATATTTTCCTTTTTTATCTCCACTATTCTCCCTCCCTTAGTAGCTACCCCAGATAAACCGGAAACCTTGAAGGGGCGATTCTGTGTAGGTGTCCGGCCAATGACTGCGTTTTCCAGGGCAGACACGCGGGTCTGCCCCTACAGATTTGCCATTTTAGACAGAATTTCGGTAGTTAGAACCTAACCACTACCCCAGATAAACAGGAAAAGCGTTTAAAAAATTAGACACGGATTTCACGGATAAAAAACGGATTAGCGCGGATTTTATTATTATAAAAAGCATTGAATTAATTTTTGTTTTTCCTCAAACAACATCACCAAAGTTCCTCATATCATCCAACAACAGCGAGTTCCGTTAAAATCCTTAAAATCCGTGTCTAATTATTTCATGCACCCTTATAAATCTATATCCATGCAGGTAAACCCAAAGACAAGGTATATATTATGACTTTTTTTGTTCGAATTCGAGAGCTTAGTAGCTTACGGACAAAGTAAGCTACTAAAAAACAAGAATTTAGTTCAATCAGTTTTCGCGGAGCGAAAAGTTACCCGCATTCTGATTTCTGAATACTGAATTCTGAATACTTGCGGCTGAAAGCCGCATTAGTTACTAATCCCTTGCAGCCAAAGGCCGCTACATAAATTCTTCCAAATCTTCTTTGCGATAACTGCCTAGAGCATGAATATCTTCGGCGGAAAGCCCGGCTTCGGCTCCGCCAAAAAGCTCTTGGACATCCTTGACCAGTTTACGGTTGAGCTTCATCAGGGAAATATCCATGGGACAGGCCCGTTCACATTCTCCGCATTCGATGCAGCGGTCCCCGATATGATAGGCCCGGGTGAAACCAAAGAGGGAATTTTCTAAAGTATTGGCTTGTTTGCCCTGCCAGCCGGTGCGGTATTGCTCGGTATAGCATTCCAGGCAATTGCATGCCGGACAAATATTGCGGCAGGCATAGCAGCGGATGCATTTGGCGAATTGCCCCTGCCAATACTCATAGCGGGCATCGGCGTCCATATTTTCCAGCTCTTCCACTTCGGCAAAGCGGGGCAAGTTTTCCGGCCCGCCCGCAGGCTCTCCCAGAAGCTCATCATATATTACCGGGTCGCGGTGGCAGCAATATTGACATTTTTCCGCCGGGGAGCCATTTTCCTTCATTCCTTCGCAATGTATACCAACAAGATACAGATTATCCCGTTTCAGGCTGCCGTCGGCGATGAGGCGGTTGATAGCCCTGGCCTCACAGCCCCGGGCAGCCAAGCCTATTACTTCGTTGCTGTATTGAAAAGCAAGAGTATATTTGGCCAGCAAATTCAAGCAATGTTCATTATAGACCAACTGCTCCGCCTCTTCAGGCTTAAAGATGAATTTGGGCAGAGCCCGATCGGGGAAGCGGGTAGGCCCCCAGCCGATAAAACAGCTTATCTTACCTTCCGCCAGCAGGCTGCGGGCTCTTTGGCGCAGGTTGCTTTCTATTTCATTCATGGCCTCATTCCTCCTTTAGCTTATAGTTGGGGCCTAATGCCTTAATTTCTTCTGTGACTTTGCTTATGGTGTCCCGGAATTTGGCTGCTTCGGATCCTGATATCCAGCGGGCCTGGAAACGTCCGGGATCGATCCCCGCGTATTCCAAAAGGCGTTTCATCAAGAGGAAGCGGCGGCGGGTATAATAGTTGCCGGCTGTGTAATGGCAATCCCACGGATGGCAGCCGCAAACCAACACCCCGTCATAGCCTTTTTGAAAGGCCCGGAATATGAACTGGGGATTGACCCGGCCGGAACAGGGTACCCGGATCACTCTGATATTATCCGGATATTTCATCCGGTTCAGCCCCGCCAGATCCGCCCCGGTATAGGTACACCAATTGCAGCAAAAAGCCAATATCTTCGGCTCCCATTCTGCTGGGTTGCTTTGCATCCCAGGTTTTGAGTTTTGAGGTTTGAGGTTTGAGTTGTCTTTCCCGTTTTGTGCTTGCGCTTCAAGTCCGTTAGGTGCTAAATTTGCCATAGAGCGTCCACCTCCTCCAGCAGTTGCTTGTTGGTAAAGCCTAATAGATCAATACAGCCGGTGCGGCAGGCAGCGGCGCAAGTTCCGCAGCCGGTGCAGAGGCCGGAATTGACCTGGGCAACCCCGCGGGTCACCCGCTTGCCGTTATAGACACCGGGAATTTCCACCATGGTGATGGCTTTGACCGGGCAGACTTTTTCACAGAAGCCGCAGCCGCAGCATTTTACCGTATCCACGGCGCTGATCATGGGACTGGTTTCCAGATTATCCTTGGCCAGCAAGCCCAATACCTTGGCGGCGGCGGCGGAAGCCTGGGCCACCGTATCAGGAATATCTTTGGGGCCTTGAGCAGTACCGCAGAGAAATACCCCCGCAGTTTGGGTTTCCACCGGGCGCAGTTTGGGGTGGGCTTCATTGAGCCAGCCATCATTATCCGTACTGACCCCGGCTAAAGCGGCGGTTTCTTTTGAGCCGGGGGAGGGTTCCATAGCTGTTTCCAGGATCACCAAATCGGCTTCCACTTTCACCTGCTTGCCGATCAGGCTGTCCTCACCCTTGCAGATCAGCTTGCCCCCTTCTTCATATATTTTGGAGACCCGGCCCCGAATATAGACGGCGCCGTCAGCCCGGGTCTTGTCATAGAATTCTTCATAGCCCTTACCGGGAGTGCGCACATCGATATAGAAAATATAAACCTGAGCCCCCTCGATTTTTTCCAGGATTTGATGGGCATGTTTGGCCGCATACATACAACAGGCCCGGGAGCAATAGGCTTTGGCTTTGGCCGGGTCGCGGCTGCCCACGCATTTTACTATGACTACGCTTTTGGGTTCTTTGCCGTCGCTGGGCCGCTGAATATGGCCTTCGGTGGGGCCGGAAGCATTGACCAGCCGCTCGAATTGAAGACCGCTGATCAGATCGGCGTTTTGGCCGTATTCGGGATAAGACCCCGGCCAGTCGATCAATTGATAGCCGGTGGCCAGGATGATAGCGCCGAAAGTATCGGTAACAAAGCTTTCCTTATCTTCATAATCAATACAAGCCAAGGGGCAGAGCTTGGCACAGACCCCGCATTTGCCCGTAGTGAGCTTTTTGCAATGTTCGGCATCGATAACCGGTTTGGCCGGCACCGCTTGAGGAAAAAGTTTATAGATAGCTTTGCGCATACCCAGTCCCTGGTCGAATTCACTCTTCAGCTTGGTGGGGCATTTTTCTTCGCAAAAACCGCAGCCGGTACAGATATCATGATTGACATAACGGGGATTTTGGCGGATAGTGACCTGAAAATTGCCGATATAGCCGGTGACTGCCGCAATTTCGCAGGAAGTCATCAGCTTGATCTTGGGATGAGCCCCCGCTTCGGCCATTTTCGGGGTAGAGATGCAGGCGGAACAATCCAAGGTGGGGAAAGTCTTATCCAGCATCACCATTTTGCCCCCCAGGGAAGATTCCCGCTCCAGGAGGGTTACTTCATAACCGGCTTCAGCCACATCCAAAGCGGCTTGGATCCCGGCAATGCCGCCCCCCACCACCAGGCATTTTTTATGCACCGGGATAGTGGAAGTAAAAAGAGGTTGATTTTTCAGTACCTTAGCCAGGGACATCCGCACCAGATCAATGGCCTTTGCAGTAGCTTTTTCCTTATCCTTATGGACCCAGCTGCATTGCTCCCGGATATTGGCTATTTCCAGCATATAAGGGTTGACACTGGTTTGGGTCAGCATTTTGCGGAAAGTGCTTTCATGCATCCTGGGCGTGCAGGAGGCAATGACCAGCCGGTCCAGTTTATGGTCGGTAATAGCCTGCTTCATAGCCTCCTGACCGTTGATGGAGCAGGCATATTTATTGGTGACGGCATGAACAACTCCGGGCAGCTCTCCGGCTGCCCTGGCAACCTCTTCCACATCAATCACCGAAGCGATATTGGAGCCGCAATGGCAGATAAAAACACCGACTCTGGCCATTCAGACCGCCTCCTTTCCCAGGTTTTGCAGCAGTTTTTGGGCCGGGTGGAAATGGGTACTGATGCCGCATTCTTTAAATGCAGCCCCCATAGCCACAGCCAGCAGCTCGGTAATAAAATATACGGGCAGATCAAACTTTTCTCCATAGGTTTTGTTGATAGCCCCTTGGCGCATATCCAGATTCATCATGCACATAGGGCAGGCCGTTACTATAGCCATGGCGCCGCTCGCCCTGGCATTTTTGTAAATAGGATAGAGCAGGGACTGGCTTTCTTGAGGCAGAACCAAATGCTGGCCGGCGCCGCAGCATTCCGTCTTAAATGCCCAATCTATACTTTCTGCTCCGGCTAAAACTACTAGCTCATCCATATTTTGGGGGTTTTCGCAATTCTCCGCTCCGGTAATTTTCGGCGGCCGGGAATAGAGACAGCCATAATAGCAG
>WRHF01000159.1 GCA_009783415.1 Clostridiales bacterium
AAACGGATAAGTACAACGACGTCGTGAGGACATTCTGCATGAACCCGCATGGTGAAGTTGTAACAGAAAACACGAACGGCATTATCACGGTAAACGGTCATAGTTACGCGGACACCGCACGCCAGACGAACAACACAAACTTTGCCCTGCTTGTAACAAACAGAATGACAGAGCCGTTCAAAGGCAGCAATGAGTACGGCGAGTCCATTGCGAAACTATCCAACATGCTCGGCGGCGGCGTTATACTCCAGCGCTTTGGAGACCTCATAAAAGGTCGCAGGAGCAGCACAAAACGTATGGAAAAATGCTTCACCGTGCCAACGCTGAACGCCACGCCCGGAGACCTTTCGCTCGTGATTCCCAAACGTCAGCTGGACGACATTATCGAGATGATTTATGCCCTAGACAAAATTGCGCCGGGAACCAGCAACGAAGATACCCTGCTTTACGGCGTGGAAGTCAAGTTCTATAATTCAGAAGTTGAAGTTGATAAATATCTAGAAACAAAAGTGCCAGGCATGTATGCCATCGGCGACGCAACGGGGGTAACACATAGCCTCTCGCAAGCGTCGGCGAGCGGTGTGCACGTAGCCAGGCAAATTGCAGCAGGATGAGGAGGGAGCAGAATGTACACAACAAACAAAGACAGAATGACCGAAAAAATCGAATATTTCAGCAAGTTTGGTGCACTCGAAGGCGGTGGGATTACAAGGCTCTCGCTCTCTGCTCCGGCGCTTGAAGCACGTGCGGAATTCGCACACCGCGCAACAGCGCTCGGCATGACCGTAGAATCTGATGACGTCGGAAATACATATGCCACACTGCCCGGCAGCGAACCGGGTCTGAAGCGCATCGTCATGGGTTCGCATGTGGACTCCGTGCGTAACGGCGGAAATTACGATGGCATCTACGGCGTGCTCTCAAGCCTCGAAGCGGTCGAAACAATAGTGACGGAAAAAATCCCGCATAGACACCCGCTTACGGTGATGTTCTGGACAAACGAAGAAGGTGCACGTTTTGAACCCTCAATGATGGGCTCCGGCATTGTGCTCGGCAAGTTCGAGAAAGAAAAAATGCTAGATGTTGTCGAAGTCGGCGGCAAAGAAACCTTTGGTTCGGCGCTCGAAAAAAGCGGCTGGATTGGTGATGTAAAAAACCGCCTGAGCAAAGAAAATTACTGTGCATACTTTGAACCGCATATCGAACAGGGACCCGTTCTTGAAGAGGAAGGTCTAGAGATAGGTGTTGTTGAAGGTGTTGTTGGCATGGTGAATTACGATATTATTCTTGAAGGCGTTTCGTCCCATGCAGGCACAACACCACAGAGCTACCGCAAGGACGCGCTGAGGGCGGCCGCAAAAACCATTCTCGATCTTTGGGAAAAACTCGGACAGCTTCCCAGCGACCTAGTATTCACGACGGGCGAAATTTTCTGCAAACCAAACATCCACACGGTTGTGCCAAACTATGTGAAGTTTAAACTTGACGCCCGGCACAAGGATATGGCTGTGCTTGCGCAGGTTGTTGACGTTATCAAAAATCTGCCGAAAGACGTCTATGGTTGCAAACTCAGCTATGAGGAGCATTGGGGGCGCACGTCCATCGCGTTTGACGAAAGGCAGATTGGGTTTATCGAGGGTGCGGCGAAGGAACTAGGGTATACGTATAAGAGGATGTATTCGGGGGCGGGGCACGATGCGCAATATGTGAGTGAAATGCTACCGGCCGTGATGATTTTTATTCCGAGTAAGGACGGGCTGTCGCATACGGTGGTCGAGCATAGCACGGCGGACCAGGTCTGGCGCGGAGCGAATGTGTTGCTAAATGCAGTGCTTGCGGCGGATAGAGCGCTGTGATAGGATTGAGGGTAGGGAGTAGGGAGTAGGGAGATTTGAGCGAATATTCTGAACAAGATAATATAATCATTGAAATTGCTTTAGGTGATAATGGACAGGCTGCCAGTATTTTGGGTGGTAATGACCAGCATTTACGCCTTTTGGAGCGTATGCTTGATCTCAAGTTTTTGGCGCGCGGGGGCAATGTGCGCCTGGAAGGAAGAAAAGAGGAGGTAGAAAAAGCCCAAAGAGTCTTGGAATACTTAAAAACTCTGGCTCAAGGCAATGTGGCAATCACAACCGCTACCGTTAATTATGCTATTGTATCCGTTCAGCAACAGGGTATCTTGCGGGATGATGTCATTAAACCTCCGGATTTGCTGCGGATGGTAGAAACCATTTATACTACAGCCAGGGGCAAACAAATCAAACCCAAAACATTGGGGCAGAGCTATTATTTAGAGAAGATCAGGAATAATGACCTGGTTTTTGCTATTGGCCCCGCCGGCACCGGCAAAACCTATCTGGCGGTGGTTATGGCTATCAATGCCCTGAAAAACCGGGAAGTAGCCAAAATCGTTCTGGCTCGTCCGGCAGTGGAGGCAGGGGAGAAGCTTGGCTTTTTGCCTGGGGATTTGCAGGATAAGGTCAATCCTTATATGCGGCCTATATATGATGCCCTGGATGAGATCCTGGGCCAGGAAAAAAGTCAGAAATTCACCGAGCGCAATATTATCGAGGTGGTACCCTTGGCCTATATGCGGGGCCGTACCTTGGATGATGCTTTTATTATCCTGGATGAGGCTCAAAATACCACTCCTTTGCAGATGAAAATGTTTTTGACCCGGATGGGTATGGGTTCCAAGACGGTGATCACCGGCGATATAACCCAGATTGATTTGCCTTTTGGGCAAATTTCCGGTCTGATAGAAGCGGAGCGGGTTTTAAGCGGCATAAAAGACATCGCCTTCTGCTACCTGACTCAGATAGACGTGGTTCGTCATCCTTTAGTCCAGAAGATTATAGAAGCCTACGAAAAAAAGCAAAAGGTTATCCCCGCCTCCGGCGGGGATAACGAGGATAAGACGTAGTGCGTTTCCCTTTGGTACAGAAGATTATAGAAGCCTATGAAAAAAAAGGAGCAAGAAATGGCGAAAAGACGTAGGAAAAAGGAAGCTCTGAAAAAAGAGATTGTCTCAGAGAAACCCAGATCCGGAAAGAATAATATCAACCAGGCGTTTTGGTGGGCTCTTTTTATGATCCTTTCCATGCTTATTTTGTCTTTTGGCGCTTTTCCCCGCTTCACTCTCCTCAATGCCGGGGAAATTGCCCCGGACGATATTTTTCATACCGGCCCTACCAATATCTATGAAAGTGATATACTTACCGAAAAAGCCCGGGAGGAAGCTGCCGGTAATGTAGAGCAGATTTTTAATACTGACCCGGAAGTGACCCCGAATTTACTGGCGCAAGTGGATAATATTTTTACTCTAATCAGCCAAATCAAAAATAATCCTCTTTTGGAAACCGAAAAAGATAGGCTCAATGCCTTGGAACAAGCTTTTCCCGGTCAATATTCGGATACTGCCAAAGATGCAATGCTGGATTTGGATGATTTGGAAATCACTTCTTTACGAAATGGCTTTAAAAGCATACTCAGCGGTATTTTTCAAGCCGGCGTCCGCCCGGAAGAGGTGAAGATCAGCCGGGAGAGAGCCGGGAATTCTCTGGCTTCTTTAGCTTCCAGCGAAGATATAGAGGTATTTTTGCAGGAAACTCTGAATAATTTAGAAATAAAAGCCAATAAAACCTATGATGCCATTGCTACATTTGCCAAGGGAGAAGAAGTGCGGGCGGCAATCACTCCGGTTCAGGTCACAGTGTTTAACGGGCAAAAACTGATCAGCAAGGGTTCGCTCATCACCGATGAGGAGATCGAAAAACTAAATAAATTAGGCTTGCAAGGCGCCCATTCCGGCTGGCTGCCTTATTTGGGGCTTCTCCTTTTAATTGCTCTGCTTTATACCTTGCTTATAGTTTATCTGCGGCTTTATCATCCCCAAACCCGGGGCCGGGACAGCAATATTGTCCTGATCGGGGTTTTGATCAATTTGACTTTATTCCTGTGCCGCCTGGTTTCTTTGCTGCAAATTTCTGATAAACCGGAAGTCGCAAACCTTATCGGGTATTTGTTACCGGTTGCTTTTTGCTCCATGCTCATTTCCGTATTGCTGGGGCGGGGCATTGCTATTTTTATTACCCTTATTATATCTGTAGCGGCAGGTTTTATCGGAGGCAGCTATTTTCCTTTTACAGCCGTGGCTATAGTCGGGGGTATTGTCGGGGTTTTCTCTACCCACAATGTCAATCAAAGAAGCCAGTTTGTTATTGCCAGCCTTTATATTGCCGCGGCCAATGCTCTGACTATAATCGGGATGGGCCTCTTTTTGGGCACAGAATATCCCCTGATGGGCATTGGTGTTTTGATCGGCGCTATCAACGGCGTTATTTCCGCCATTTTAGTCTTGGGGATCCTACCTTTTCTGGAAGGTGTTTTCCGTATTACTACCGTAGTCCGCCTTTTGGAGCTTTCTCATTCCAATCATCCTTTGCTCAAGCGCCTGATGATAGAAGCTCCCGGTACCTATCATCATAGTGTTTTGGTAGGCAATTTGGCTGAAGCTGCCGCCGATGTGGTGGACGCCGATCCTCTTTTGGTGCGGGTGGCCTCCTATTATCATGATATCGGTAAAACCAAGCGTCCTTATTTCTTTATTGAAAATCAGCAGGAGGGGGATAATCCCCATGACCGCCTACAACCCTCTCTCAGCGTTTTGATTATTTCCTCCCATGTCAAGGAGGGGGTGGAAATGCTGAAAAACGCCAAGTTTCCGGAGGAAATCATTGATATTGTAGCGCAGCATCATGGCGATGGCCGCCTCTCTTTCTTCTATAGAAAGGCCTTGGAAAAAGCCGAAAACTCCGACAGTATCCGGGAAAAGGATTTCCGTTATCCGGGCCCGCCTCCCCAGACAAAAGAAGCAGCCCTGGTAATGCTGGCTGATAGTGTTCAGGCGGCGGTACACTCTTTAAAAAATCCTACCCAGGAACAGATAGAAAAAAAAGTCAATGATATTATTAAAAACAAAATCGATGATAATCAATTGCAAGGCTGCAACCTGACATTCAAAGATATTGAAAAAATCTCCCAGGCTTTTAAAGCCCTTTTGATCGGTATGCATCACAAACGCCTTGACTATCCCGATGAAGTAGCCAAAGAAATGAGGAAGCTTAGCAATGACTATTCATTTGATGATACAAAACCGGCAGCAGATGATTCCCCTGGGGAAGGCAATGGCAGGACGTTGGCTGCGCCTGAGTCAAATAGCCCTGAAGGAGCTTAACCAAAACAATAATACACTGGAATTAAGCCTGCTGTTGACAGATAATCAAACTATTCGCCGGCTCAATGCCAACTGGCGAAATAAAGACCGGGCCACAGATGTTTTATCCTTTCCTATTCTGGAAAATTTTACCAATTACCGAAATGAAACCCTGCTTGTTGGAGACATAGTAATTTCCGGAGAAAAAGCCAAAGAACAAGCAACATACCACGGCCACAGCCTGAGGCGGGAACTATCCTTCCTCTTCCTCCACGGCCTCCTCCATTTGCTGGGCCACGACCATGAGACAGAGGCGGAAGAAGCAGTGATGAGAGCTAAACAAAGAGAAATCTTGAAAGCAAGTAATAAGTGATAGGTAATAGGTAATAGGTAATAGGTAATAGGTAATAGGTAATAGGTGATAGGTAATAGGTAATAGGTGGGGGGTAATTATATGCAGAGTTTGGGTTCTTCTTTTCGTTTTGCTCTTAAGGGAATAGTTCATGCTTTTCTCAAAGAGCGCAATATGAAAATCCATGCCGGGGTTATGGTTTTGGTGGTGGTTGCCGGTTTTGTTTTTGGTTTAGCGCCGGGGGAATGGCTGCCTTTGCTCTTGACCATTGCCCTGGTGGTTTCTCTGGAGATGATCAACACCGCTATCGAATCCCTGGTAGATCTGGTAACAGAAGAATACCGCCTCCTAGCCTACACAGCAAAAAACGTAGCAGCAGGAGCAGTACTATTCGCAGCCCTCTTAGCTACAGTTATCGGCCTAATCATCTTTTTGCCTCACATCATCAGCTTCTTTTAATAAAATAAAAGCTTTAGAGCAGCGAAAACATCAAAACCTATTACTTATTACCTATTACCTATTACCTATTACCTATTATTTATTACCTATTATTTGCTAGCGAGGTGTGTAGAAGTGTTATTAGATGCTCAAACCAATAATTACAAATCCGGCTTCATTGCCCTAATCGGCCGCCCTAATTCCGGTAAGTCTACGCTTTTGAATTGTATTTTGGGGCAAAAAGTGGCTATTACATCCGATAAGCCGCAGACTACCCGTAATAGCATTCGCGGTATTTATACTGGCGCTGAATACCAGGTGATTTTTATTGATACTCCCGGTGTTCAAAAGCCCCGTTATAAGTTGGAGCAGGAAATGATGAGCGCTGTCCGTAATGCTCTTCAAGCTGTTGACGGGGTGATATATCTGGTCGATGTTTCCTGCGATTTTGGCGGCGGGGAGCAATATATCCTCAAAGAGCTGGGACGGCAGCAAGCCCCGGTTTTTCTGGCTTTGAACAAAATCGATTTATTGCCCAAGGACAAGCTATTGCCCCTGATCGACTTTTACCGGGGCAAATATGATTTTGCCGAAATCATTCCCATTTCTGCTGCCACCGGCGAGAATG
>WRHF01000160.1 GCA_009783415.1 Clostridiales bacterium
CCGCCACACCAACCAGCTCGATCCAGGTCAGTTATATGTTCCAAATTTGCAGCAAATTGGAGAAGCTGCACCTGGAGAGCGCGGTTTTAAAAGATGTTTTAGCAGGTCAATCTATCAATATGTTTACAGACACCCCATTGTCCCTTAATGTAGTTGTCGGATCTGACGATATGAGGCTATGGGTGGAAGAGCGGGTGTTAGTTTTATCCGGACAGACCGTTTTTGTTGACGACCCGCCAGACGATAGGCCCCAACCGGCAACACCTACAGGCAGGATGGTCAAAGTTACAGATACTATCCCGGCCGGCCTTACGATCATTGAAGCAAGCATTACGGGAACCGAGAGCCCAGGCCCCATCCGAAACGAAATCACCTGGTCACGAAATCTTCAAACTATTACCTGGCTGGTACCGGTAAATATGCTGCCGGCTGATCTGACGGTTATAGTTGCGGTGAATAGCGGGCAAATGGAGGGCGACAGGTTCGAAAATCGGGGAATGGTGAATGATATAGAGCCGACAAATACTACATATCACATCTACACCGGCTCTTACCGCGTCACCGAGCAATATCTTCTCTACGATGGACTCGCCAATGATATAGAGCTGGATGACAGTTTGGAAACTCTTGTCGCTGCAGGCGGAGGCTATTTTGCAGCCGGTTTGGATCCGGATATCATCAAGGCGTATATGCTTGTCTTTTGCGGCTATGAGCGCGAAGGGCTTGACCCCGGATTTATCTCAGACACATCGCTGCCCTCACCGGCATACGGCCCCGGCACAGATAACCACAGAGATGATTTTGATACGGTAAATAATGAAATCATCAAGCTCTATTACAAACAGGTGACGGTAACCATCCACTATGTGGATGAAAGCGGGTCACCAATCAAGCCCGCGGATACGGTTGCTATGGTTCCCGGCAAGGATTATTATCTGCCGGCATGGTATCTTGACAGTTTTGCAGCCGGTGGCAACCAATGGATAAATTATGATTATGCCAAAAATCCGGATGACAGTGTTAGAAATACAGACCCGGCAGGCGCAGGCGCACCCCCTGCCGTGGGAACTAATCCTCTTTATCCCGACAATACAGTTCCGGCTTTCTCTTTTGGCATAGATCCTATGAAAGATGATAAAAATATCACTCTCTATTTCACGAATAAGCCGGCAGTTGTCGTCCGTTTTGTGGAATTACACAACGATACTCACATCCTCCATAGCAATGAGACCTATTTTTTCACCCCAATCTCAGTATTTAACCCGGATACTGTGGTGAGGAGTGACAGCGGTAATCTTACTGATGATATTGATTTAACCGCATTATCTGGTAAAATTTACCAATATGCGGGCAAATACTCTACCGACGGCATTACAATACAAGTTGGCAGTCCGGGAGCTCAAGTGGATCCTTGTGTCTTGACCCTCTATTTCAAAACAGATTATACACTGACCGAAAAATTCCACTCCAACCACGATGCCCATTATGCCATAGAGTTACAACCTGATATTCCCCATCTGCTTGAAAGCGGAGACACATTTACCGGTAATCCTCCGCTTACTCTTATTTACGGCAGTTTGGTTTGGTATTATATCGGATTTAAAACAGACAGCGATGACAATCCTTTGATTAGCGGCAGCCCAACTGACGAAATTAGAATTAAACACATTTTTGGGGATATTGCCATCATCTATGTATACGAACCGGAGGAGACTATTATCATTGTAAATTTTGACGGCAACGGCGGTACGGTTTTGGCGGAAAATGCTAAGCGTATCATTATCTCGCCCGAAAGTGATCTGGGGGACAATATGCCGCCCGATCCTACCCGGGGCGGGTATAATTTCACCGGCTGGAACACCAAAAAGGACGGCAGCGGCACAGCCTTCACCTCCGCTACGGAAGTCCTTGAGGATATTACGGTTTACGCTCAGTGGACACTTATTCCCGGCGGCCCGGGTGGTCCTGGCGGTACGATTACTCCGCCTACGCCCAATTACGGCTTAAAGGTTGAAAAGGAACTGGCTAAAGGCCAGCCCTCCATGGTGTATCCCGGTGATGAGGTGCATTATGTGATCCGGGTTACTAACACAGGCGATACCGCTTTAAAAGGAGTCAAAGTGACCGATGTGATCGGCGGCAAAACTTATGATGTTGCAACAATCAGCGAGCTGGCGCCCAATGAGTTTAAGGAATTTACCTTCACTTATACAGTTCCTGCAGACGCCCAGCCGGGAAGCATTATCCGCAATACTGCAGCCGCCGAGCATTCCGCTACCGGGACATCTTATGCAGACGTTTTTGTCAGTATGTTTATCGGCGACCATATTTGGTATATCCGCGGTTATGAGGACAATACGCTCCGGCCAGGTAGTAATATTACCCGCGCGGAACTGGCCATGGTTTTCTTCCGCCTGCTCAATCCTTCTTTGAAGAATATTGTCCCTAAAGCGCCGTTTACTGATGTGAAAGGCCATGAATGGTACGGACTGGCCATAAATTTACTTGCCCATTATGAAATCGTGACCGGCTATACGGATGGCAGCTTCCGTCCCAACCAACCGGTTACCAGGCGCGAAATGGCGGCGGTCGTCTCCCGGTTCGACTTATTGCTTGATACGGATGACAACCCGTATAATGATCTTAATGCCGGCGATTGGGCCTATGGTTATATCCTTTCGGCGACCAAGAAGGGCTGGTTCATCGGCGACAGCAGCGGCGCCTTCAGACCGGGCGATAATATCACCCGCGCCGAATTTGTCACCGTGACCAACCGGGTTCTGATCCGGCACATCCTGCTTTCGGATATTCCCGCATCTGTCCATGAATTTTCTGATTTCAAAGCTAGCCACTGGGCCTATACCAACTTTATGGAAGCCGTTCACAGCCATGACTTTGAGAAAAAAGCAGACGGAGTAAACGAAACATGGACAAAAATCACCGGCACCGGCCTTGACGCCGACTACAATCGCTAAACTAAGGCGGTCTTCGACCGCAAGTATTCAGGATTCAGTATTCAGAAATCAGAATGCGGGTAACTTTTCGCTTCGCGAAAACTATTGAACAAAATTCTTGTTTTTTATTGACACTTTGTGTCTCATAGGTACTAAAGAAGAAAACAAGCCTGCTGAGAAGCAGGTTTGTTTTCTTCAAGCTAATGATTAATACTCTGTATCTATTAAAACCTTACAAAATCTATCCCTGCGTCATTCCGGGCTTGACCCGGAATCCCCTGCTTATCCCCGTGGGATCCCGGATCAAGTCCGGGATGACGTGAATAAGAAAAAGTAAAGCTTTAGATGACATAGCCTATTTAACGGCTAATATCAAAATGTAAGCAGCAAAATAAAATTATATTGGAAAAAAAATGAACAGATGATATAATAGAACCGTATCGTCAAATTATCAATAAAAAACCCTATTCTCCCAGAACATCTGAGGACATTCAAGTGTGAATTGTGAATTGAATTGAGGTGGTAGGCTTGGAATATACACTGATGCACAAAAAGATACCTGTTGTGGATATGCGGATCGATGAGACCGGTTATATAGTTGAATTAAGGGATATTTATGATATCAGGCATCTGCCGCCCGGAGTAGATAGCCATAAAGCTGCTATTGACTGCAAGTCACTTAATGATTGGTGGCTGGGGCGCTCTATCCCAGCCAGCCGGGACGGGATCAACGAGGCGCTGCAAAGTATAGGTATACTTTTGCCATCCCTGCTTTTGGAAAAATGTTATGGGCTCAGCCTGTCCGACCAATACTGGATCTGCCCCAAAGACTCCGGCCTTAGCTGGGAGAAGGTAAACTTTTTCTTCAATGATTTTTCCCAGGATATGGGCGAGATATTATTTGGCCGCGAACCTCAAAATCCCGGCAGGATCAGCCTCATGTCTCCTGACAACACCTCGGATGGCTGGCTGCGCAAAAAATGGATCATTGCCGGCGGCAAGCGCTTTTTGCTGAAAGGCGGCAGCGGCTATATGCAGCAGGAGCCGTTTAATGAAGTGATCGCAAGCAGTATTATGCGGCGATTGGGGATCAAGCATGTGGCATACACTCTGTTTTTCGACGGAGAAAAACCCTACAGCCTCTGTGAAAACTTTGTCTCGCCGGATACCGAACTCATTCCGGCCTGGCGCGTACTGCAAACACTCAAACAGCCAAGTAATCGCAGCCTGATCGATCATTTCTTCGATTGCTGCGAAGCCCTTGGCCTGACAGATGCCAAAGACTCTCTTTTTAAGCTGCTGACAATGGACTATATTATTGCCAACGAAGATAGGCATTGGAACAATTTCGGCCTTATGCGGAATGCCGAAACCCTGAAATGGCTTGGCTTCGCGCCGGTTTATGATAGCGGCACATCACTTTGGTATAATACTCCACATGTCGGCCAAGATCTTATTTGCAAGCCTTTCTCCAAAACCCATGCGGAGCAGATCAAGCTTGTCAAGGACTTTTCCTGGTTTGATTACAGCACGCTCAAGGGACTATCCCTGGAAATCACGGACATATTAACCCCCTCCGACAGAGTAGACGAAAAACGCCGTGAAGCAATAACGTTAGCAGTAGAGAAACGTTGCAGCCGGATAGAAAAGTTAGCAGAGGGAAAACCAGAATGAGATATCAAGATAAGCGCCACCTCTTGATGCAGGTGGCGCTTCTGTTTGTCGCTTGTGAAAAGCCTATTTATCACCTCTGACATTAGCCTTATTCCCTTTGGGAGCTTTTTGCCGTCCCGGCGTCGTTTTGCCGACATCAGATTTTCTTTGAGCATTACGGGTTTTCTCATTAGCCATCAATCACTCACCCCCTTGCGCGGCTTTCAGCCGCAACTAATCAGTTTTCAGTGATTAGAATGCTGGTTTACTCCCTACTCCCTAATCTTTAGGATAAATCTTTGTCCATCTCTCATAATCATCGATCGTCGCCCGCTCGTAATCGTGGGTATAGGCTGCTTCTATTATCTCCTGATAGCCCCAATCCGCTTTTTTCAGGTCACTGAAGATGTTCAATTTATCATCCGCATCTTCTTTGGCCAGTTTACGGCTGAGCATTCTGTTGATAGCCGTGCAGAATTCGGCTCTGGTCGTCTTGTTCTGAGGCCGGAACAGGCCATTGGGGTAGCCTTGCATCCAGCCGACTACCGAGACATTATCAATATAGTCGACCGCCCAGTGTCCGGCTATATCGCTGAACAGGTTGGTCCCTTCCAATTCCAGAACATAGATCCTTGACAATATAGCAGCAAGTTCTCCTCTGGTAATGGGGTTTTTGGGCAGGAAATCACCGCTTGGATATCCCAGCAGCACACCTACACTTGAAAGATAGGTTATGGCCTGATAAGACCATCTGCCAGGCTTAACATCCGGGTAGGATAAACTTGCCACAGGATCGTTTTTATCAGGGCTGATAGATAAGCGCCAGAATACCATAGCAACTTCTTCCCGGGTGATATCGCCGTTCGGCCTTATTGTCCCATCCGGATAGCCTTGGATATACCAGATATGATCTTTAGTGATTGGGAAGACAGGCTCACCTATCACCGGTTTGGGGGGCGGCTTCGGCTCATCGGGCGGGTTGGGTGGTTCAACAGGCGGCTTAGGTGGTTCAACAGGCGGTTTTGGAGGTTTATCACCGCCGCCGGCTACAGGAACATTCGTTACGGTTAGGGCTGCCTCTTCTGTCCGATCCGTTAAGGTAACATTATAGGGACTGGTATTAAGGTTATACCCGGTTATAGTGGCCAGTTCCTTGACAATATACTCCAGCTCATCAAGGATCGGGGCTAAAGAGCTGGTTGCCGGTCCTTTAAGTGTTAATTCTAAATTCCGGAATACTAATTTCCCATTAACATCAGTTAATCCTGTTTCCAGCAGGGTATCCGGATCGCCGGCTAAATAGAGACCGAAACTTACTCCCTGCAGTTTTTTAGAGGCATTCTGAGAATCAACCTTGTTGATTTCTATTGAGGCAGCAATTGGATAATCATACCAGCTTATATTGTAGTTTTGTTCCAGGGCGACAGTGATGCTGTGTTCCGCCGTGGGATAATACCCTGCCGGTATCGTCTGGACGATCCGATAGGTTTCCCCAACCATCAGCCCGCTGAACACCACCACACCGCTGGAATTTGTCATACCTGTACTGCGATTTCTGCTGCTGCTGTCAAAAACCTTGAAAGTTATATCAGATAGAGGCAGCCCGGTGTCTGCATCTGTCAGAGTGACCGTTATCCCGCCGCCCTTGATCTGATTTACTATTTCTTCATCCCAGCCGGTAATCAAAACACCACTTGAATCGATTTCCAGACTGTACTTCGTTGGGCTCAGCTCATGGTTATCAGGCGCCGTAATCTCTTCTAATTCATAAACACCGAAGGGAACATCGCTGAAGGTTACCACCCCGGATCCGTTACTCGTTTCGGTCAGTACCAGATCGCTTCCTGTTGTTTGGTCGGTCAAGGTAAAGACCGCGCCCGGGAGAGCTATATCCCAGTTATTGACTTTTGTAAAGCTGACCGTACCGGTGACCGGGGTATTGGTCAGGGATTCTGTCTTTGCCTGTTTGCGGGTAGTCAGTTCGATCCTGATTGGCGTATCATCCGCCAGGTATCCGGTA
>WRHF01000161.1 GCA_009783415.1 Clostridiales bacterium
AGTGGAGAGTGGAAAGTGGAGAGTGGAGAGTTTAGGTCAGTTTTCGCTTCGCGAAAACTAGGTTTAAAATAAAAGGAGGTATGTACATGGCAGGTAACGCGGATATTCAAGTATCGGTAGAAGCAAAGGAAGCGTCTAAAAAGAAGTTCAACACGGAGCGGGATAATATCATCACCAGCTTAGAACGGTTGCAAAGAGAGGTCAATAATGTTTCCGCTTGGTGGAAAGGGGAAAGCGGCGCGGCGTTTATGGAGAAATTTACCCAAGTGAAGGCGGAAATAAAAGCCGGCATAGAAGGCTGTGTTTTTGATTATTGTAATTTGATGGATTCAACAGTAAACGCCCACTTAGATGCTGACAAACAATTAGCCGCTAAAGTTAGGTCAATGTGAGGACAGAGGATAGAGGATAGAGGACAGATGATAGAGGACAGAGGACAGATGATAGAGGACAGAGGATAGAGGACAGAGGATAGAGGATAGAGGATAGAGGATAGAGGACATAGGATAGAGGACAGAGGATAGAGGATAGAGGATAGAGGATAGAGGACATAGGATAGATGGTATATAAAGATTTTACCCGCCAACCACGTTTTTTGCCGGAACTGCCGGTGGGGGAGAAGACTGTTGAGTCTCCTCCCCCTATGCCTCAAAAACCGGAGGTTTCTTGGCTTACGGTGATTTTGCCGCCCGCGGTGATGATTTGTGTTACCGCGCTGATCGCGCTGAATTTCTCGGGGTCTTCGTTCATGTTGATTTCTTTGTGCATGACCTTTATGGCGCTGATCAATTCCTTGATCACTATCTCCAGGCAAAAGAAAAAATACGCGGATAGCAAAAAATTGCGGGAAAGCAAGTATTTGCAATATATCTCGGATATGCGCACGGAATTGACGGTTATGAAAAAACTGCAAGTTTCGGCTTTAAGCGAGATGAACCCGGAGCCGGAGGTCTGTTTGAACCGTGTCCGTAATACGGATAGCAAATTATGGGAAAAAACCCCCGCTCATAGCGATTTTCTGTGCGCGCGGGTGGGTATGGGTAATGTGCCTTTTGCCATTAAACTACAGAGCAACACTGCCCGCTTTAATCTGGAAGAAGATCCTTTGGCTAATGAGCCGGAGAAAATTGTGCTGGATTTTGCTAAGGTTAATAATGCTCCGGTGTGTCTGGATCTGTTTAATAGCGAAATATGCGGTATCGCGGGGGATAATAATAGGGTAATGAGCCTGCTTAACGCAGTTTTATTGCAAATCGTCACTTTTCACGGTTATGATGATGTGAATATCGTGCTATTGCTAAAAGATGAAAACATCCAAAAATTATCCTGGGCAAGGTTTTTGCCGCACCTTTGGGATACCGATTATAAAATCAGGTATATGGCTTGCGGTTCGGCTATGGCGCATCAAGTACTTTCGACATTAAATGATGTAATTAAGAGCAGGGAGCTTAATAGGGGCAGTGCTTCCCCTGTTTTATCGCAAATGCTGCCTCATTATGTGTTCGTGGTAGATGATCTGGCGCTCTTAGATAAAGAGCCCATTGCCAAATATCTCTTCAACCCCCATAAAGATTTAGGGGTCTCCAGTCTGTTTCTTGCCTCCAACAAAGCTTATTTGCCTATGAATTGCAATATAGTCATTTCGGCTTTGAGTAAGGCACATGAACTGTTAAATAAAGCCGATGGCAGTAAATCCTTGTATAATCCCGATCAAGTAGATGAAAATAAATTGGATTTTTGCGGCAGGCAATTGGCGCCTTTAAGGATCAAAAGCGCGTTTTCTCATTTCAGCCTGCCAAAATCTATAACCTTGAACCAGATGTATAATATCAATAAGGCGGAAGAAATAGATTTGGCTGCCCGCTGGCAGGTTAATAAAACTTTTAAGGGCATGAGTGTGCCCATCGGCGCCCGCGCCGGCGGGGAGTTGTTTAACCTGGATATGCATGAAACGGGTTATGGTCCGCATGGCTTGGTGGCCGGCACTACCGGTTCCGGCAAAAGCGAACTATTGCAATCCATTATCATATCTTTGGCCATGAATTTTCATCCCCATGACGTGGTTTTTGTGCTGATAGATTATAAAGGCGGCGGCATGGCGGACGCTTTCAAGGGTTTGCCGCATTTGGTGGGCACCATCACCAATTTAGGCGGTAATCAAACTACGCGCGCTTTGATTTCCATAAAGAGCGAATTGCAGCGCCGGCAGCGCATTTTTTCCGACCATGATGTAAATAATATCGATAAATACCAGAAATTATATCATAATGGCGGCGCCGCAACCCCTATACCCCATTTGATCATGATAGCCGACGAATTTGCCGAACTCAAGGCGGAGCAGCCGGAATTCATGAAAGAGCTGGTGAGTACGGCCAGGGTTGGGCGGAGTTTGGGTGTGCATTTGATTTTGGCTACGCAAAAACCCGGCGGCATTGTGGACGACCAGATCTGGAGCAACTCCAAATTTAAGATCTGTTTGAAAGTGCAGGATAGCGGGGATAGCAAAGATGTGATTAAGCGAGACGACGCCGCCTATATCAAAGAGGTAGGTCGCGCTTATATTCAAGTTGGTAATGATGAAGTTTTTGAAATGTTCCAATCCGCCTATGCCGGCGCGGACTACAACCCCGAACCGGAGGATGGCCACAGTGTTAAGCAGGAGCAAAATGTTTATAAAGTGGCCTTAAACGGACGCTTTGATAAAATATATCCTTCAAATGAAGAAAAGATCGCCAAAGATGAACTGCCCAGCCAGTTGAAAGCCATGGTCAGCCAGATAATAAATACCGCCCAACGCCTTTTGCTAGAGGCTTTGCCCGGCCCTTGGCCGCCGCCTTTGGAAGATTCCTTGTTTTTAGATGATGTGCTGGATTTTAGGGACGGATTCGACTATCAGTCGGGGGCTTGGAAAAACGCCGGCTGCCTGGGGGTAAGGATTAAACCATTGCTGGGCATTTACGATAATCCCCGCGAGCAGATCCAGGATAAGCTAGCCTTTAATTTTACTGAAGACGGCAACCTATTTGTATATGGTATGGCAGGCAGCGGCAAAACAGTATTCTTACAAACGCTGTGTTTATCTCTTGCTCACAGTTACAGTCCCCAGGAGGCCAGCGTATATATCTTGGATTTTGGCGGCGGCGGCTTGCGCAGGTTGGAAGCTTTGCCGCATATTGGCGGTGTAATAACTGTGGAAGAAGAATACCGTTTGAATCAATTCATGATTTTCATTTTTCACCAGATCGAGGAAAGAAAGAAGGCCTTTTTTAGCGCCAAAGCGGATGGCTTCGCCTCTTTTAAGGAAAAATCATCAGCTTCTATGCCGGCTATCTTTATCTTATTAGACAATTATACCGCTTTAGCGGAGGTTTATGATGGCATAGCAGAGCAAATGCTTTCATTGTCCAGAGAATGCCTCAAATATGGCATATATATTGTCGCTACCGCCACCCGGGAAAGGGCTTACCGTTTCTCAGCCAATTTTAAAATGGCGGTAGCCTTTGAAATGACCGATAAGGGTGAATACGATTCTCTGGTAGGCAGATGCCACGGTTTGGAGCCGGCCAAAAATGACGGGCGCGCCCTATTGCGCCATAACCCTCCTTTGGAATTTCAAACGGCTAATTGCTGTTTTAGAGACAAAAGTCTGGAAGAAATTGTGGAAATATATGAAAAACATACACAAACTGGACGAATAAAAGCGGCCTTGCCCATACCGCAAATGCCGGATACTATAGATATATTTGCTTTAAACAGCGAGCCGTCAGGTACTGTTATCAAGGTGGGTCTGTTAAATGACGATTTACAGGCGGCTGGCTTCGACTTAAGTTTAAATCATCTCTTACTGGTAACAGGCGACCCCGGTTCCGGTAAAAGCACTATGCTGGTGTCGATGGCCAATTTGTTGCTAAAATCAAGTCAAGCTAAATTCTATGTAAAAGACAGCGTGGCCGCCGGGCTTTATCCCTTATTAAGCCAAGATATGGTAATCAATATTGATGAACTGGCAGATGAGCTTGATTTTATGGATGAAGTAACCGCTTTGCTGGAAGAACGCAGGAATGAATTGCTGCAATGCCGCAAAAGTGGGGGAGAGCTGCAAACCTTAAAAGACTCTTGGCGGCAAATAGTGTTCATTTTTGACGACCTGCTGGATTTTGTGGACAATAATATGGGTAATGTGCTGGATCTTTTTGAGCGCATAGCCAAAAAAGAGCATGGCTTAAAAATAGCCATCTGGGCCGCCGGCAATACAAATGATATTGGCAGCTCCTATGACAGCTTTGTTAAAGCATTTAAAAACGCCCAGTGCGGCTTGATTTTTGGCAGCTTAAAAGAGCAGAATGTCTTTAATGTAAGGCTGCCCTATGGCGCTTATGAAAAAACAGAATTCGGCTTAGGCGACGGTTATTTGATTGCCAAGAACAAATACGCGGGAATCAAAGGGGCGGTGGATCTGAGTTTGATCTAGCGTGAGTTTATAGTTTTTTTGAATCTTGAAGTCCTTTCAATCTTATACTTACAAGCATTAACTAATGTCGTAAAAATCTAGGGTATAAGTATTTCTGATCTTACAGGCTACCGTCTGTTAAAAAGCAAGGCAGACCGGCTCATTTGCAGTGAAAAGGTGCGCTTTCTTGGATTGGGGGTGATAATACATATTCCGCTATGGCGGTTAAATGGTTACTGACTGATTGCTACACACTATTCCTCGTCATCGTTTTTTTTATCTAAATAATACTCTATCTGCTTTTTACTTGCAGAAGGCAACGCTTTCCGGCGTTCTAATCGTTCCTGTGCCTCCTGCATGATTTCCTTTATTTTTTGCTCAAAAACAGCTTTAGGAGGTAATTCCGTCCAATATTCGGCAACAGCTATACCGGCTCTGTCCATTTTCAGCATTTCGACTTTTTTACGGTTTGCCGATGCACAAAGGATAATACCGATTGGCGGGTTTTCACCTTCCTTTCGCTCATATTCGTCAAGCCAAGCCAAGTATAGCTCCATTTGCCCTTTAAAAGCTGCTTGAAAAACCCCCAGTTTTAATTCGACAGCCACAAGCCTTTTTAAATTCCGATTAAAAAATAGCAAGTCTAAAGTCACAAATTCATCACCAATGGGCATACGTTTTTGACTTTCAATAAAAGCGAATCCATGTCCAAATTCAAGAATAAATTTTTGCACATCAGCAAGGATTGCTTTTTCTAAATCTGCTTCGACATAGTTGTCCTTTAAATCAAAAACGTCCAATAAAAAGGGGTCTTTAAAGGTATTAAAAGGTACAGAAGATTGTTCTGTTAATGCCGAATTTGCAATCTCGCGGCGTTCAAATGCTTTACGGGAAACTTGGCGTCTGAGTTCACGGACGCCAAACCGCCTGTCTATAACATCTTGCGCATAAAACATAAATGCCTCATCGGATTTTAACGGTAAGAGGGCGATAAAATGTGACCAGCTTAATTGTTGTGCCAGTGGAACAACAATTTGAGAATCTGGAAAACGAGCAGCAAATCTTATCATGCGTGTGACGTTTGAGTATTCAAAACTGCTTCCATATTTTTCTTGTAATTGTTGTGACAGTGTCACAACAATTTGCTTTCCATATCCGGCACGTTCACCGCCAAGTATAACAGAGCCAATATATTTTCCTATTTCCCAAAACATTAAAACGCTTTCTTGGTTTGCCTGAGCTTGAGCGCGCAGTTTACGATTTTCGATGATTGCCGAAACATGATCGAACAACACTGCTTCATTGATAAGCATCTCGCTTTGCATGGCAAGCTCTTTTTTCTTTTTGTCCATATACAAACTCCTATGTGTAATAAAGCTGTGTTTCTATAAGCTGTAGCGGCAAAAACTCCAGCACATGCAACCAACTTTCATATCGTTAACCTCCATGTAAAAATTCTAGTTTAAATTTAACGAAATTTTCGTAGAGCGTAAAATGATCTAAGAACCAGATAATAAGTTTTCACAAGAAGTGGCTAAACACATAAGCGTTTCAACTCGATTTCTAAGCGCGAAGCATAATGATTCTCGCCTTTTAGCATCAATGAACGGTGATTTACATAGCAGATCATTAAATTCATCATCAATTCCGCTTAGATCAGTAAAATCTAACCATGAAAAGTCTTTTACCAGCCTTATTTGCTCTTCATGCGTAGCAAAAAACGGTTGGCTTTTTGTTGTTTTTATGCTTTGTAAGTTTGCTGCGCTTTGGTTGTACCATAAAGAAGAGCCGTTATCGTATAAAGGCGCCGGTTTTATCCATTCAAGCGTTTCAGCGTTCCTGATCGCCCCAAAGTTGTTAAAATGCCTATCATTGTTCGCGATGAGATAATCCGCCGTCAGCATTTTATCAAGATGAAGCCTGGAATCGGGAATTCCTAACTCTGTACAGCAATCTAAATAGTGGGAATATAGCTGTCTAGCATCTCTGATTTTTTTTGCATTGTGAATTTAGTAGGCACTTATCAATTCTGTTTCTGCGGTTATAATATTTTC
>WRHF01000162.1 GCA_009783415.1 Clostridiales bacterium
AAAGGTGATAGAGTAATTGCGGAGAAATAATAATGTATGGTTGATCTTGAATTAACAGGGAGGTTTTTTATGTATACCCAAGAAGATATCTTAGCCATAATGAAAGAAAGGGAAGTCCTATTGGAGGGCCATTTTCTCCTTTCTTCCGGCCGTCATGGCGACCGTTATTTGCAATGCGCCCGTTTGCTCCAATACCCGGAAGTAGCCGCGCCGCTTTGTGCCCAACTGGCTGCCATGTTCGCCGATGAGGGCATTACTGTGGTGGCCGGACCGGCAACGGGAGCTATTATCCTGGCCTATGAAGTCGCCAGGGCTTTGGGGGTCAAGGCTGTTTTTAGCGAACGTGATAACGGGGTGATGACTTTTCGCCGGGGTTTTGTGGTAAAACCGGAGGATAGGGTGTTGGTGGTAGAGGATGTAATTACCACCGGCGGCTCCAGCAAAGAAGTGATTGCCGCCCTGAATAAAATAGGCTCCGCCATAGTGGGCGTGGCAGCAATCGCTGACAGAAGCGGAGGCCGGACTGATTTCGGCGTACCTTTTAAGGCCCTGGTATCTTTAGATATTAAGAGCTTTTTGCCCGAAGAATGCCCTTTGTGCAGGCAGGGGGTGCCTGTCGTCAAACCGGGCAGCAGGGTTACCGCTTGACTAAAGTGTGGAGTGTGAAGAGTGAAGTGTGGAGTTTTTGATGTTTTTGCTGCGCAAAAACTATTATTTTATTAAATGTTTTGCGAAGCAAAACTACAATAACTCCACTCTCCACACTCCACTCTCCACACTTGATGAATAGATTGCATGGAGGAGAATTGATTTGGAAATCAAATATAAACTCTGGTTGGAAAAAGATGGTGAGGTTTTTGTGCCGGAAGCCGAAAATCTGGTCCATCGTTACGAAGCTTTTTATAACGAATGCGAAAACCTGATCCGGGATTGTTATTTGAAACATTTTGACGCTAATGATAAAGAAGAAGAAAAGCATGAGCATGTGTTGCCTGTCAACTTGAAGCCTTTGGAGCTGGGGGAGAAGGAAATTATTGCCTTGGTGGGCGGCGGCGGTAAAAGCAGCCTGATGTATGCTTTGGCTGAGGATTTGGCTTCGGCCGGAGCACGGGTGGTCATTTTGACCACTACCAAGGTTTATTTGCCTCCGCATGGTTTGGTAGACCGCTTGATCATCTCCCATGAGGAGGGAATATTGGATCAATTGGAGGCAGGTCTGGGTGAAGGGGATATTGTAGCGGTTTGCAGCGGGGTCAAGGATGGCAAGCTGCGTGCGGTTTCCGAGGAATTGATTGAGGAAATTTCCCGGCGTAACATAGCCGATTATATTTTTGTAGAGGCTGATGGAGCGGCAGGCAGGCCTTTTAAAGCCCCGGCCCCTCATGAGCCGCCCATTCCGGCTTGCGCCACCCTGGTTATGTGCGTGGTGGGCATTGATGTTCTGGGCAAAGCTTTAAGCAGTAATCATTGCTATCGTCCGGAATTTATCACTAAAAATTTTGGCCTGGAGGCGGGAGAAATAATTGATGAGCATTTGGTAGCCCAGGTCATCACCTCCCCCCAAGGCGGCAAAAAGAATTTACCGGGTGATGCCCGCTGGCTGCCGGTAATCAACAAGATCGACGCCAAGGAAGACATAGCAGCAGCCAAACGGATGGCCCGGGCTCTGGCTCAGGAACAGGGTGTAGAGGAAATAGTTTTTGCCTCGGCTTTGGATTTGAAATTAAGGGTGAGAGTGTGGCACAAAAGACAACGGGAATAATCCTGGCGGGGGGGATGAGCCGCCGCCTGGGTCAAAACAAACTGCTTTTACCCTGGGCTGAAACTACGGTTTTGGGCCGGGTCCTCAGCAATGCTTTGGCAGCTTCCCGGCTGGAAAAAGTGATTTTGGTGCTGGGTTATCAAGCTGAAGAAATCTGCCGCCGCCTAAAACTAAAAGAAAGCCCAAGGCTCTCCATTGCGGTCAATAATGACTATGAAAAGGGGCAAAGCACTTCCTTGCGAACAGGGCTGGCAATGGTACCCAATGATCAGGCGGCTATTTTTATTTTGGCTGACCAGCCTTTGATAACAGCAGAAATAATTGATGATCTGGTATTGGCCTGGAAGGAAAGCAAGGCAGCTATTGTAGCCCCGGTTGATGAGTCCGGACGGCGGGGAAACCCGGTTCTATTTTCGCCAACTCTTTTTCCCGAGCTGGAATCATTAAGAGGCGATCAGGGAGGGAAACAATTATTGGATAAATATGGAAATATGTCCTTATTCCTTCCCGTCCCAAACGGGATTTTTGCTGACATTGACACTGATGCTGACTATGCAAAAATGCTCTGCAGGTTATAAGAAACAACAGTTATATCAGTATTAAATTTAGACGATAGTGCAGATAGGCACAGCTTAGTAGGCTATATTAGCCTACTTTGATCAAATATTTGCAGAATGCAGCAGGAATATGGGAAAATCTGTAGAATTAGCTTCTATAATAATGCAAGAGTTGCATATACTAAAATTGGAGGAAATAATTTTGAAAGAGTTCATGCCCTTATTTGGAGATGAGGGATATTAACATCTTTCAGGTAGGGCTTCGCGCCCGGAAAGGAAGGGTTATAATTTTATGGATGAAAATTTACAGACAAATGAAACTCCGTCGCAAAACAACAATAATCTGGCAGTTGTAGGGCTTGTATTGGGGATCGTAGCATGTGTGTTTATATTTATTCCTCTTATAGGGTATATAGGAACCTTATGCGGGATCGGAGGTATTGTTGTAAGTGTTATGGCGAGAAAACAAGGGGCTAGCGGGATGGCAACAGCCGGCTTGGTCCTTTCGATAATTGCAACTGCATTTACCTTTATTTTCTTCCTGGCTTGTGTAGCATGTGCAGCCGCTGGCGCCGGTATTTTAAGTAATCTGCCTTATTAAGCAAAAAATGCATCCGTATTTTCACTTTTTCTCACTGGAAATACCTGCATATGGAATTATGCTGCTTTTGGGGGGTATCTTTGGTACCCTCTTTTCGTTATGCCGCTCTTCAAAGTATGATATAAAAAGAGAAGATACCCTTTATGCGCTTCTTTTCGGCTTGTCCGGAGGGCTCATAGGAGCGAAAATCCTTTTTCTGATAGTTAACTTTAAGGAGATATGGGAATATAGAAACCTTTTATGGAAAAACCCCGGTTTATACCTGAATGCTCTTTTTGGCGGAGGGTTGGTTTTCTACGGCGGACTGATCGGCGGATGCATTTTTATTTATTTGTATTGCAAAAAATATAAAATATCTTATCTCAAAGTATTGGATTTGTTGACGCCATCAATCGCCTTGGCTCATGGATTCGGCAGAATCGGCTGTTTTCTTGCCGGTTGTTGTTATGGAATGCCGGTAGGCGGCTCACTGGGGATTGCCTTTGAAAACTCGCCGGTTGCCCCGAATAATATCCCCCTATTCCCGGTTCAACTGGTAGAAAGCGGTTTCAATTTCGCTCTTTGTGCGGTTTTACTGATTTATGCGAAAAAAGATAGAAGCCTGGGAAAAGTAGCAGGCTTATATCTTTTGATCTACCCGGTAGTACGCTTTTTGCTGGAGTTTTTAAGATCCGATAGTGCCAGAGGTTTTATATCCGGCATCTCAACATCACAAATAATCAGTATTTTTCTCTTGCCCATTGGCTTTATTCTGTTTAGAGCGCATAAAATAAAACGCAAGCTTAAGTAGAGTGCCTAGTATCATTAAGCAACACTTGCTGCCTACGGCAATACAAGACCTAAGAGCTTAGTAAATCCCTCAAAAATAAAAATACTGGTCGCGGATACCAGATAGCTTCAGAGAATTATCAAGCCGATAGGCTGCAATCATATAAAGCCCTCTTAAACTTGGAGTCGCGCTATGATTTGCCAATATTTGTCGAATCGCCTCAGCGAGTGCATCGTTTTGGGGCTCTAGGAGCATATCAAGGCTTGCGTGTGCTTGTTAACGAAGGCATTTTTGAAAAGGGAAATCCCAAAGGTATCATCATTGCCCAATTTCATAATACACCATTTTGTTTTTACAGGAGCCTTTATGGCTTGAAATTATTAGACCAAACTGAGGAGAGCCATAAAGTGCTCACCGGAATCTTATGGTCCTCTTTGGCGAGGTATTATTTTTTTATGACATCTGCAAACTGGGGGCTTTGGCATCATAAATTGCTGCTTGATGAGCTCCTTCAACTTCCGGTAATTTTTGACAAAAGTCATTTTGCAACAGCAAAAATTTTTGATGTTGTGAATAGACTTATCAATTATCATCCAACCGCTAGAGATTTAAATCACCCTGATGGAGTTGATGAAAATGAGATTACAGCGCAACGAAACCTTTGGGAACGCGAGCTGGATGGCGCAGTGTTTGAGCTCTATGATTTAAGCGAAGAACAAAAAGATTTAGTTCGGGATTTTTGTGAAGTTACTTTGCCTTTTTATTATCAACCATTTAATAGTATGGGTTCCATGCCTGCAGGGGAGCATACGGAGATATCTTGGCTAAAAGAAAACTATATAGATATATTTTCACGCCGTTGGAATGCCTACCTAAAAGCAAATACGGTGATGAGGGCGCATCTTCATTTAGGCGCTCATGGTACAATGATGGCGCTGGAGTTCTTTCCTGCTGATAAGGTGGATGCTTGGGAATTGGACGTTAATGATAATTCATGGCAATATGTTTTAGATCAGATCGAAAAGGCGCTTCGTTACCCCATGGGGACTTCTCAAATTATTATTGATGGCATTGTCCATGCTGTTAGTGATGATTCCATAATAATTGTTAAGCGAAATGAACGGCGGTTTTGGACCCGGAGTTTAGCGCGTGAAGATGCAGACATAACTTTATACAAACGTATGGTAGGCCCCAGCGAAAAAGATGGGAGTGATTGTTAGTGCCGAGACAAGCACTCCCCTTGGAGTCTGAGTTGTGGAAAAAGCATGAAAGTATTTATATCGAAGTCTTTAGTTTGGCATTGCAAATATTGGCAAGCTCTCCATGTGATATAAGCAATGAGAATATTATTTCTGAGGCTCTTTGTCCAATCCTGGAATCAGTTGGAAAAAAACAAGATTCGGCAATACTTTCAGGATTTGAGCCGAAAGAATTTAATGCCCAAGGCTTTTAGATTGACCCATCTATGGGTTATGATGAGAGGATCATTATGTCCGTAGTTTTAAGGCTAAAGGGGTATCTGCTTCAACTTACGTTCCTTAAAAGTGCTGACATATTTAAAACCGGCTGCCCGCAGGAATTCATAGGCATCAGCCAAACGATAGCCGACGGAAGGCAAAGTGTGAGCGTCGGAGCCGCAGGTGATGATTTCTCCGCCCAGCCGGCGATAGTGCTGCAAAAGGCTGAGAGGCGGATGAGGATCCGGCAGCTTGTAGCGCCAGGCCGCGGTGTTGACCTCCAGGCCGATCCCTTTTTCTATCAGCAGTCGAAACATTGTATCCAAAGGTCCGGCAAATTTATCATAGGTCAGCCAGGCGGCTTGCTCCGGCGGATAATAGCGGCGCAGCATATCGATATGCCCTACCACATCGCAGTCATCGTAAAACTCCAGAGCCTGGCAAATCCCTCTAAAATAAAGATCAAAGACCTGCTCCCACTCCTTGCCTTGGATAAATTCCCCGTTATAGGTCAAAAGCCCGTCCAGGGAATGAAGGGAGCCGATAATAAAATCCCAATTTTCCTGCCCGGCCAGCTCTTTTAGCTGTTCCGGCTTCTGGAAATGAAAACCGATCTCCAAGCCCAGGCCCAGCTCCAAATCCGGAAAGCGCGCCTGAGCTTTTTTTAGGTCTTTCAGATAGGAGGGGATATCCGGAAGAAGGTCCGGTTCGTCAGGCTTATTCGCCAGCTCAATATGTTCGGTAAATGTCAGCCCGGCCAACCCCTTCTTTTCCGCTTCCCGGCACATATCGGCTATGGAAGTCAGGGAATCAAAAGAATGGACGCTGTGAATATGGTAATCGTATAACTTCAACATTTTCATTCCTTCCCGGTATAATTAATATTCCAAAATGACGAATTTGTTTCCAGTTAGGAGTTTTTCACAACAACTCCTAACTCCTACCCCAGATAAACTGGAAAAGAATTTAAAAAATTAGACGCGGATTTGCGCGGATTAAAAGCGGATTAGCACGGATTTTTTTTTATTATAAAAAGCATTGAATTATTTTTTTGTTTTTCCCCAAACAACAGCACCTAAGTTACTCACATTATCAGACAACAGCGAAAATCCGTTAAAATCCTTAAAATCCGTGTCTAATTATTTTCATGCAACTTTTAAGTCTACATCCTTGCAGATCAATCCAGAGTTGACGCCTATATTATGACTTTTTTTGTTCGAATTTGAGAGCTTAGTTCCTAACTCCTAACTCCTAACCCGGACAAGCCGGAGTTTTGAGTCTTGAGTTCTGAGTTCTGAGTTGGAATACGAAGGCACAAAAATTTTGCCATTTTGCGCAGAATTTCGGGAGTAAGTGCC
>WRHF01000163.1 GCA_009783415.1 Clostridiales bacterium
TGCGACCGCAAGTATTCAGGATTCAGTATTCAGAAATCAGAATGCGGGTAACTTTTCGCTTCGCGAAAACTATTGAACAAAATTCTTGTTTTTTATTTACGAAACGAGTTCGTAAGCTACTAATATCAGAATATAAGATTATCAAATATTAAGAGGTGAGATTTATGTTAATTGAGATGAGAGCGCGATCACAGATAACCCTTCCAAACGATATCATAAAGAGCTTGGAATTGATATAGGCCATCACGATATAATTTAAGGAAAAATTGAAGTGAGAAATAAAAAAGCCCTGCCATTATAACCGGCAGGGCTTTGCAATTTGTTGATTATTTTTAGATGGAGAAGAATGGCTAATGCTTATCTTTATTCGGAAGAGCTTAATTAGATGACTCCTAATGCCAGCACAACAAAGTTCAAGATAAACAATAAAGTGGCAACGTATAAAATGGGATGCACTTCTTTTGCTTTGCCCTTGATTATTTTTGACAGGCAATAGAAAATAAATCCTGCGGCAATGCCGTAAGAGATATTGTAGGCAAAAGCCATAAAAAGAACGGTTAGAAAGGCAGGCAGTGCTTCTTCCAGTTCGCCCCATTTGATGCCGGCAAATGATTCCGCCATCAACACGCCAACGATGATCAGGGCGGGGGCTGTTGCCTGGGCCGGAACCAAGCCAAACAAGGCTGCAAAAGGAAGGCAAAGGATGAATAGGGCGGCTGTAAATACCGATGTCAGTCCGGTTTTGCCTCCGACCCCGATCCCGGCTGCACTTTCGATATAGGTGGTGGTATTTGAGGTACCGGCCAGGGCCCCGATCGAAGTTGCAATTGAGTCGGCAAAAAGCGCTTTGTCCATCTTGGATTTGAAGCCGGAGCTTTCCAAGAGGGCCTTTTCATCTTTTTCATCAAAAATCCCGCTTTTCCTTCCCGTCCCTATAAAGGTTCCTACGGTATCAAATGTGTCGGAAAGGCTGAAGGCAAAAATAATTAAAAGAACCGGAAGTATCCTTCCGGGGGTTGCGAAGAGGCTGCCGAAACCGGGGTTGCCAAAAAAGGAAAATGCCACCTCGGATGCGGCGCCCATTTTATTAGCAAATAGCTCATTAGCAGAGGGGAACTTAATAAATCCTATCAATCCGGCAATAACGGTTGAGCCCAGAATACCCCACAGCATAGCGCCTTTGACCTTTAATAACATCAGGATGACAATGATAATAAGTCCAGCCAGGGCAACAAGAGCGCCGGGATTGTTAAAATTAGCCAATGCCGGAACCACATCCGCTCCCGCTGTCAGGCCGGCTGCGGTATCCAGGTAATTTAAAAAGCCGGCGTTTTTGAGACCGATATAGGCGATAAAAAGGCCTATGGCGCCGCCAATGGCAAGCTGCAGGCTTTTGGGGATGGCTTTGATGATAATTTTGCGTACTTTGGTAACCGTGATCAGGATATTGATGATCCCGCAGATAAACACCATAGCCAGTGCTTCCTGCCAGACAAATCCCAGGCTGAAGCATACTGTATAGGTAAAAAAGGCATTCAATCCCATGCCCGGCGCCACAGCATAGGGAACATTGGCGACCAAGGCCATGATCAGGGTCCCCACCACAGCCGCTATTATTGTCGCAATAAATACCCCGTCCCAGGACATCCCCGAAGCCGCCAAAACACTGGGGTTGACAAAAATGATATAAGCCATGGTAAAGAAAGTAGTAAAACCGGCCATCATTTCAGTTTTAACATTAGTGCCGTGTTCTTTAAGCTTAAAGAATTTTTCCATTTTAGCCACTCCTCGCTTTTTTTACCATTGTATAATAACAGTTTTAAAAAGCAAGTTATTTTGTCAATAAATATATAATCTTTTGTGAAATTATGTTATAATAATTTAAGGAGTAGGGGTTAGGGAGGATTAAATGAGAAAATATTATAATTTGGAAGTGGCGGGGTTGGAGAGGGAGCTTGCGATTTGTAAGATTGCTGATGATCTTTGTATAGCTGCTTTTGTTCTTTTTGGGGATGTGGAAATGACTGTGGCTGCCGCTGCGCATTTGTTGAAAGTTGCGCCGGCTTATGACATTCTTATTACTGCAGAAGCCAAAGGGATCCCTCTTGTCCATGAGATGGCGCGGCAAAATGGCGGGAGTAATTATATTGTTGCCCGCAAGGTCGTTAAATTATACATGAAGGAAGTTTTTTCTGTTGAACTTCGATCCATAACTACTCAAAAAAAACAGAGACTCTATATTGATAGCGACGAGGCGGAAAGTATGAAGGGTAAAAGGGTTCTTATAGTGGATGATGTTATTAGTACAGGCGAATCTTTACTTGCTGTGGAAAAGCTGGTAAAGGAAGCCGGAGGTATTGTTGCCGGGAAAATGGCAGTGCTGGCCGAAGGGGATGCCAAATACCGCGACGATATAATCTATTTGCAATATCTGCCCCTGATCAACCCTGATGGGACGCCGAAGAGATAAAGAAGAGATAAAGAAGAGATAAAAAGGAGGATGAATTTTTTGCAATATCGTGAAGACAAGAGAAGCGGGGCAAAGCTTTCTGCCCTGGGATTTGGTTGTATGCGCTTTCCGGGCGCTTTGGGGCGCATCGATAAGGAAAAAACGGAGGCTTTGCTGCTCAAGGCGTTTGAGAGCGGTATCAACTATTATGACACAGCCTTTATGTATTCCGGCAGCGAAGAAACAGTTGGGGAAATATTTGAAAGGCACGGCATCAGGGAAAAGGTATATATTGCCACCAAACTTCCCCATGCTATGTGCAACAAAACATCCGGCTTTGACCGCTTTTTTAAAGAGCAGAAAAAACGGTTGCGCACCAATTATATCGACTATTATATGATGCATAATATTACCGATTTTGAGCAGTGGGAAAGGCTCTGCAAGCTCGGTATTGAGGAATGGATCGCAGCCAAAAAGGCAAACGGTGAAATTAAGCAGATCGGTTTCAGCTTCCATGGCCCTTATCTGGAATTTGTCAAGATCCTGGATAATTATGAGTGGGATTTTACTCTGGTTCAATACAATTATATAAATACAAATTATCAAGCAGGTACAATGGGGATTCAGTATGCGGCCCAAAAGGGGCTGTCTGTATTTACAATGGAACCGCTTTTAGGCGGCAAGCTGGCGAATCTGTCGCAGGAAGCGCTGGATGTTTTTCAGCAAGAACAGCCGGGATCAACAGCGGCAGGCTGGGCTTTGAGATTTGTCTGGAATGAGCCCGATGTTGTGCTTCTTTTATCCGGGATGAATGAGATTTCACAGCTTGAGGAAAACTTAAGCCTGGTAGAAACAGCCTTGCCCCGGAGCCTGACAGATCCTGAAAAGCAGGCTATACTTACCGTGAGATCGGTATTCAAAAAGAGTTACAAAATACCCTGTACCGGCTGCAATTACTGTATGCCCTGCCCCCAAAAAATCAATATACCTGCTTGTTTTGAAACCTATAATGCCAGCTATCAAATAAAACGCGGAGCAGCAACCAATGCTTATATAGTTACAACAGGCGCCTTAGGAGAATTACCGCATTATGCCAGCGATTGTACGGCTTGCGGCAAATGTATAAGCCAATGCCCGCAACAAATAGAAATACCCGCTCAATTGAAATCCGTCAGGCGCAGGCTCCAATTTCCCGGTATGAAAGCTTTAATGCCTTTAGTAAGCAAAATGATGGCAAGACGGACCTGAATATAAAGCAACTTCGCCGCAAGAATTCAGAATATTAGTTGGTTTTCGCTTTGTGAAAACTATTGAAGCAAATAACTCGTTTTTTTTAGTGATGAGGTTTATCCGGATGCAGGAAAACTTAAAAGTGACGGGTATGACTTGTGCAGCCTGCTCGTCAAGGATCGAAAAATCCGTCAGCAAAATGGACGGGATCAAAAGTTGTTCGGTAAACCTGACTACCGAACGCATTACAGTGGAGTTTGATCCCGCCAAGACCGGTTTGGAGGCAATCAAGAGCGGGATTGAGAAACTGGGCTATGGGTGGGCTGAGATTAAAAAAGATGCCGCAGACGGGGATAAACTCAGCAAAGAAAAGGAAATCAAAACCCTGCGAATCAAACTGATCATCTCGGCTGTTTTTACCCTGCCGCTCTTATATATAGCAATGGGGCATATGCTGCCCTTTGGCTGGAGCTGGCCGCTTCCGGAGATCATCCGCCATCAGCTCAACCCCGTCAATTTTGCCATTGCTCAAATCATTCTGACGGTTCCTATAATCATTGCAGGACACAGATTCTATTTGGTGGGCTTTCGCGCTATCCGGCTGGGCTCTCCCAATATGGATAGCCTGATTGCTATGGGGACATCTGCGGCGGCATTATCCGGTTTTTATGCTGCATATCAGATTATTCAAGGCCATTTTGAATACACCGGGCAGTTGTATTTTGAAACGGTGGGGGTAATTATCACCTTGATCCTGTTTGGGAAAACCCTGGAAGCCATCTCCAAGGGTAAAACCGGCGAAGCGATCAAAAAGCTGATGGGACTGAGGCCAAAGACAGCCATCGTTATTCAAAATGGAAAAGAAAGGGAGATCCCGGTTGACGAGGTTGTTGCCGGTGATATGATTCTTGTAAAACCTGGCGGCAAAATCCCGGTTGACGGTCTGGTGATCGAGGGGACGACCTCAGTCGATGAAGCAATGCTGACGGGTGAAAGTATGCCCGTAGAGAAAAAAGCCGGTGATAATGTCTATGCCGCGACTATCAATAATAACGGCCTGATTCGCTTCAAGGCGGAAAAAGTCGGCGCCGATACTGCGCTTGCTCAAATAATCAAGCTGGTCGAGGATGCCCAGGGCAGTAAAGCTCCTATTGCCCGGATGGCGGATATTGTAGCGGGATACTTTGTGCCTGCCGTATTTGCGATTGCCCTTATCGCTGCCGCCGGTTGGTTTGTCGCAGCCGAAGATTTTAAATTCTCCCTGACTGTATTTATTTCGGTTCTTGTTATTGCCTGTCCTTGTGCCCTGGGGCTTGCCACGCCTGCGGCTATTATGGTTGGAACAGGCAAAGGCGCGGAAAACGGGATACTTATCAAAGGCGGAGAAGCCTTGGAAATGACCCATAAAATCCAAATAATCATCTTTGATAAGACCGGCACGCTAACGGAGGGCAAGCCGCAGATCACCGATTTGATCACCGCAAAGGGCACAGATAAGAAAAAGCTTTTGCAACTAGCCGCCTCTGCCGAACAGGGCAGCGAACATCCGCTTGGTGCAGCGATCATCAAAGGTGCGGAAAAAGAGCGGCTGGATTTGCTGCCTGTAAGAGATTTTACGGCATTGACAGGCAGAGGGATCCGCTGCTTTATAGATGATCAGGAAATATTGGCCGGAAACAGGAAGATGATGGAGGAAGAGGAAATTCCCCTCAGTGATTTACAAGCAGAAGCAGCCAGGCTGGCTGCTGAAGGAAAGACTCCCATGTTTATCTCCATAGATAAAAAACCGGCGGGTATTATCGCGGTAGCCGATGTCGTCAAGCCAAGCAGCATAGAGGCGGTCAAAAGCCTGATAGACATGGGGATCGAAGTAGCCATGATCACAGGCGATAACAAATCCACAGCCGGGGCGATCGGAAAACAAGTCGGTATAGAAAGGGTGCTCTCCGAGGTCTTGCCGCAGGATAAGTCCGCTCAAATCAAAAAGCTGCAAGCCGGGGGTAAAATAGTAGCAATGGTAGGCGACGGCATCAATGATTCCCCGGCCTTGGCCCAAGCAGACATTGGGATAGCGATCGGCAGCGGAACGGATATCGCAATGGAAAGCGCGGATATTGTTCTCATGCACAGCGATCTCGGGGATGTGCCGAAAGCGATCCGCTTGTCAAAAGCGACAATCAGAAATGTCAAGCAAAATCTATTTTGGGCTTTTGGCTACAATACAGCAGGGATTCCTTTGGCGGCAGGACTACTCCATATTTTCGGCGGCCCCCTTCTATCTCCAGCTTTCGCAGCGGCAGCGATGAGCCTGTCGAGTGTGTCCGTACTAACAAACGCGCTGAGATTGAGAAAATTTAAAGGCTACAAAATTTAGAAAACGTAAAGGCTACAAAATTAAGAAAATGTAAAGGCTACAAAATCAATAAAATGTAAAGGCTACAAAATTAAGAAAATGTAAAGGCTACAAATAGGAGGATTATTACAATGCAGACAAAATTAAATGTGGAGGGCATGTCCTGCCCTCACTGTGAAAGCGCTGTTAAAAAAGCTGTATCAGCTATCAATGGGGTAAGCTGGGTTGCGGTTAACTTGGCGGAAAAAACCGTCACGGTTACGCATGATGAAACCGTGACGGCTGACCGTATGATAAACGAGATCGAGGAACAAGGCTATGATGTGATCTAGGTACTATTGTTGAAGCTTCACGCTTCCCA
>WRHF01000164.1 GCA_009783415.1 Clostridiales bacterium
TTCATAAATCGCACCTCCTTCGTTCTCCCTCATCCCCAAAGATAACCCCCCGCCCCTGCGCCCCCCTTCTCCGAAGCAATGTCAACAACTTAACAAAAGAAAACCTATCAATTCATAATTTATCATTTATCATTCATCATTCATCATTCATCATTTTTCATTGTTATTTGCAGACAATAGTTTTGGTTCTTCACAAATTTGGTGTACAAGGAAATACATACTGCCAACGCTGGCTATATATCATGTTATTCAAGACATTGTGGCTGATAGGGAAATGGATTCTGCGACTTCGCGCAGAATGACGGGTAACGTGATGCTTGTCTAAAGCGGCTTTCAGCCGCAAGTATTCAGGATTCAGTATTCAGAAATCAGAATGAGGGTAACTTTTCGCTTCGCGAAAACTATTGAACAAAATTCTTGTTTTTTATTTACGAAACGAGTCCGTAAGCTATTAAAAACCTATACCCACATGCAAACACTAAATTTGTGAAGAACCATAGTTTTCATGAAACGAAAACACACCAGTTCTAGATACAAGCGGTCAAAGACCGCGTTAGGTTTTTACTTCAATGCTTTTGCGCAGCAAAAGCTTCCAAAACTCCACACTCCACACTCCACACTCCACACTCCACACTGACTCAATTCCCATCCTCCATCTTCCAATCTCTAGCAAATACGCGGGAGCTGCTCCCCACTAATCATCCCCACCAACCGCCGTCCTCCATAAGGTGTGGTGATCGATACTTTGGCTCCCGGTTCGTCAGTAAAAGCGCCTATGCAGGCTGCTTGCCGGCCTAGGGGATGAGCTCTCAGGGCTGCCAGGGCCGCTTTTTCTTCCTTTGGAGGAACTGCTGCCAAGAATTTTCCTTCATTGGCTACATAAAGGGGATCCAGGCCCAATAATTCGCAGAGAGCCGCTACCGGCCGTTCCAAAGGTAGGGCTGCTTCTTCCAGGCAAATACTCAAGCCTGTGCTTTCCGCCCATTCGCTTAAGGTTGCCGCTACACCTCCCCGGGTGGGATCACGCAGCAACTTGATTCCGGGAGCAGCTTTAAAAATCGCATCAGTCAGACTAGGCAACGGTGCTACATCACTGACAAGGGGCGGGTCTATGGCCAATTCCTCCCGGGCTGCCATCACCGCCATGCCATGTTGGGCCAAAGACCCGGTCAGCAGCACTTTATCTCCGGGTTGTACTTGGGGTCCCCGGCTCAAATCCCGCTGAGAAGCCACCACGCCGACTCCCGCCGTATTGATAAAAATGCCGTCGGCTTGCCCTTTGCCCACCACCTTGGTATCACCTGTGATTATGCTTACCCCCGCCTCCTGTGCCGCCTGGGCAATAGATGCGCAGATCCGCTGTAAATCAGCCATTAAAAATCCTTCTTCTATAATCAATCCCAAGGTCAGATAAAGGGGCCGGGCTCCGCTCATGGCCAGGTCGTTAACAGTACCGCAAACAGCCAGGCGGCCGATATCACCGCCCGGAAAAAAAAGAGGTTTGACCACAAAGGAATCGCAAGTCAGAGCCAACCGGCCGGAGGGCAGATCGCAGAGCGCGGCATCGCCCAGCTGAGAAAGGATAGGATTGGTAAAATACGGAAGTAACACTTCCTCCACCAAACGCCGGTAGAGCAGCCCGCCGCTGCCATGAGCCAGGAGGATCCTGCTTGATTTATCCATAAAGTCAATGCTCCCTTTTATTGACAGAACTGGAATAATACTATATTATATACATATTATACATCGAGGTCAATTATACCATTATTTTTAACCAAATACAAGGATTTATTAATTGCCGCTTGTTATCTGCACTGCAAAGGGGGAATGATATGGCAGATGATTTTTAACTTGCACTTATTGCAAGAAGATGCCCGCAACAAAAGAAATTATTTTTAGGAGGGACATAATGTTTAAAAAAACTACTTACAAATTCTCATTGCTTTCATTGACTTTGGTTCTGCTCTTGTTAACAGGTATTAGCCAAATCGCTTTTGCCGCGGGAGGAGACGGGGACATTGCCCGGCGCTTCGTGGTAGACGACATCCATGCCAGCGAGTATTGCACGGAAAATGCGATCACAATGAGGGAATTTGCACCCAACACCATCATGACCGGCGGTGTGATCGACCCCTTTTTCGCCAAAGGCGGCACCCAGTTCTTCCCCACGGACAGGCCTTCGGGCAAAGCAAAGATTTATGTGATCGCCGTGGATTTTACCGACTTGAAAGGTGAAATAGGCGTCCCCTATGGCCTGCAAAGAAATGTCTTTCGAAACCAAGGTTCTATTTATGATCTGTCCGATCCCCAAATCATTTATGAAAGCACCTTTTTCGGCTCAAACGGCTTTAATGGCTCAGCCGGATACCAGCATTTCGGCGCCAACGGCGTCAAGAATATGGACCCCGCTAAATTCGTCTGGGGAACAACCGATGTTGCCCAGGATTTTAAAGGGTTGGTGCAGATAGTAAATGAAGTCTCCCTGGGCACTTTTGAGATCGAGGTGGAATGCCTCAATGAGCGTCTGGCTCAGGTACAAGGGCTTGACCCGGTAACCGCTAAATGGCCCTGGTTCCATTTGGACGGGCCGATGATCGGTTATGCCGTGCAAGGCCCAGCCGACTGCGAGGATTACCGCCAGTTCTCCCGGCTGCATCAAGCCGCTATCGATGCGGCTTACCGGGACATCCCCGGTTTGGATATTGAAGATATCGACCTGATATATACCGTTGTGCCAATAAGCTCTTTCGGCCACCGCGCCGGCTTACAGGGCGGCGGCGGCCTGGATACTTCTTTTTCCTTTAATGACCAGGCCTTGTTGCAGCGGGAAAGCGAATTCAGACATAAGCCGGGCATTACCACCAAGGAAGGCCGCATAGTCGGCTCCGGGGTATTCGGTATCAAAAACCTTTGGTCAGCCGGCAATCCCAGAAGCGCCGTTAACACCAGTATGCACGAATTTCTCCATGGCATGGGCATGTTCGACGACTACAGCTATGGCTCCATGGGTACCAATCCCGGAGAAGTCACTACCGGTTCTAAATTCGGCGGCGACACTGCGGATCTGACATCCTGGAAAAAATACCGCTGCGGCTGGATCCCCGATGACGAGATCAAGGTGGTGCTGCCGGGCGATACGGAAACCATCCGCATTCGCGCCACCGCCAGTTATGGGGAAGATGGCGGTAGCTATATTGACGATCCCGGTATCACAACCAGAATGGTGCTGATACCCAAGGAATGGCGTACCCGCGACACTTTCGGCGTGATTTGGAACAATGGCTGGAACCCCAAAAAACTGGATTATAACTGGTATGACTGGTTCACCAATCCCTTTATCGGCGGTGAAACCTATGCCATCAAATCCTTCCCCACTTTTTTGGTAGTGGAAAGCCGTAAACGGATAGGCGCCGACAATGCTATGTCTGCCGCCAACCAGGGTGTGGTGGTCAGTATGATCGCCAACCCCACCTGGGAAACAGGCCATGGCGCAGGCGGTTTTAAGCTTTGCTCCACCAGTACCGGCATGAAAACGGGCGCTACTTTTATAGAGCCCTGCCTCGGCCTGACAATCACGGTGCTGGAGAACGGCGACTTCTATGACACCATAAAGGTCGACTATACCGGAAAAGCTACTCCAACCGTAAATACTGCCAACCCCGGTCCTGCCAAACATATTTACCAGGCCGAACTGACGGCTTCCGAAAATTATCTCCAAGCAAACGATGCCTTTACGGTTGATTTTGATATCTTGACCCTGGGCGCCAATGCCATTAATGATACCCCCAATCCGACAACAACCAGCGGCAACGCCGTCATGCGCGTCGCCACCCCGCTGGGCGTACCGGGCGGTCTGGCCGGTTTCAAGATGGCGGTTGAATTCGATGCCGCCAATTTTGATTATGTCTCAACCGGCAGCGCTCCTTTTTCCTATGAAGTAGACACCAGTAACGCGGATCTCGGCCGGCTGGTTATAACCGCTGCCGGTACCGAGATGATCGACAAAGACACCATTCTTAGCTTAGGCTTCAAAGCAAAAGCCGGAGCGACAGCGGGAGATTACCTGATCAAGGGTACCATCAGCGATGTCACCCTGCTCAACTGGCGCGGTGAAACCGTAAAAGTAGGCGGCCCCGGCTTTGACGGGGTGGGTCAATTCGGCAGCGGCGCCAATAAAGGCACCCTGGCTGCCCTTTATAATACTGTCGCCGACAATACTTATACCCCGGATATCATAAGCACCGGCGGGATGATCCATCTCGGCAGCGCCAAAGTTTATACCGTCAGCGGCCAGATCACCTGCGACACCCCCGCCGCCGAAGCCGGCAAATATGTAGGTGTGGAATCGGAAGTGATCCTTTATGACAAGGACAGCAAAGCAGTAGCCAAAACCAAATCCGACTGGGACGGCTATTACAGCATAGACGGCGTGCCTGCCGGTGTTGATTATTACATAACAGCTGACAAACCCAAATATTTCCTGGGCGAGGGCTCTGCTTTCAACATCAGCGATTCCAATGCTGCGAATATAGATCTGCAGCTCGCACGGCTATCCTTTAAGGTCAGCGGCACTATCTTAGCCGGCGTCAATTCCAATGGCAGCGATGCCGTACCTCTGGCCGGAGCGGAAGTTTATGTTTTGAACATCGGCAATGCTTACAAAGTTCTGGGCGGGCCTGTGCTCACAGATGCCGAGGGCAAATATACCCTGGACGCCACTGTGGAAACCTGGAATAAACCATTCGCCGCAGTTGCCGTCAAAACACCGGAGGGCTATAAACCTCAAATGCATATAGCCGATGAACATTTAGGCGCTTTGGAATTGAACCTGGGCAGATTATACGGCATTGATCCCAGCGACAGAGTCTATCCCTCCAACACCCTTCAATATGGAGTCGGCGGCGGTTATAATTTCCTGCTTGACAGGGATATAACCGGCAGAAATATCACCCTGACCAAAAACCAGGAAGTCCATATCCGGATCGCCACCAAATCCACGGCCGTCTATTATCAGTTGAAGAGGCTGGACGGCGCCCCGGTGGGAGCTCCGCTGCAAAGCATAGGCAATGCCAACGGCGACGATGTGCTGCAAAATGTGGAACCCGGTATGTATTATATTGAGGCAAGCAGATCCGGTTATATGAGCGCCTGCACTATGCCCTTCGGCGTTGATACTACCCGGGTTTTCCTGCGCAATGCCTTTTCCACCAATACCTTTGACTTGGTGACGACACCTACCGCTGCCGCTAACGGCACAGTATATGATATCGATACCAAGGAGATATTGCCGGGCGTTCAAGTACAGCTTGCTCCCTTTAATAATGCCCGCGGCGGCAATATCCCTGTATTATCGGACGGGGACGGAAAATTCTCCACCCCGGATATCGGCGGCGACAGAAGCATTATCTTCAGCAAAGCAGGTTATGTAACAAAAACTATCAATTTCCCCAGCGGCACGGCAACTGATTTGGTTGTTGAGCTGGAAAAAATTGGATGGAATAATTATAAGCCTGTTCTTAGAGTTGCCAAAGCCGGGGTAGCACCAGGCGGTTCTGTTGATGTTACCTACAGCATCATCGGTAATGTTTTTGGCTTCACCAACTTTGATCTGGAGCTGCCCTATGACAGCAGCATTTATAAGCCAATCCTGATCACCCCTGCCGCCAGCCTGGGCGTCGGAGGATCCGGCGGCATCTTTGCCGCCAATCCGGTATTTGATGGCAAAGATATTTTAAAAATCGCTTATGCCAGCTCTGATAAGGTTATGGACGATGTCCTGGTTTTCACGGTCAAGTATGAGGTCGTTGCTATGCCTTCTGTTTTGGAGGCGCCTTTGACTGTAAATGTAATAAAAGCCGGCCTTAACCGTTACCTGGAGGAGTTTTTCGATGTTGATTTGCAGGTTGAAGAAGGCATATTGGTTATCGGGATAATGGGCGACATAGACGGCAACGGAAAAGTGACCCCCGAAGATGCCATTTTGCTGCTGCAAATGTATGTCGGCCTGGTTCCCTGGACAAACAGAGCGCTTGTTTTCGGTGATATCAACGGAGATGGCGTTATCGATTCCACTGATGCTGCTCTGATCCTGCGCATGGTCGTCGGAGGATGATGGCAATTGACAATTGACGATTGACAATTGACAATTATTGTGGGTTTTGCTGCGCAAAACGATTGAGTAAATACAGAGGGCAGCGGAATCTGCCGGTGGTCATTTTGACTGTCAGCAGGTTCCGCCGCCCTCTGCGTTTTAGTACCTATGGGACGCAAAGTGTCAATAAAAAACAAGAATTTAATTTAATCCTTTCGCGAAGCGAAAGTCACCCGTTCTAGCCACTAGCCACTAGATACTAGCCACTGGGCTGCGCCTGAGAAAGCTTAATTAAAA
>WRHF01000165.1 GCA_009783415.1 Clostridiales bacterium
AAAAATAATTCAATACTTTTTATAATAAAAAAAATCCGTGCTAATCCGTTTTTAATCCGCGTAAATCCGTGTCTAATTTGTTTTTGAATGCTTTTCCAGTTTATCTGGGGTAGGAGTTAGGAGTTTGTTGAAGTTTTCGGGTGAAAATATTAAAGTAGTAGGTACTAATTCTCTGTTTTGAGAGATGGCGTTAATGGTAGGGGTGGTTTTAGTTGGGTTTTGGAAAGGAGAAATGAGGATTATGAAAAAGTTTCTTACTCGTTGGTTGATCAATTCGGTGGCTTTGATTTTGATTGAGAGGTTTGTTTCCGGGGTTCATGCTAATTCTCTTTGGACTATTGTTGTTGCGGCCTTGATTTTTGGTATTTTGAATGCCTTGGTGCGCCCCATCTTGCTTTTGCTGACATTGCCTATCAATATGGCTACCCTGGGACTTTTTACCTTTGTGGTCAATGCCGCTATATTGGGTATGACCGGGGCCGTGGTCAGAGGATTTTACATAAACAATTTCCTCACGGCAATTTGGGCTTCCATACTGTTGAGCCTGGCCAGTATGATTTTGTCATCTTTTGTTAAAGATAAGTGAGAAAAACCAAAGGAAGGTAGCCATGAATAAAATACTGAATATTCTGCCAATTGCCCTTCTAATGATACTGACTATTTGCCCAGGAGTTACCGCTTTGGCTGCTCCACCTGACATTCAGGTGGAGGTGGATGGGGATTTTTTGAAGCTGGATGTGCCGCCTCTTTTGGAGAACGGACGTACTTTGGCGCCAATCCGGGCTATTGCCGAAAAAATGGGAGCCAAGGTAGATTTTGAGAATGCCAGCAAAAAAGTTACTGTCAGCCGGCCGGGCAAAATCTTGATCCTCTGGCTGGGGAAAAAAGAGGCTACCCTTAACGGCCAAAACCTGACCATGGATGTGCCTGCTAAAGAGGTACAGGGGCGTACCCTTCTACCTTTGCGTTTTGTGGGAGAGAGTTTGGATTGCAAGGTGGATTGGGTGGCAGATAAACGCCTGGTACGCATTACTTCTATCAAGGACGAGCCTCCGAAAGGGAACAACCAGGGAAGTCAGGGAAGCCAGGCGCAATCCCTGGCGGGAGATTTACTGAAACTGATCAATCAAACCCGGTCCGACCAGAGCCTGGCTCCGGTGCGCCTGGCGGAGCCTTTGACCAAAATGGCCCAAGCCCACAGCCAGGATATGGCGGTAAACCGCTTTCTTTCTCATACTTCGCCCACAAAGGGTGGGATCCAGGCCCGCTCTGCCGCTTATAATTTGGGCCCTGTGGGGGAAAACCTGGCCAAAGGCTTCCCCGATGCCAAAAGCCTCCTGGAGTATTGGCTCCATTCAGTAGATCAAAGCAGCAATATTTATAATCCGGATCTGCGCTTTATGGGTATTGGCGTCTATAGCGTGGCGGAGGCCGGGCCCGATGACATTTATCTGACGGCAGAATTTGCTAAAGGAACCGGTTTTTTCCTTGGCCCCCGGCAGCAAACAATCAGCGGACAGGATCTGTCCCTGCAAGGTTATGCAGCCAACAACCAGGTTCCTCTCACGGTTTATCAGCTCAACCCCCAGGACAAAACCAAATACCTAAGCCGGCAAACCTTTTATCCCAGCCCCGGCAGTGACGGCGCCTTTCAGATGACAGTAAAGCTTTGGGCAAAGGGATTATTTTTGCTGGATATCTCCGGGGATCAGCTGGAAGTCAGTGCCTTGTAGATATATTGCTCAGTAAAAATTGGACAACTGGCTTCTGGCAAATGTTACTTGAGTTAGGAATTAAGGAGAAGTTTGATATAATGAATAACGCAGCCAATATCCGCGATATGATCTTTGGGTTGGATGCTCTTGTTGAGCTTGATAATAAAAGAATGGCGCCTGCTATCAATCTGGATAATGCTGCTACTACTCCGCCTTTTAAGAAGGTTGTACAGGAAATAGAAGAGCAGCTTATGTATTATGGTTCTATCGGCCGCGGCAAAGGATATAAATCCGAACATTCAACTGCGCTTTATACAAGCGGCCGTGATATTGTCAAGGATTTTGTCGGGGCAAACAGTGATATTTATACGGTTTTCTATGTCAATTCTACTACGGACGGCATCAATAAACTGGCATCAGCCCTTATTGAGAGCCCGGAAGATATAGTTCTCACGACCCGCATGGAACATCATGCCAATGACTTGCCCTGGCGCGAGCGGGCCAAAACGGTATATGCCGAAGTGGATGCAAAAGGACGCCTGATCATCGATGATATTGAGCGTCTTTTGCAGATGCATGAGGGTAAAATCAAATATGTTTCTGTCACGGCAGCTTCCAATGTCACAGGTTATATCAATGATGTGCATAGAATTGCCGGACTCGCTCATCAATACAAGGCAAAAATCATAGTGGATGGCGCCCAAATCGTTGCCCATCGCGAGTTTAGCATGCTGGGGCAGACAGAAGAAGAAAATATTGATTTTTTTGTTTTCTCGGCTCACAAGATGTACTCTCCCTTTGGCGGCGGCGCCGTGGTCGGCCTTTCCGAAGAGCTGAATAAGCATATCCCCCAATTTTGCGGCGGCGGTATGGTTGATGCCGTATGTGATGATTCGGAACTCTATTTGCCTGCTCCTGATCTTTATGAGGCAGGTTCGCCCAATTATCCGGGGGTGGTGGGGATGCTGCAGGCAATAAAAATTCTGAAAGGCATCGGCTTTGATTATATCAGACAACATGAGCAGCGCCTGATGAAGCTGGCCCTGGATGGGCTCAAAGAGCTTGACGAGGTTATTTTATATGGCGATAATGAAAATATCCTGGACAGGGTAGGCATTATTATATTTAATCTTTGCGAGATAAAAAATGATCTGGTTGCCAATATTCTGGCAGGTCATAGCGGTATTGCTGTCCGCCATGCCGCTTTTTGCGCCCACCCCTATGCGCATCGCCTGCTGGGGCCAAATAAGCCGGAGCCATCCTGCCATACCCCCGAAGGAATGGTACGCATCAGCTTTGGCATATATAATAACGAAGCCGAACTTGATTGCTTTTTGACAACAATAAGAGAAATACTGAGCTATGAGCATCTAAAACGGTCTGCGACCGCAGTGTTGAGTTATGAGTTATGAGTGTTGAGTTGTTGTAGCTTTGCTTATGCAAAGCGTGATTGAAGTCAAGAACTTGTTTTTTATTGACACTTTGTGTCTCAGAGGTACTAAAAACTTTTTCCCGGACCTTATGACTGCGGATAAAGGGGGGCTATTGAAATCCATAACATTTCAACAGCCCCCTCGCTTTATTACCTATTACCTATTACCTATAATCTATCTCCCATTCCCCATTTTGCCACGATCCTGTGGAATATTGCTGCAACTTCGGCGCGGGTGGCATTTGCCTGGGGCCGTAAGGTTTTATCAGGGTAGCCGTTGATTATCCCGTTTTCTACCGCCCATTTCATAGCATCAACAGCATATTCGCTGATCTTTGCCCTATCACTGAATTCACTTAAATCGCCGTCTGATTCCGGCTCGTCGAAATATCGCCAAAGCATGGCGACGACCTGCTCCCGGGTTACATTATCGTCTAGATTCGTTCCATCGGTTATATCGTTTTCCATCCCCCAGGCAACTGCCTGGGAATACCAGGTTGGGCCGCCTGCGGTATTAACTCCGGCGTATCTGGCCAGAACTGTTATCATCATAGCGCGGCTCATTGACTGATTCGGGGCAAATAGAGTAGCAGATATCCCCTTCATCAGCCCTTTTTCGAAAACGAATTGCACATTATCATAAAACCAATCGCCCGTTTTAACATCCGTAAAGGGATTATTCCAGCCGGGAGAGGTGCCCTGTTTCAGCGTCCACTTGGCATAAATCGTGATATTGCCAGTTACCGCCGCAGTGAAGTCATATGCTTCTGTTAAAGCCGGATCCGAATACCATCCCGCAAAATTATAATTATCTTTTGTCGGATCAGGGGGCCGGGTCGCCGTGCTGCCCGCTGTCACATTCTGGCTTTCTACCAGGCTGCCGCCGTTGGTATTAAAAGTTACGGTGAAGGTGGTTCCCCCCGGGCCGCCTCCTGCTTCTACTGTCAAGGTAAAGGTAAGAGTGGCATTTGGAGAAACCCCGTTAGCCGCTGTCAGGACAACAGTATAAATCCCGGCTGCAAGCCCTGCTGCGATATCCAGTTTTTTGGTGATATGGTTCCAGGTAACTTTTTCCTCGCCGCCGCTTACAGATATCTCAGGCACAGGTATGCCGCTCACATTATAAGCAACAGTAGAAGTTGCTCCATAGCCTACAGCCAAAGTCATACTTGTCGAGCCGCCGCTAATGGCAGGAGCTACATCCACGTGTACCCAGACATAGGATGGCCTCTCTGCTTCCTGATCGGTATAAGCCAAATATCCTTCTTTCAGATAAGCCGCTCCCTCCGGCTCATAAGCTTCACCTTCCCCTTTATCCATGGTTGTCTCCGGATGAGACCAGAACTCTTCCTCAACAAAGCCAAAACCAATATATGCCGCCTCTTCTCCGTTGGAGGTTATTCCGCCGTTAACGGTAACCTTTCCGTCTTCCTCGCACCAAACGCCGACGCAAACAGCGTCTCCGCTGACGCTGATATTGCCGTTCACGGTGACTTCCGAACCATAGACGCACCAAATACCACCGCAATAGTCCTCACCGCTTGCTCTAATATTTCCATTAATTTCTATCGTAGCTCCGCCACCGGCCCATACAGCATCACCGTTGCCCGTTAAGGTTATATTGCCGGCAATTACTTCAACTTCTGCGCTATCCCAGCAGCCAAGAGCGCTATTTGGATAACTTTCATCTGTGCCGGTTGCTATAATATCGCCGGTAATTGTCACTTTTGAATTTTCATTGCCGCATAATACAGCATCGGTTTTCGGAGCGGTTACGGTAATGCTGCCGATAACTTTTATTTCTCCGCCCTCCTCACAGTAAACACCGCTACAGGGGGGGGCATCATCATCTGTGCCTGTTACAGTAATGTTATTAAAGACTTCAATTTTAGATCCCGGATTTTCGCACCACAGGGCATCGGCAAACGGACCGATAATGTTTATACTACCGCTAACCGCAACTTCTCCACCGTCCCAGCAGATAACGCCATTTGCATAATTATCAGCTATTACTGCAATATCACCGGCAACTTCCACTTTTGAGCCTTCATCAAAGCAAATAACTGCTCTAGACTCTTCAAGCGCTAGGGGTTCAAAGGGTTCAAGGGGTTCAGGGGTATCAGTAGCCACGGTAATGTCAGCACCAACAGAAACTTCTCCCTCAAATGCACATAATACACCAAAACTACCTGCTGCAGTAATTCCACCTGCAACGGTCACATTTGTTCTTGTAGCAAAAACACCGTTTAATTCTGAAGTTATATTTCCGGTAACGGTAACCGTACCGCCATAAACACTTTCGTCATCAAGTTTTTCTTCGCTAACAAAACCAAAAACGCCGAATTCGACAGCATCAACGTTTCCATCAACGGTAATTTTTCCATCATCCAAAACTATGATCGCGGTGGCTGTTGAGGACACATTCCCGTTGATAGTGATTTCACTGCCCTCACCTCTGCACCTGATAAAATCCCAGTCGCTGCTATCACCACCTTGAGAGGCATCTCCCTGTACCGTTATTTTGCCGCCTTCACCGGCAGTTACTGTAGATTGCTCGCTGCTAAATTCTACGTTACCGTCTATTGTTATAGAGCTATCTTCGTCAAAACAATATATACCACTTTCCTCAAGGTCAGAATTGTAGTAGGGAAGTGTGAGCGAGCTGCCATCATCAACTTCAATCCATTGAGATACGAAAACGACTTCAAGTCCATTATAAATAAAATTGACTATGCTGCCGTTAACAAGCCACAAACCATTGCCGTTTATGATCTTCAGATCATGGCCGGCTAAATCCATTGTGATGTTTTGACCATTGAAAATCAGATCTTCTTCTTCACCGCTAATTTCCACATCACGCAATAGTCTGATGGTGGTGGCTACCGCTAGGTGAGGCTCCACAGCTGCAATTGCTTCAGCAATCGTTTCATACTCCTCTTCGTCGATCGCGCAAGCATTACCATCATCCGCATTTGCCGTAAGCGCCATGCCTGCAAATACGCTGATCAGTACCACCAGGGCCAGTAAAGATAAAAGCAGTTTTCTTGCTCCAGTTTGCATTTTCTTTTTCCTCCTTTTGTTTTTTGAATATGCAATTTTCTAAAGGCAACCTCTAAAAACACAGCGCTGCCAGATTCGCTAGCAATTTTTTCGACTGACCTACCTTGACTTTACCTTCGGCAAAGCCTAAGGTATGCACGTAGG